>NZ_JFBD01000066.1 GCF_000709085.1 Virgibacillus alimentarius | reverse complement strand
TTCTGTTTTTTGCTGGTTTAGCTTCGTGTTGCTTTTTTTAAGTGAATTGCACCTTGATAATCAAATAGTTATTTATTTTTCTTTTGACATACTACCGCAGGTCTTTATCAAACATTGTTTACTGTACTATATATATTATGGCTGTTAAAAAAATATGTCAAACTTGTTACGGTTTTCTAAATTGTTTGTACCCCATCTTAAGTATTAGTTATTTTATCATAGTTTGTAATAACTTGTTATTTTAAGTCTATATTTCTGCGATAAAAGTCATGAAAAGACATAGGAAAAAGAGATATTAGCAAGCAATATAGATAAAAATGACTAGGTGAATTTTTCCAGGAAATTTTATAGCAGATTGAGTGTTGTTGCAATCATATTTATTAAAAAATCATACAAATCATACAAACTTCAGAAGTAACTTTACAATCTTTTAATGCACAGTTAATCACAAATTAATACTACACTATTATACTTGTAAGTGAAGATAATAGTGACCACTTACTTTAGACTATTATCCCCTATTTAAAAATTGGGAAGGAGAATTTAAATGAGAGTTGCTTTAATGGGAGATTTACATTATCCAGCAATTGACGAAACAGTTCCAGGATTGGCCGATGCACACAGCAGGTTTTTTCAGTCATTGATTGAGCACTTTTTAGAAATTGATGCTCATATGCACGTATCCATTGGGGATCTAACAAACTTTGGCCATGCCTCTGAACTAATCGGAGTTTACAATCTTTTAAACCAAAGGGATAGAAACTTTTACCATGCCTTAGGCAATCACGATTTATACGCACTCCCAAGAAAAGACGTGCTCACACTTACTGGACAATGCCGATATCATACTATTTCAACAGATGAAGCAATATTCGCCTTCTTGGATACTGCCAGAGAAATGGACCTAGAAGATTATGGGGGCTGGATTGACGACGAGCAACTGCAGTGGTTTGAAAATATAGTTCAAACATCAGGAACAAAACCATTATTCGTGTTTGCACATCATCCTGTTTATAATACAACAAAAAACTCTGAACTTGATAAAAGTTCTATACATCCAAGTATTGATATGTGGAAAATTTTAGAGCAAAAGGAAGGTATTGGGGTATATTTAAACGGTCATACACATGTCGATTCTATTGTCCAAGAAAAGAATTGGACATTTCTCCAAACCTCTGCCTGTCTTGATCAACAATCATTCAGGATCATCGATATTGAAAAAGAAGAAATAAACATCGCTTCACTTGATATTATTGATAAAGACTTAACAGAAAGCGCCTCTATTATTTACAATAATATCAATTATTTTAGACACAATCCGAATGCCCGTGGACAAGAGTCGGACCGACAATGTCGCATCCCTTTGCTGCCCATGATAGACCAAACTTCATAGAATAAATTTATCCTTACAATAAAATACTAATATGTTACAACATAAACACCCAAATATCACCTGGAAGCAGCCCATAAATACGGAAGAAAAAGGGAAACTGAACTTGATGATATTTGGGTATTTATTAATTTTTTATCCTTTACCTCAACCATTTTATCCTGTTTTTCCTAATAAATAGGAATGTAATCAAAGACATACAAGTTATAAAGAGTGATAAGAAAAAGGAAGGCGGATAATAAACAAGCGTAATTTTATTCATTCCTTCTTTTAATGCAATACCAATAAAAGCGTAATTAGCTTGTTTTATCTCTTTTTCCTTACCATTAATATAAACACGCCATCCTTTTTCATATGGAATGGGCAATGTCATATACTGTTGGTTTGTTTGATTATCATACGATATATTCACTTTGTTTCCTGACCATGAAATTGGTACATTAGAGTTGCTTTCATTTTTTTTCTTTGCTGATTCAAGTAATTGATAGTCTTCCCCATACAACTCTAAGTTACTCAATTTGTATTTGCCTTTAGGAAGGCGAATGGAAATACTTTTATCCTTTGGAACCCTGATGGTGATTTTATTCCTATTTGTTTTATAAATAGAATCATTCGATTTCCGGTACGTTTCAAAGTCATTTACCATTAAGCGGAATTCATCAATTTTATCATGGGATCGTTGACTTTTTTCCAAACTCTTTAAATAAAATGATACATAATAATCTTTAACAGCTGGGTTTGTTTGTTCAGGAATGAGATTCAATCCCCCTTCTTCAGCTGTCACATCTAACACATTTCCCTCATATGTAGCACCAACTTCTTTTACCTTTGTCTGCCTAATGATGTTCTCATTTTCAGGTACCGTTTCCCCCTTTATATCGTCATCATTTAAAATAATCCCTTGTAACATCGCCCTCTCTTTTGCCACTGGGGAAGCATTCATTAAATCCTTTTCAAGAAAAACAGTATCTGTTGTTCGAATAGACGGTAGTTGGTTTTGATTCTTATAGGCAACATAGTTTCCTTCTTTGAAAATTTGTTCAAACCCGTATGGGATTAAACTTTTTTCTTCTTTTGCAATATAGTATTTGCCCCCGAGTATGCTATACAGATTCGCGCGGTCTCCCAATGATGCGTAGCGGCTTACACTTTCTCTTCCCATATCAATTTCTAAATCATATAAATAAAAATAAAGCAAGTGCTTGTTTAAAATGCTCGAATACACACTTAAACCTTTAAAATCCTGGACAATTGGTGTATTATTTCTAGTTTCTATCATCCAGTCAATCCTGGCAAATGGATCATTCTCCTTTTGCTTAATTTGCTTTATTAAATCACGTTGATTTTTCCCGTTATATTCCTCGCTCAACAAAAATTCTTTGGATACTGTTTGAACATCCCCTCCTTCGGAAATGGTGTCTTTCTGATAAAAATTTGCTATGTATAAGTTGGTTGCCAGAATTGTTAATGAAAAGAATGCTAGCATCTTCCGATTTTTAAAAAAACCGTACAATAGAAAAGGAACAACGATAAAAATAGCCGCAACAGCCTCATAAGCATCTTTTAATGAAGAAAAAACAAGCGTTTCATCATCCAGATAAAAAGCAACATACAAACCAAATGCACCGCCTAATGCTACACCCATTTGCCACCATTTGACTTTATGCATCAGCTGCAAGCCTGAAGCAGCTGTCCCTCCGGCTGCTAAAGCCAAAAAATATTCCCAGCGATATTGTGGTGCAGAAAATCCATTAAAAACACTAGCAACCATTGGACTGAAGTGCATGAAGATAGTGATTATAGTTAATCCAGCAAAAAGGGAAAATAAACGGTTTTTGTAAAACGAAAACATAAATAAGCATAAAATAACAAAGGCTGGGATAATAATAATTCTACCATCTAAAAGTGGGTTATCCGGAAAACTGTATAACGGTACCTGTTCCTCATATGGAGGACGATGATTATTCAGATACCCATAAACAGCTGGGATAAAAGACACGGCACTAATCCCTAATCCAACTAAACCGCTCCAAATATATGTTTTTATTTGCTGTATTTTACCTGTCTCATCCTGTATCTGCGGTACACTCCAACGCACCAAAATGTAAATTGCTGCAAGCAAAAAATGAACATAGGAAAAATAAAAGTTATCAAACAGGCTAATAGAGACAATCAGTGTAAATAAGCCTGGTTTCTTTTCCCTCATAATTTTTTCAATTCCAAGTAATAGCAATGGGAGCCACAACATAGCATCTGCGAAAAATTCCCAGTATGTAACATGCCTGAAGTAAATGACACTTGTTCCGTATAATGCTGCCCCAATATATGCCGGAATAATTTCCAGCTTCATATAACGGAAAAACAAAGTGGTAAATGAGATAATGAGTGCCATCCGAATGACACTAATAATCAAAGTAATATTTGCCCAATAAAAAATATCAGGCTCTTCCATCAGATGAAGAAGTTCTAGTAAAAATGTAATCAAAGTTGTTATCAGAAAGATAATCGATGTAGAAAAATAATAGCTTAATTGAGAATATATCCCTCCCCCTAATCCAAATGCATTGGAATAAAAAAAATTCCCATTTGTATATTCATCATAAAGCAACTTTTTAAAGGGTAGCATTTGTGAAAGACCATCATTGATTCCCGTCATATAACGCCCATCCATCCACTCTTTCACAAAAAACAAATGACTAAAAAAGGCCACTACTAAACTGATTACAAAAAGAGAAATAAACAGACACAAGCCTGGGTATTTTTGCAGTTTTTCTCTCCAACCTGATATTTTTCTTAACATGACGGCCTCAAAACTTTTCCCGTAGTTATGAATGTGGCGGGAACCGTGAAACATACTGCTATAATTGGAGCAATGCTGCTTTCTATTCTAAGAATATCAACAAAAAGAAACAGAAGAACCGTCGATAGTCCCGTATTAACCACCTGAGTTAGCGGGAATCGAAGAAACTTTCTTAATGTAGGTTTTATTTTATATGTAAAAAATGAATTTAAAAAGAAAGATCCCACCAGACTAACAAAAAACCCTAGAGTGTGTGCTAAAAAATAGTGAAGTTGGAAAACAGACAGACACAAAATATAAATGAGATAATAATGAAGCGTGTTAATACCCCCTACTATTATAAATTTTGTAAATTCATTGTTGATGTATCGCATACTGTTCCCTCTCTTCAATATTTGTCTGTTTAACCAAATAATGTGGTCTCTTTTTTGTTTCACTATAAATACGGCCAATATATTCTCCAATAACGCCCAGACAAATAAGTTGGATCCCCCCTAAAAATAGAATGGCAAATAATGCTATAAAGTAACTAGGAACAGAAACACCATTATTCCATACACGAAAATAAGTAGTTACCAAATAGACTAGCGATAAAATTAATATAATAGCACCGAAATATACACAAATTCTTAACGGCTTTCTGTTAAACGAAACAATCCCATCAATTCCGTAATTCAACAGCTTTGAGAAAGTCCATTTTGTCTTTCCGTTTTCCCGTTCAATATTATTATAGCAGACGGTTGTCTGGTCTAACCCGATCCAAGAGTATAACCCTTTTGAAAATCGATTGCCCTCACTAAGCAACAAAAGAGAGTTGACTGCTCTTCGGCTTAATAACCGAAAGTCCCCCTCACCATCTGCTAACTCAACATCAATGGCTTTATTTACAAAGCGGTAATACAGGGAAGTAAGCAGCGAGCGTACACGAGATTCACCCTTACGATTGCGTTTAGCAATTACCTGATCATATCCATCTTCAAATCCCTTTATCAGTTTATGAATCAGGAAAGGGGGATGCTGCAAATCAGCATCCATTAGGATAACTGCTTCCCCAACAGCATGCTCCAACCCAGCTAATACTGCTGATTCCTTGCCAAAATTCCGTGTAAAAGACAAGTATTTCACTTCCGGATAATCAAATGCCAAGCTTTGAATCGTTTCTATCGTTCCGTCCGTACTGCCATCATCAATAAAAAGTACTTCATAATCATAATATTTATAGTGCAACTGAACCATTTCTCTTCTGATTGCTTCAAGCACAGCGGCAACATTTAAAGCTTCATTAAAAGAGGGAATAATAAAGGAAACTGTTAATTGTTTCATCGTTTCACCTACTTTTTATTTTTAAATACCCGTAATTCATTTGTTTTTTCCGTTGAAACGACAGGACGATGTTCTAAGCCTATAAATTCGCTTTTCGCTTTCTTAACATCTTCTATCATTATTTCTGGGCGGTTGGTTGTAATGTGGATGTTTCCACTTATTCCCTTCATACGATTTAGAGATCCGACGTCATCGATCGTCCATGCCACAAGTTGCACACACTTATCTTGAAACAATTCTACTAATTCCTTAGTAATAAACCTATGCTGGATTGATAGATAGCTAGCTCCTGTATAATCTACTTGCTCAGCTAGCATTGTTAACCGTCCAGTGAAAACCAAGCCTATTTCAACTTTCGGATCATATTCTTTCACTTTTCTTACTGATTCATGGTCAAAAGAAATAACTACTACTTGATGATACATGTTATATTTATTGATGAGCTCGGCAACTTTTTCTTCCAGTCCCACATACAACTCACCCATTTGCTTTAACTCAATCAAAAGCCGCTTTTTTCCCTTTGCTAATGCCATTACTTCTTCCAATAAAGGGATCTTTTGTCCAACAAATTGCGGTCCAAATGATATTCCTGCATCCAGTTGAACTAAATCAAGTGCACTTTGTGTACTTACTGGGCCTTTCCCATTCGTAGTACGTTCCAGTGTATGGTCATGAATGACAACAGGGACCCCGTCTTTAGAAAGATGCACATCTAGTTCAATCGCAGAAATTTTTGATTCATTCAGAGCTAGTATAAATGCAGCTATTGTATTCTCAGGTGCTCTACTCGACCATCCGCGGTGTGCAATGCAACTATTCATCCCTTACACTCCCCTTTTCATGGATTATCATTTTACTTTATACCTGTATAAACAAAGGCACGGATAATTTGGCGTTGTGCGAAGAAAAATACAATTAATATTGGAATAACAAGGATCATATTCCCTGCCATAAGAATATGCCAGGCAACACCACCCTCTACTTCACGAAGCTTTGCAATTCCCAATGGAAGCGTTCGTGTCACATCACTTGTTGTCATGACAAGTGGCCAGAAATAATCATTCCAGTGTGTAATAAAACTAAAAAGTCCGAACGTTATCAATACTGGTTTAGCAATAGGTATCATAATTTTTAAAATAATTTTCCATTCACTTGCCCCATCCAAACGTGCAGCTTCCAACAATTCTTCTGGTACCTGTTTAAACGATTGGCGCAGCAAAAAGATACCAAACGCACTGGAAGCAAAGGGGAGAATTAGTGCCCAAAGTGTATCAAGCAGCCCCCATGCACTAAATTGTAAGTAGACTGGCAGAAATATGAGTTGTGCAGGGATCATCAATGTAATCATTGTAAGTGCAAAAAAGAATTTATTGCCTTTAAATTGATACCTGGCAAAAGCATATGCTGCAGGTATAATAGTCAAAAATTGCAAGATTAATATACTTATTGAAACAAATATACTGTTCTTAAAATAGGTTAAAAAAGGTCCAGAATTCCATGCAGCAGTAAAATTCTCCCAATGTAGACTTTCCGGCAGCCATGCAGGAGGAAAAATCATTGTCTCCCCTAACGATTTGAACGATGTAGATATCATCCAGACAAATGGAAATGCAAAAATACTGACAACAATGAGAATCCCTATACCATTCAGGAGTTTATACGGAATGGTAGTATTCATTTAACTCCCTTCCTTCCTTATTGATAATGTACACGGCGGGCGAGCAATCGGAAATACATGATCGTAAATATGCTAATAATAACGAGCAAGATAACACCAGCTGCTGAAGCGTACCCGATTTTAAAGAAACGGAATCCATATTCATAAATGTAATAAACAAATGTATTGGTGGAATTAATAGGACCACCCTGAGTCATGATCGAAATTGTTTCAAATACCTGAAACGAATTAATGATACCTATAATCGTCAGGAAAAACAAAGTAGGTGAGAGCATCGGCAATGTCAGCTTAATAAACGTACGAATTCTATTCGTTCCATCCAATGCAGCCGCTTCATAAATATCACGTGGAATACTCTGCAGCCCTGCTATAAAAATTAGCGTATTAAAACCAATTCCTTTCCAAATTGCAACGATAGCAAGAGATAGAAGTGATGTGCTCGGGTCTGTCAACCAAGGAACACTCGGGAGACCAAACAAATTTAAAAACCAGTTTAAGAGTCCATAATCCGTATCCATTAACCACATCCACAACATTGAAATAGAAACAAGCGATATAATGTGCGGACTGAAGATGGCTCCTTGAACAAATCCATATATTGTCCCTGATTTATTAAGCCAAACAGCGAGTATCAGTGCTATAATAATCGTTAATGATACGGTTAAAGCTGTATATACAAACGTGTTTTGCATCACTTCAATAAACTCTTTTTCAGAAACAAGGTTTGTAAAATTAGCTGTACCAACAAAGTTTTTCTCCGGGCTAACGAAGTTCCAATCATGCATACTTAAATAAATCATGTAGCAGATCGGGTAGATGAAAAACAAACTAAATACTAGAATTGCTGGAGAGATCATTAGATAAGGACGAATCTTATTCCACGTCATAATTAGGCTCCACCTGCTAAAGCAGTATCCATTTGTCTAGTGGAGACAGAACGATATCGCTTCCCTTCCTGGTCGAAGAAGTATAGCTTTTCGTATGGAATGGAAACCAAGAGTTCTTTAGCATTCTCAAAAGGAGGAATAAAGCTTTTTATATGCATAACTCCAGCTTCATTTTTTACTGTATAAATCGTTTCAGCTCCTAATGTTTCCATTGTTATAATCTCACTGGCCAGTTTGAGGTAACCGGCGTCCTTCTCTTTTTCTGTAAGAGCTAGTAATGCATGTTCAGGTCGGAAACCAACAAATTTAACTTTTCTGCTTAAATTGGATAAATGATCTTTTACCTTGTTGTATTCAAAGATATTCATTGCCGGTGTTCCAATAAATTCAGCTGTGAAGATATTATTTGGCTCATGGTATACGTTCATCGGGCTCCCCATTTGCTGAATGGTTCCTTTATTTAAAATAGCAATCTCATCACCCATCGACATTGCTTCCACCTGATCGTGGGTAACGTAAACAAACGTAGTTCCTAATTTTTTATGCAGTTGAATTAGTTCAGACCGCATTTGGCTGCGCAGCTTTGCATCTAAGTTCGACAGCGGTTCATCTAAAATAAAAACTTTCGGCTTTTTAACCATAGCACGTGCTAAGGCAACACGTTGCCTTTGTCCCCCTGATAATTTATTTGGCTTTTTATCAAGGTAGTCTGTCAAGCCGACAATCTCTGAGATTTCTCTAATCAATATCTCCCGTTCCTTCTTAGGAACCTTTTTATTTTTAAGACCGAACTCTATATTTCCCCTCACAGTCATCGTTGGATACAAAGCATAATTTTGAAAAACCATTGCAATATTTCGTTTCCCAGGGGGGAGGTCATTGACACACTCGTCCCCGATCCAAATATCCCCACTAGACTGCTGCTCAAGTCCAGCAATCATTCGGAGCGTAGTTGACTTGCCACAACCTGAAGGGCCTACCAGCACAGTAAAAGACCCATCACGAATCGTTACATTTAGATTCTTCACTACCTCCTCTTCTTTAAACTTTTTTGATATATTTTTCAGTATGATCTCCGCCATACGTACCATCTCCTTTTAAAAAAGAATTATCGCATTACGAAGGGCTGGCAATTCAAAACGCTCTCCTTTTGCGCCAAACGCCACAATATTAATGGCAAAGTAAACCCTATATCATTGTTGAAGCATTCCATTTGCTTTTTCAGCTGCAGTATCTAATGCTTCTTGAGGGTCTAAATCTTCATCAAGCAGCGTTCTTAAAATCTCATCTTGAAGTGTCATCGAAATCTCTGGATACGCTTCTTCCATTGGCCGTGCGTGACCATATTCCAATTGATCGACTGCCACTTTAAATTGAGGCATTTCTTTATATAATTCTTTCATTTCTTCAGATTCTACCGCTGATAAACGGCTTGGTAGATACCCCGTATATTTACTTGCAAAAATCGTCTGTTCTTTTGCAGTCATCCATTTAATAAATTCCCAAGCAGCGTTCTGCTTTTCTTTATCCAACCCAGCTGTCATAACCATATTCGCACCACCTGTTGGAACAGCATGCGTTTCATTGGATGGCATGAATGCTGTATTTAACGCAAAGTCATTATCCTCTGCAAGTGTAAGCATGTAAGAGAGGTCTGCAGTGGATGAAAAGATCATAGCCGCACGTTCGTTAGCAAAGTCCTGCTTGGCAATATCTCCCGCTTCATCTCCTTCAGGAACTTTAACATATTCTTTGTCTTCAATTTTTTTCCAAAATTCAAGCGCTTCTACACCAGCATCCCCATTGAATTCTACTTCCGTTCCGTCATCTGAAATCATTTGTCCGCCACTTTGTGCGACAAATGCTTCATAAAACCAAATCCCAGCCGGCATACTCATACCAACATGCTCTCCTTCTTTTGTAAGCTTTTTTAAGTACGTTTCAAATTCTTCCCACGTTTTCGGTCCTTCAGGGTCTAATCCAGCCTCTTTTAGCATTGTCGTATTCATATAAAGAATTGGTGTACTCCGTAAATAAGGTAAACCATATAATTCGTCATCCACATAAGAGTTCCCCATAAGTCCTGGGATAAAATCACCGAGATTTATATCGTCATTCTCAACAAATGGAGTTAAATTTTCTGTCATTCCTGATTTTGCAAATACACCAATTGATGCGATTTCATTTAACGTTACTTCAGGAGCATTTCCCGCTGCGAATGCTGCCTGTGTTTTCGCATGAAGATCTTCATATGTACCTTGGTATTCCGCAGTCACATGAATTTCATCCTGAGATTCATTAAACATTTCAGTTAGTTTTTCATTGTTTTCTCCAATTTTATCTCCCCACGCGTACCAATATGTAATTTCTACTTTGTCTCCACTTGCTTTGGCTGTCTTATCACTTGAGGAATTTTTTTCGTCTTTATTAGACTGACATGCAACGGACATAAAGATAATAAATGTTACAACCATCGCGAATAGTATTTTTCTCAATGATCATTCCTCCATTTTTAGTATTAGAAAAATCTCCTTCATCAATGCTTTGACACATCTTTATTAAACTGTCTCACCTCCAACATAACCATTTAAATCCAGTATTGCCTCTCTTTAATAACTAGCTTATCAACTGACTATTAAGGTAGTATTAAGATGCCATAAATAAAATGTAAAGATTATGAAAATAGAAAAATATCTATCCCTTTTAATATTGAAAATTAAAAAGCGGCTGTGCATCTCAGGACGGAACCTGGGATACAGCCGCTTTTTAATTGCGTAAAATAATATATACGATATATATAAGGTAGCCAAAAACAAGGAGCATTCCTTCTATTTTCCCAATTTTATAATTCGTTCTTGAAAAAATAAGTAGTAATACGGTCAGAAAAATCAGTACAAGTAGATCTATAAACACCTTCCCATCAACACCAACGGGGATATAACAGATGCTGAACCTAATACAAATAGAATGTTAAAGATATTACTTCCAACGATATTACCTAGAGCTATCTCACTTTGCTTTTTCAGCGCAGCAGCAATAGATGTGACTAGTTCAGGAAGTGAAGTTCCTATAGCTATAATCGTTAAACCAACTAGTGTTTCACTCATTCCAAGGGAATAGGCAATCTTTGTACCATTTCTAACAACCATTTCCCCGCCCAAAATAATACCAGCTAGTCCCAATACAGCGAATAAGATACTCTTTCCCCACTTTACACTATCCGGTATTTTTCTATCGTCTGCTTTTTGTCTGTTCTTCATTGCAACCTCAAAGACGTAATAAATAAAAATACTTAAAAACAATAAAAATATGAGACCATCACTACGGGTTAATGCGTTATTATCAAATCCTTGTAATATCATATCACTACTAAGAACAAGTAATACAACACTGGCTAAAAGTGTAAACGGAATTTCCTTTTTTGTAGTCTCACTTTCGACTTTTAAAGGATATATAAATGCCGCAATGCCAACAACAAGCGTAATATTAAAAATACTGCTTCCAATAACATTCCCCAATGAAACGCCGGCATTTCCTTTTAGCGCTGCAATAATACTTACAGTTGCCTCCGGTGAACTTGTCCCGAATGCAACAATTGTCAATCCAATTAACACTGGAGATATCCGGAGTAATGTTGCAATATTCGATGAACCATCAACAAATAAATCTGCACCTTTAATTAACAATACAAACCCAATTAATAAGAAAATATAAGCCATAAATAATTGTCCTTTTCTAATTAGTATCCTATTAATTTAATCATACCCTCTTTATTGTAATACATTCATTGTATCAAAAAGAGACCTACATAAAATGCGGATATCTACATACTTTCCAAACGCTTAATACGATCATCTGTTGATGGATGTGTTGCCCAAAGGCTGCTGCTTTTTCTCCTAGTTTTGCGCCGTTTGCCTCCAAATGGACTGACAATGTACATGGATGCAGTTGCCTCTTTTGCGTCTTTTACATCTTTAGGTACACCACTAATTTTCTTTAAAGCACGAATCAAACCAACAGGATTACGTGTGAATTCAACTGCTGTAGCGTCTGCTAAGTATTCTCGATTCCTTGAAACAGCCAGCTTGACAAATTGAGCCGCAATAGGAGCTAAAATAACAAAAATGAGTGCTACTAGTATGAGAATCGGATTCGCTTTCCGATTTCCACCACCACGGCGTCCTCCGCCAAATAACATAGCACGCGAACCAATATTTGCGATAAGTATAATAACCCCTACTAATGCTACACAAATGGTCATCAACCTTATATCGTAGTTACGAATATGTGCAAGCTCGTGAGCAACAACACCCGATAATTCTTCACGGTTTAGTTTTTCCAATAAACCAGTCGTAAATGCCACCGATCCTTTTTCCGGCTTTATCCCGGTTGCAAAAGCATTCGGTACTGGGTCACTTACAATATAAACTTTTGGCATCGGGATGCGAGCAGCGATCGACAATTCCTCTACAATATCAAACAACTCCGGATGATCGCCTTTCTTGATTTCTTTTGCACCAGACATGTTGAGAACTTGAGAACTGGCAGTCATATAAGTGACTGGAATATAAATTGCAAGCACAATAAGAGTAATGATGATTCCAGTAATCGAGTCGTTATTTACCAAATAGCCGATCGCCCACCCTAAAGCAAGTACAAGTAAACTAAATAAAGCAACGAGAAAAATTGTTTTACGTTTATTCTGTAAAATTTGTTTATAAAGCATAACGATCCCCCATTAAAAATTCACAGTAGGTGCTTCGCGCTCTTCTTCTGGAATCGTCAACTGTTCTTCCTTTTTAAAGCCAAATATACCTGCGATTAAATTACTTGGAAAAGATTCACGTTTTATATTATATTCAGCTACGGTTTTGTTATAAAGCTGACGGGAATAAGCAACTTTATTTTCTGTTGAAGTTAGTTCCTCCTGGAGTTTTAAAAAGTTTTGATTTGCTTTAAGGTCGGGATATGACTCCTTTAAAGCAAAGATGGACTTTAATGCTCCCTGAATCTGATTATCTGCTTCTATACGCTCTTGTGGTGATCCTTGAACGAGCTGATTACGCGCCTGAATCACATTCTCTAATGTTTCTCTCTCATGTTCAGCGTAGCCTTTTACTGTATTGACCAAATTAGGAATAAGATCATACCGCCGTTTTAATTGAACATCGATCTGACTCCATGATTCCTTAACCCAATTACGATATTTAACAAAACTGTTATAACTTGAAATACCGTAAATTACGATAATCGCAACAATAACAGCGATTATAATCGTAATGATCATAATAGCTTCACCCTCTCGTAAATTATTACTATATCTTAGTCATTATACCATCTGATCATTAACTGTAAATAAACAGCACAAGCGAACTTCCCTTTTATTTGTATGCCCCGTTCAATTGAATTATCATGAGTTTATAACCGATACGAAACAGTTCTTTGAAAGGATGATTTATTCATGATTGTTAGAGAGCACCCTAATCATTTCATTATGATTGAACAAGATAACCATGCCCAGCTTTCTGGTGAAATGATAGCAAACTGGAATGACTCTCTTTTCATTGATACGAAGTTTAAAAAAACGGTTGAATTTGCCATCTTTCATCATGATTGCGGCTGGAAATCATTCGATAAACAACCATTTTGGAACGATGAAAAAATGGCCCCTTTTACCTTTACTAATTTCCCGATTCTTCCTAAAACTGTACTTTATAAGCATGGGATTGATGAGGTTGAAAAAGAAGATGAATACGCAGCTCTCCTATGTAGTATGCATTACATGCGATTTTTATTAAATCGTAGAACCCAGGAAGCAAAGATTTTTGTACAAAAGGAAAAAGAACGCAGAAACCGAATTATCCGCTCCTTATCAACATTTGATAGCTACTTATTTGATTTTCACTATGGCCTTCTTCAGCTTTGTGATAATTTATCTTTATATATTTGTTTAAATGAACCTGGTACCTCAAAAGAAGAGGAACATTTCTTTTACCGAGATGGTATTCCGCTCTCCACTTCCTTACACGGCTTTCAACAGGATAAACTAAAAACCGAGTGGGTGGACAAAGATACCGTTACAATAAATGAATTTCCTTTTGCTAGTAAGCTTACACTTACGTTAAAGCAAAAAGTAATCTCTAAAAAATTAATAGCAAATAAAGGGTTGGACAAGAGCTATCAAGATGCACCATATGAACATGTAAAGATTCGCCTCGTTCCTTAGGTTAGTATACTGACGCTCGCATCATCATGACATCGTTCGCTTTTTCCAGCAAAATCCCTATTGTCTTTTATTCAAAAAAAGGTATAATAAAATAGTTTTTAAATATCACCGTGGTTCGAAACCATCCCACGTAAAAAAACTAGGGGGAAATATTTATGAATGTTAAAACACTTGTTAACAATGGACTGTTGGCAGCACTTTATATAGCAGTTTCTGTGCTGGTACAGCCATTTGGATTTACGAATATACAATTTCGCCTGTCTGAGTTGTTCAACCATCTCATTGTATTCAATAAAAAGTATTTCTTAGGAATCACATTAGGTGTGTTCTTAGCTAATCTCTTCCTCTCTCCACTTGGTATCTATGATTTGATATTCGGGGTAGGACAATCTGTTATTTCACTGCTCATGACCATGGGAGTTGGAAGATTCATTGAAAGTATATGGGTGCGCATGATTGCAAACACAATCATTTTTTCATTTAATATGTTTATCATCGCAATTATGCTGAATTTAGCTTTAGGGTTACCGTTTCTGATTACTTGGCTGACTACTGCAATTGGCGAATTTGTAGTAATGGCTCTAGGAATACCTATTATTTATGCACTTCATAAACGAATGCATTTTGATAAATTAGTATAAGCATTGATCCTTTTAAAGGCATCTCTTTATTCATGATGAGATGTCCTTCTTACATATTGATTAACGATGAAAGAAATTAGTTTGATCTATATTTGGGCAATCATGACCAAAGCTCTGGTACCGTAACAAATTCATAACCTTTCTTTTTTAGATATGGAATAATCTGATCTAGTGCTTCAGCTGTTCCTGATAGATCTTGTGACCAATGCCCTGCACTATGCATCAAAATAATCGCACCAGGATGAACATAATTAAGTATATTTTGTTTTATTTTTTCTGGAGTCAAACTTTTCCAGTCCTCTGAATCAATCGACCAGCCTATGCCACGATAACCCATTTCCCCTAGTTTCTCTACCAGATCTTCATTCATTGCACCATAAGGAGCACGGAATAAGTCTGTTACATTGTTCGTTAACTCCTTCAATTCCTTTTCGTTTTTTTCTATTTCCCATGCCAAATTTTGTTTACCAGTTTTTGTCAGGTCCGGATGCCAATATGTATGATTCCCAATGATATGGCCTTCTCGGTCTATTCTTTTTACCATCTCCGGATACTTATGAACGCGAGTACCTAGTAGAAAAAAGGTCGCCTTGACATTATGTTTCTTTAATACTTCTAAGACTTGCGGTGTAAAACGCTGATCGGGCCCATCATCAAAAGTTAATGCAATCACCTTTTTATCCGTCTTTCCTTTATAAAGCATAATATCTGGATACTTCGTCTGCAAAGGGTACATGGAAGCTTGAACTGGTATATGAAAATGAACCGCCATGCTGAAAATGATGATAACAATCACAAACTGTATTTTACTGCATCTTTGTAATAACATGAATACCCCACTCTTTCGTCATTTCTTTTAGGTGCTCCATATACCCCCTTACTTTAACACTATAGGAAGAGGAATATTCATGGACACGATCTCTATTTTACTATTCCTAAAGTCACTTAAATGGTTGAGTTATCAATATCTTTCCTCAAATTAAAATATTATGAATTATGTTAGAATAGTATTAAAATAAACTGGTATTAGGGAAGGAGTGCCCATGAAGAGATTAGCCGTTTTATTTTCATTAGGAATACTCTTTATGACAATGGTAGGTTGTAGTACGGAAAAAGAATCCAGTCAGCATAAACCTGGAAATACGGATGACATACAATTCAATCAAGAAGACTACAAAGAAATTATACCTTCTAATAATGAATTGGGGTTTAACTTATTCTCAGAACTCAAGACAGACGAGTATTTGAATACTTTCATCTCACCAACAAGCTTATTCCTGTCATTATCCATGCTCTATAATGGAGCACATGGTGTTACGCAAAAAGAAATAGCAGAGGTATTAGGAGTGGAGGATACCGAAGTTCAAAAGTTAAACGAAGCAAATGCATCATTGATGTCCATCATGGATAAGAAATCCAATCATGTAAAACTGTTCTTAGCTAATGCTATGTGGCTTAATGAAGACTTTCAATTCCAAGAGGATTTTGTACATCCAATCAAAAGTTATTTTCATGCTGAGGCGAATGCGATTGACATACATGATACTAAATCTGCAGATAAAATAAATAATTGGGTAAAAAATGCTACAAATGACAAAATTGAACAAATTGCAGATAAACCATTAAATCCTGATTTAATATCTATCCTTACAAACGCGATTTACTTTAAAGGGAGCTGGACATATCCATTTGATCAAAAACAGACAAAGGATGGAACGTTTCATCTTAGCGAAAAATCAAAAAAAGATGTATCATTCATGAAACTAACAGAAGACCTCGAGTATCTGAATGATAAAGAATTTCAAGCAGTGTCTCTCCCATACGGTGAAGAGGAAATGAGCATGAAGGTGTTTCTTCCAAAAAAGAACAGCAGTTTAAAAGAATTCGAAGAAATGTTATCAAGTAAAAATTGGAAGGTGTGGAATTCGGAATTTCAAACAAAAAAAGGGACAATTATTCTTCCTAAGTTTCAGATTGACTATGAAACCTCATTGAATAAAACATTGCAGCAACTAGGTATGGAATCAGCATTTAATAAAGACGCCAATTTTAGCCGAATGATCCAGGGAAATGATCCCGTATGGATTGGCCAAGTGAAACAAAAAACATATATTGACGTCAATGAAGAAGGGACAGAAGCATCTGCAGCAACATCTACAGAAATGGAAACAACATCAGCACCCGTTAATAAACCATTCCAGATGAAAGTAAACCGACCATTCTTCATCGCCATCACCGATGATGAAACGGGAGCCATCTTATTCATAGGCAGTATTTATCAACCATAGCGGGGCTGTTTTTCAGTCCCGCCTATGTATTTTATTGCTTTTTCTCTTCCAAGTGCTGAGCTAATATCACCGTAATATTGTTTTCCAAGCGACCCTCGTAAAATATAAGGGACATTTCCCCAATCGTTACATATAATACTACAAACTGATGTAAAGGATGATGAAAATGTCCATTCAAACACTTCCTGTCTCCATTCAAACAATGGTCATAAAACGGCCGGGAACTACGATTTACTATCCTCAAGTATATGGTTTGCAAGAGATGCATGTACAACAATACATTAATCAAACGATTTATCAACTGGTACGTGCATTAATACAATATCAATATCAGCAACAAGGTACTAACACATTCGCTGACATGATTGGTACATTCGAAATTAAAACGAATGAGCGTAATCTACTTAGTTTAACCCTAACAAACTATGCAATGGCTGACCATCATGCACATGGACTCACGCTGATGAAATCCCTAACATTCGATATTCAAACAGGGGAAAATTATACGCTTCAAGACCTATTTAAGCCTAACAGTAATTATATCCATGTCCTTTCTAAGCATGTCGAGCATCAAATACAGGAAAGGGACATACAACTTTTAAATGGGTTTTCTAGTATTTCACCTGACCAGGACTTTTATATTGCTGACAAGACGCTTGTTCTCTATTTCCAGCTTTATGAAATTACCCCATACTATGTAGGCCTTCCAATGTTCCCTATTTCCATTTATACATTGCAACACATTATCCCCGAAAATGGACTGCTAGAACGGATGATAAATTAAAGGGACTGTCCCTCACCACTTTCGCACTTTAGTAAAGTGGGGGACTGTCCCCTTATTTATTCTTTAATTCATTTTGTAATTCTTTTAGCGTATCGTTGAGGTCCTTCATCATCACTTCCATTCCTTCTTTTTTTGGCATGTCTTCAGGTAAATATATTGGATCACCGTATATAATTTTTGGCTTAAACCGCTTAAATAAGTCCTTAAAATTATTGGGTCCATGATAGGCCACTGGGATAATCGGAACCTTAGAACTCGCCGCAATTGTAACAGCTCCTCTTTTTAACGGCACCTCTTCACTTGTTCTAGTTCCGCTTGGAAAAATACCGACAACTTTGTTCTCTTTTAATAACTTTTTTGGAACTTTTATCGTACTTGGACCGGGATTTTCACGATCTACTGGAAAGGCATTTAAGTTTCTCATGAGCCATTTTAGAAAAGGGGTCTGAAATAACTCCTTTTTTGCCATATAATGGATTTGAATAGGCAAAATCGAAATACCGAGCCAAAGTATGTCTACCCAACCTGTATGTGTACACGCTATAACAGACCCACCTGAACGTGGCATTTTATCTTTATTATAAATTTTTAACCGTCCAAATAAACTAAGTATGATTTTTAAGGCATGTGCTGAAAAAGAATACATTTGTTAAACTCCTTTGCAAAACTGCGTGTTGATATTCTACACCTATTTTAACACAAAGTTATATTACCTGGTACTAATATTTAAGGAATCACCTTTCCCTGATTCAATGTTGTCAAACATAAATACGTTCGCGTTTTCATGTTTGCTTTTTTATTTTTCTTGTCCTCTTCTATGTAATTATAATTTAACCTCCCAGGAATAAATAATTCCCCCTTAGGAAAACGTAATCATATAAATTATAAACAACAAAACATAGAAAAGGATGGTTATCCAGTGAATGAAGATAAATCAAAAAACTTAAAAGCTCATGACCAAAACGATAGTGATCAGACGCTAACAACTAGACAAGGTCATCCGGTTACCAACAATCAAAACATAAGAACCGTTGGAAGTCGTGGACCTGCAACATTAGAGAATTATGATTTCATTGAAAAAATGAGTCACTTTGACAGAGAAAAGATACCAGAACGTATTGTCCATGCACGCGGTGCTGGTGCACACGGTTATTTTGAAACATATGGAACAGTTGGTGATGAACCAGTATCAAAATATACACGAGCAAAAGTTTTTCAGGAAAAGGGAAAACAAACTCCTGTGTTTGTACGATTTTCAACAGTTGTTAATGGGAAGCACTCGCCGGAAACAGTTCGGGATCCCAGAGGGTTTGCAATAAAATTTTATACGGAAGATGGAATTTGGGACTTGGTCGGAAACAATATAAAGATCTTTTTTATTCGAGATGCCATGAAGTTTCCTGATATGATCCATGCGTTTAGACCTGATCCAGTCACGAATATACAGGATAGCGAGCGTTTTTTTGATTTTTGTGCAAACTCACCTGAATCCTTTCATATGGTTACATTTATCTATTCTCCGTGGGGTATCCCTGCAAACTACCGGATGATGCAAGGGTCAGGTGTTAATACGTATAGGTGGATAAATGACAAAGGAGAAGCAGTTCTCGTTAAATACCACTGGGAACCCAAACAAGAAATTAAAAACTTAACGGTAAAAGAGGCAAATGAGATTCAAGCTACGAACTTCAGTCATGCTACACAAGATTTATATGAGGCAATTGAACACGGTGACTATCCAGAGTGGGAACTTTTTGTACAAATTATGAGTGATGATGCACATCCTGAACTGGATTTTGATCCCTTAGATGATACAAAGTTATGGCCTAATGATCAATTTCCTTGGTTGCCTGTTGGTAAATTAGTGTTAAATAAGAATCCAGAAAATTACTTTACAGAAGTAGAACAATCCGCATTTGGTACTGGCGTTCTTGTTGATGGACTTGACTTTTCTGATGATAAAATGTTACAGGGAAGGACTTTCTCTTACTCAGATACACAACGCTACAGATTAGGTGCAAACTATTTACAAATTCCAATTAATGCTGCGAAAAAACATGTTGCAACAAACCAAGAGGGAGGCAGTTCACGATATGAGAATGATAAGGGTCCAAAGCAAAATCCACACATCAATTATGAACCATCCATATTAGGTGGTCTAGAGGAAGCAGAACAAATTGGTAAGGAACATTCACCAAGAGTTGAAGGAAATCTAGTTCGTAAATCAATTGACCGAAATGATAATACAAAACAGGCTGGTGAAACATATCGCTGGTTTGAAGACTGGGAAAAGGATGAGTTAATTTCTAATCTCGTCGGCGATCTTTCCGAGTGTGACAAACGGATTCAAGATAAAATGGTCGCTTTAGCAGAATCAGCAGATGAAGAATACGGTCGCCGTTTAAGAGAAGGATTAGCTAATAAAGTTAAAGACGGATCAAGCAGGAACCCTCTAGGCAATAAAGACGCCGAAAAAGCACCTGATGAGGCTATTGAAAAAGGCCAAGATGCTGAACCTTATTAATAAAATAAAAGGAGCCAGTGTTCATTTTGAGGAACATTGGCTCCTTTGTTATTTAGACATACAGATAGAAAGAGGCACCAATAATTTTCCTTCTTTATCTGAAAAAAAATCTTTGTTATTTCAAATATTAGTCATTCAAATGGAAGAACTTGTATAATAGAAAGTACAAAGCATGCATATAGTGGGTGTATGGAGGTGAAATTTTGAACGCATCAAACATTATTACTAAGTTAAAAAACCGTAATCCATCCATTCTTGGACAAGAAAAATTCCGCAAATATGCTATACTGCTCCCGCTCATTGAAATAGGAGAAGAAACTTATATTTTGTTTGAGGTCCGTTCCATGAATTTGCGCAGTCAACCTGGAGATATTTGCTTTCCAGGAGGGAAAGTTGATAAGGACGATAAAAATCAACGACAGACCGCAATCCGGGAGACTTCAGAGGAACTTAGGATTTCTGAAGCAGATATCTATGATGTAATTCCACTCGACTATATGGTCTCTGACTTCGGAAGAATCATCTATCCCTTTATAGGCAGAATTAAAAACATTAAACAGATTACACCGAACAAAGATGAAGTTGAAGAAGTATTTACCGTACCACTTTCCTATTTCCTCAAAACAAATCCGAAGAAGTATAAAGTGAATTTCGAAGTAATTCCAGAAGAAAGTTTCCCTTATGACTTAATTATTGGCGGAGAAAATTATAATTGGCGAACTCGTCAAATCGACGAGATATTTTATAAATATAATGAAAGAGTAATTTGGGGATTAACCGCAAAAATATTAAACCACTTTATATCCTTACTTCAAAAGGAATAATTCTTTTAACTGTGTGTACTAGATTCATAGAATCAGTACGTGAAGCATTAAAAGTGAAAAGCCATGATCATTTTGTGATCGTGGCTTTCTAGCTATCATTCATATGACTTTAATACATCTTGATATTCGTTTCCCGCTTTTGAAAATCAATATCTTGATAATACGTATTTTTAACGAGTAGATTTGGTCCCAAACATTTTACCGCTGGACAATGACAGTTAAGGCTTTTTGCTGTAGATGATGCCATCCACCGGTCATAAGCTTCTGGTAAAGATGTATTTTGAATGTTTCCTAGCGATGGTTCCTCATCACCAAAATCAGTTACAATGACATCTCCGGTAAAAATATTTACATTTAATCGAGAACGTCCATCTGGATCATTTCTGATGCTAACATTTTTTTGTCGGTAAAGGCGTTTAAGCAATTCCAAATCCCCTTCCGTTGAACTGCAAGGATAAAAAGGAAGCGTACCAAACATCATCCAGATACCTTCGTTGCGATGATCAAGCAATCGTTTAATGGCAGTTCGAATACCATCTAAATGGAGTGTTTCAAGTCTGCTGGCGAAATCAACTGGATACATCGGGTGAATTTCATGACGAGAACACCCCATTTCAATAACATGATCATGAATACTTTCAAGATACGGGAACGTGCGCTTATTTAGCATCGTTTCTGCTGACACCATAACTCCTTCACTTGATAGACGCTGAGCATTTTCAACCATGCGCTCAAAGTAGTTTTTCCGGTTTTCCGCGGAAGGCTTCCGTTCCATGTTGGCAAATCCAGTTTCTACAAATTCTTCAACAGTCCCCCAGTTATGTGATATATGTAGTACATCTAAATAAGGAATAATCGACGTATACCTATCATAAGGCAGCGTTAAATTAGAGTTGATTTGTGTTTTCACACCGCGATTATGCGCATATTCAAGCAATGGAAGGACATCATTTCTTATCGACTTCTTGGACATCATCGGTTCTCCGCCTGTAATACTAAGCGTACGAAGATATGGGATCTCATCTAGTCGCCTTAAGATAAGGTCCATCGGCAAAGACTCTGGATCACGATGCTGTAATGTGTATCCAACAGCACAGTGTGCGCAGCGCATGTTACAAAGGGTTGTTGTCGTAATTTCAATATTGGACAGGGTCATCTGTCCATGCTCTTCAACATCCATATAAGCTTCCCACGGATCGTTGGCAGGAGACATCGCCTGCAGATTTTCTTTTAGATTCATCTATGAAACTTCCTTTCAATATTCATGTTTAAATATCATGACTTATACATGAAAAATTCCTAGAATCCTTTCATTCCTCTATCCAATTTTATCATGACCGTCAATTATTGTTCTTTTCCCTAACATCACCCTATGAATGTTACATCTAAAATAAAACCATTTAAAAATGCGTGCACTTTACTTTTCACCTGCTTTATCAGAAAATCATATATGGGGGCTTATCCCCTGACACATAAAGTGCTAACGCAGTGGGTGGGGGACAAACCCCGCACAAGAAGGAGTTTAATTGCATGAAGAATGAACAAAATGGTCTTGGGTCTTTTTTTTCACTTTTATTGTCGACGAATATTCCGAAGCTGTCTCTTACGATTGGTTTAATCGCAAGTGTTGTTACAACGCTTGCAGGGCTAATCGTTCCCATACTGACAAAAAATTTAATAGATGGTTTTTCGATATCATCGCTAAGTGTTCCTCTCATTGTGGCGATAGTTGCAGCGTTTATTACGCAAGCGATCGTCAATGGATTATCGATTTATCTGTTAACGGCAGTTGGACAAAAAATAGTTGCCAAACTACGAGAAAACATGTGGCTAAAGCTCACCCGGCTGCCAGTCAGCTATTTCGATAAGACATCCAGCGGGGAAACAGTAAGTCGGGTTGTGAATGACACAAGCATTGTTAAGGGCCTTATATCGGAACACTTTCCGCAATTTATAACTGGAATGATCTCCATTATAGGTGCGATTGCTATTTTACTCGTTATGGATTGGAAAATGACAGTAATTATGCTTCTCTCCGTTCCTGTTACGATAGCGATTATGATTCCACTTGGAAGAAAAATGGCGAAAATATCACGCGGTCTTCAAGATGAAACAGCCGTGTTTACAGGGAACGTCCAACAAACACTTAGCGAAATTCGCTTGATGAAAGCCTCTAACGCAGAAAAAGATGCGGAAAGAAAGGGTATAGCCGGGATAAAAAGTTTACTTGGATTCGGATTAAAAGAAGCACGTATCTTTGCTTTTATTGCACCGTTAATGCATCTTGTCATCATGGTCGTCATTGTCATGATTATTGGCTATGGTGGCATACGTGTTGCAAGCGGAACAATGTCTACCGGCTCCCTTGTTGCCTTTTTGCTTTACCTTTTCCAAATCATTATGCCTATTACTACTTTTGCCATGTTTTTCACTCAATTACAAAAAGCAAAAGGGGCGACCGAACGGATTATTTCTATACTTGAACTGCCTTTGGAAGAAGGTCAGGATGGATTAGATATCGATATTGCAAATAAAACCCTTCACGTTAATGATGTATCATTTGCATATACTGCGAATGAACTTGTCCTTCAGAACGTATCATTTACAGCCGAACCCGGTGAAATGGTTGCTTTCGCTGGCCCAAGTGGTGGTGGCAAAACGACCATATTCGGATTGCTGGAGCGCTTTTACGAGCCATGCAGTGGCGAAATTCGAATCGGTAATACATCCATTAAAAAACTATCAATACAATCCTGGCGAAGTCAAATCGGCTATGTTCCCCAAGAAAGTGCGACGATGACTGGTACAATTCGTGAAAACTTATGTTATGGCTTAGAAGATTGGAATGAAATATCCGATAATCGTCTGTGGGAAGTAGCTGAAATGGCGTACGCAGCACAATTTATTAAGTCTTTTCCGGATGGACTAGATACAGAGATTGGTGAACGAGGAATAAAACTTTCGGGTGGACAAAGGCAACGGATCGCTATTGCCCGGGCTTTTCTAAGGGATCCCAATATTCTTTTGATGGACGAAGCAACTGCAAGCTAGATAGTCAATCAGAAAAGGTTGTTCAGCAAGCGCTAGAAAAACTTATGAAGAGAAGAACAACATTCGTGATTGCTCACAGGCTATCAACAATTGTAGACGCTGATAAAATACTGTTTATCGAGAATGGACGGATAACTGGAAGTGGAACACATCAAGAATTAATACAATCCCATACATTATACCGAGCGTTTGTGGAGCAGCAATTGACATGAGAAAATGTTCGATTCTTTGGTAAACGTATACAGCAACGACCAAAGAGTCACCCTCGTCCAGTTATGTATCAAATCAATCAAACATTCACTATCTCCTTCGTCTTTGTTACAAGTTTACGTATTATTTCTACAGCTTCTCTTGTACTTTGCTGACTAGATGAAAGTTTACTAAAAGCCGCATCTACCTTTTGTTTGTAATTTTCCGGTTTCCCGTGAAAATCATCAACCATAGCCACCGCTTTCTTCTCATTGATGCAATACACTTCATTCACTGCAAACTATACTTGATTTAAACAGGAAATCGTTCGGAAACAGTGCCCAGCAACATACGAAATATCATCTTTATCCACATTATCTTCAGCAAACATTAGAGAAAAAGACGCTTCAAATAGAAAATAAGATCAACATGGAAACCTTGCACGACTAGCCAGCCTCCGCCATTGATCCAGTCGTCCCAGCCCCCAAGGGATGACACTAAGTTTTCCCGGTGATCATCATCTAATTGTGCAGCAATCTTATTCACTTTCTTTGTATCAAAGCCCCGTGTTTCATCATAATAGATTCCAATATCGATGTCAGAATCAAGCCGATGCCTACCCCTCGCCCTTGAGCCTCCAAGTACGATCCCTACAATCCCAAAGGCGTTTTCTAAAGCTTGACTAACATCATTCTTAACTTGTTTCACAGACAAAACAAACACTCTTTCATTTACTTTCTCAGATACCGCATTCGATAGGCATTCATTGCTGTTTCTCCTAATTGATCGAGAAGATTATAATTTGCATAAGCGCCGACAATTGCTCCAAAGCCCGGAATTAACTGTGCTAATTTCACTAAATCAATGTAGTCGCGATATTCTTGCTGAAACACATACCAATCCATATCGACAAGCGTTTTCTTTGTTTCTTCCCAATGATCAATAATATGGAATGTTTCCCTTCGTTTCTCATCATTTGAAAAAGCTAGCTGAAATACATGAAGAATGAATAAGCGTTCTTCATATTCATCCGTATTAAAGCCATAAACCGCAGCAGCATCAAATAAAAATTTCATTTTAATCGATAAAAGCAAAGGGAAATCAGCAAGTCCTAGAAAAATCCCGCCCGCCCCTGTTCCTGCTCCTTCAGCAACTGCTGTCTTCCGGTAAGAGGATAGCTTTTCCTTCAGAAGATGATCCCGTTCCTCTAATCGCATTCCCATTGACTTCGTTTTGTTTGTTGTAAGATTGGAGCCAAACAAGGTTGCTTTCACCATATTTTTGATACTATCCGTGATAACCTGATGAACTTTACCAGGAATCATTCCATTTATTTTATTCTGAGCCTTTTTGGACATTCGGTTGAAGAAGTTTGATCGTTTTAAAATACGCTTCTGCCAGTCTATTATCTCTTCATGTACCTTTATTTCATACGCTATCATTCGCCAATCATCTCCAAATTACTTACAGTTAAACCTTCTACATATCCATTGTATCGTATATTGCTTTAAGCGAAAATATCAGGATAAACGTAGTGTGAATCTTAATTAGATACAATGATTCTAGGTAGCGTTATATTTATATTATTGTATGAATAAATTATGTATAGGTGCTTAGCAAAATACAAAGTTTTTATTCCTTTATCATTTCACATCTGCAATATCCTCCCAATTCAATACATCTCACCTCCGGATTTTGAAATTTCCTCCTTTTCTCTGTTTGATCTTTTTGTATAAAAATAGTGCAATGACAATAACTAAGATAATTACGGTGCCGTATATATACATGCTGTATGATTGAAAAAATTGTTTAAATGCCTCGTAATTACCATTGAAAAAATCTCCTAAAATAATCATTACATAGGACCACGGATAAATGCCGATAAAGGTTAATATAAAATACTTAAATACATTCACGTTACTCATTCCCGCTATATACGAAATATAATTACCAACACCAAACGGTCGAGATAGTGCAATGCTCCATACCCCGTACCGGTTAAAAAATGATTGTCCTTTCTTCAAGCCTTTCTTTATGCGTTTGGGGAGGAATTGTTCTAACTTTATTGCGATAAAGTATGGAATAAGACTCGCAATACTGTAAGCAATGCCCATCCCAACTGCAAGTATAGCTGTACCCAAATATCCAGGGGAAAGTAAGTATCCATAAGTGAGCACCATAACCACACCAGGAAAAGGCAAAGAAGACCCTTCTAGGAACATTACTAAAAATAATCCCGGTAGCCCAATAACTTTGATCCATTCCAAAAATGCCTGTATCATCGGATTTTACCTTCCTTTTACTTGTAGTAAATTATACGTATCCCATGTTTCTTAAGCTTCTCTCAATGTCTTTTTATTATGCGAATCGAATACATCTTAAGCTGTTTGATTGGTGTTGCACCTTCTCATTTTCTACATATAAAATAAAAAATCCAACACCCTGACTTGATAAGGTGTCGGATTTGATTTTTCCTGCTTCGTTCTTCAATATTTGTATCTATTAATTTTGCTTTTCAGCAATTAAATCCTCTAAAAACGGGGTACGAATCGATTTCCAATTTGTACCCCTAATATAATATGATGCCTATTGATTTTTCTTGTTACGGCATTTTTTTTATTTTTTATATCACTGACTGGGAAAGTACCGATTTTTTAGTCGGGTTGAAATAATTTCTAATATAATCGCCACAACTAGAATTGCATAAGTGATCATTCCTACTTCTCGTAAGTCAAAATAGAATCCGGAGGCCATGAAAAGCTCGAATCCGATGCCACCTGCACCAGCTGCCGCCCCCATTGCTACCGCTACCGAAAAATTAATTTCAAATCGCAAAAAGGTCCAGGACATTAAATAAGTTAATGTCGATGGGATGACACCATGCATAACAATATGCCACCAGTTGGAGCCTGTTGCACGTAACGCTTCTAGCGTTCCCTCATCCACCTCTTCAAACACTTCCGAATAAGCTTTGACTAGATATGCTATTGAATGAAAAAGCATTCCAATAATCGCAGCTTCACTGCCTAATCCAGCAGCAATAGCAAATATAAGAACCCATAATACAGTTGGTACCGCACGGATAACGGCAACGAAAATACGAATGACTTTTGACACCCACTCATTCGATAAATTGGTTGCGGCAAACAAAGCTAAAAAAATAGAAATAACCGCCCCTAGTACTGTTGCTAGAAAGGCTAACCCTACTGTGATTCCCACTTGGTAGATTGCCTCACCCCAGCTAAAGTGAGTTAAAGCAGGTTCCAAAAACATTGTCTTCAGGTTATTCCCTGTTTCTGAGATCGCCTTTTTAAGCTCCAGTCCAGAATAGTCAAATAACAGAAATCCGATCATGGTTAGCACTGCTAATATCATTAAGGTGCTAACCATTAAAGCTTCTGCTTTACTGCCAGCTTTAATCGTTATTCGACCATCTCTTTTTCTTCTTATATTAGCCACTTCCATTATAGAATCACCTTTCGTATGTAGTTTGAAAGAAGCTCAATGATAATGACGGTTATTACTATACTGAATGTCACAAGTGCCACCACATTATAGTTCATCGATTTATAATATAAATCAAATGTATAGCCAATTCCTGTACCTGTTAATATGCCCACTAAAGTTGCACTCCTGATATTCGTTTCAATCATAAATAATATCCAGCTGATGAGGAGTGGCAGACATTGCGGGATGACAGCTTTATTCACAATTTGAAAGTACGTTGCGCCAGTTGCTCTTAGTGCTTCTACAGAACTTTGACTCGCTTCATCAATGGTTTCAATAAATACTCTCGTGAGGAAGCCAATGGAGCCAACAAATAAAGCCAAATATCCAGTTAAAGAGTTTTGCCCAAAAGAAAGCAGCAAAATTAATGCCCAGGCGACAACTGGGATATTTCTTGAAATAGAAGCAGTGAATCTGGCAAGCGAACTAAAAGCGCGATTCACTCTGGTTGTAGTCGATCCCATCAGCCCTAAAAACATAGAAATCACTGCTGCGGTTGTTGTGGCCGCAATTGACATGAAAATCGTTTCCAACAACTTATCCAGTATACTTGGCAGTCGTGTTAGCGTCTCTTGCGATATGAGCATGTTAGAAAAGATCCAGTATAATGCTGCAGGAAACGTGGTAATTCCATGCAGTGCATTAAAATCCGTTATGATGGAAGATGCATAGGTTGCAGCAATCATAATGATTAAAAATATTGTAAATTGCCATTTGCGTTTCCGTATCATTATATCGTTCACGATGTTATGCTCCTTACACTGTAATAAACTGTCTTGTCTCTGTTCCATAAATACTGTTTATACGTCCTTCTGTGAGCATTTGACTTGGACCATCAAACACGATTTCTCCTTGATTCAATCCGATAATCCGGTCAGAATAGTTGATTGCAACGTCAACCTGATGCAAATTTACCAAACAAGTAATATTCAGTTCAGAAGTAATTGCTTTTAAATGATCCATAATCACTTTGGAGGAATTAGGATCCAAAGAAGCAATCGGTTCATCACATAATACAAGTTTTGGCTCTTGGATCAGGGCCCGAGCAATTCCTACCCTTTGCTGCTGCCCACCACTTAATTGATCACATCGTTTATAAGCATGGTCACTAATGCCAAGTTTTTCAAGTAAGAAAAAGGCGTGCTCTTTCTCCTTTTCCGTAAATTTCCCTAAAATACCTTGCAGCGTTGTTTTGTAACCGAATCTGCCATGAAGCACATTCTCAATCACTGTCAGTCGGGGCACAAGATTGTAATGCTGAAAAATCATGCCAATATTTGTCCGTAACTTCCGCAAAGCTTTTTTCGATAAATTGCCTACATCAAGGTCTCCAAACAGAATCTTGCCTTCATTAACCTCTACCATTCGATTGATACACCTAAGCAGCGTCGACTTTCCCGCACCAGAAGGGCCAATGATGGAAACAAACTCCCCTGTATCAACTTCAAAATTTATATCAGTTAATACTCGGAAATTTGAATGATATGATTTATCTAGTCCCACAACTTTTAACAATGACATGTTATCCTCGCTCCTTTTCATGTGATTAAATCAACATCTTCATCTTCGTCCATCCTTAACAGATACAAAATAATTAATTGGAAAGTTCCCGGATTGGATCAAACCATGAATCTTCTACTTCTGAAAATCTCTCCTTATCTGTTTTAAAGAATAAACCTGATTCGCCGGATTCTTCAGGAACAAAAATCTGCTCATTGTTAGCAACCTCATCAGAAGTAAATAACGCTTGTAATTTATCAAAATCCTCCTGTCCAATCACATCCTTATTCGCAACGAATGGCGCATTTAAAACTGGTGTAACACTTATAAGCGTAAATTCACTGCCAGTTACTTTATTAAAAGGCTCAGCCGCATCTTCTTTCACCTTATATACAGATCCCTGCTTGTTTTCTTCCCCTTCAGCAACTTCTACATAGTTCTCTACACATGTATCACAAAACGCAGCTACATCTGCATTACCTGAAAGCAGATTTACTGCAGAACCTTGATGCGAATTTCCAAATAATACTTGAGAGAATAATTCGCCACCTTCCATTAAGTCTTCTTCAGCTAAATCAGCATACACTTCTTTACTTGAAAAATGATCAATAATACTTGCTGAAGGGACTTTAAATCCGGAAGTAGAACTGTTTGATACAAAGGACATCTTTTTATCTTCAATTGTATCAAATGCATATTCACCGTCTTCTTTGTAATTCTCCTGATCATCAACGTTAACTGCCAGCCAACTATGATAAACAGCATCATCCAATGTCCCGGATGGACCAGTTGGTACAGCCAATGGTTGAATGGCATCGTTTTTTTGGTTTGCCTCGACGTATCCTTGAGCTCCCATAAAAGCTAGATCAGCATTGTTGTTTACTAGTGTCTCAATTGCAATTGCGTAATCTGTTGTCAAATGATGTTCTACTTTTTTATCTGTTTTTTCTTCAATGATCTTCCCAATTTCATCACGGGAAGATTTCATATCAGAACCAGATTCATTCGGGTACCAAACAATATCAATGACATCATCCGCTTCTTCTTTCCCATCCGCTCCAGCACTTCCCTCTGAACATGCAGCCAGTAGTAAGGTAATGAATAACAACGTGATAAGCAACCAATTCTTCTTCAACATTGACGCTCCCCCTATTTAAAATAGTGTTACAAGCTACCTTGTTTCTTTCAACAATGACAAATCTACTTAAACGTAATAGATAACACCCCATTCCTTTTCTATAATTTCATTAAAACATATCGGGTTTCAAAATAGGGCGAATTTACAGTAATTTAACGTTATATTAACTTAATTTAACATTACAATATCGTGTGACTTAAGATATCGCCTACATCTATTGATTTACCAAAAGAACCATGATAATCTGTTCCGCCTGTCAACATAAGATTATACCTTTTAGCTAGCAACTCTACCTTTTGGTGATCTTCCTCGGTATGATCGTGATGATTCCTTTCGATACCTTTTAGTCCGACATCAATAAGTTCCGGTATGATCTCATAAGAATCTAGTTGACCAGGATGTGCCACAACAGCAATTCCTCCATCAGCGCTAATCACCCTGACAGCTTCAAATGCATCCACATATTCAATGTCCCCTGAGGCAACACCGTTCCCTTTAAATAACCCTTTATAAAGTTGCTGATATGCAGTCGATGGATAAGGGGGGGATGATAAATGTTTCATAATGTGTTGTTTATAGACCGTCTGACTCGGTTTCGCTGTTTCTATTATTTTATCTTTATTTAATGCATACCCTGCCGCCTGTATTTGCTCCACTTGCCACAACGAATGGGCGTGCCGTCTTTCAAGTAGAGGCTGACAAAGCTTCTTAATATGTGGTGCGTCCGTCCGATAGTGATAGCCTAAAATATGCACTTTGCGGTTTCTCCGAAAATCATACGCTGAAATTTCGACCCCAGGTACAACCTCCATACCATATTTCTGTCCTAGTTCAAAAGCTTCGTTAAGCCCATCTACTGTATCATGATCTACAAAACTGATTTGGGTCACCCCATTTTCGCGCGCCCGCTGCATCACTTTTTTGATTGAGTCAGAACCATCAGAATAATTACTGTGAACATGCAAGTCAGCCTTCATACGATACACTCATCTTCTTTCTCATAAATAAAATGTTTCGTTTTCATATCATAAACTTTGTCACAAAGCCCTTCCATAAATTCAATATCATGAAAGATCCCTACCAATGTAGTACCATTTCTTTTCAATTTCTCAATAACTTCACGGACCTTTTTTTTAGATTGCTGGTCCAAGCTGGCAGTAGGTTCATCAAGCAGCAATAACCTAGGTTGTTTCACCGTTGCCATCGCAATGTTTAAGCGAAGCTTCTCACCCCCGGAAAATGTATTTGGGTACGTATCCCACAGCTTCGGGTCAAGTTCAAAATGGATTAAAGCATTTTCTGCTTCCATTCGTGCACGATCTTCTGACTCTCCCATTTCTAATAAAGAATGCTCAACAAGCTGTCTTGACGTTGTTCTTGGCATCACATTAAGAAATTGGGATACATAACCAATTTCGTATTTGCGCAAAAATAGCATTTGTCGCTCTGTTGCTTTTGATAAATCAATCGTTCCAAAGCGTTTCGAGTCATAAAGAATACTGCCCTGATCTGGTAAGTACGTCCGGTAAATGCTTTTTAATATTGTGGACTTTCCGCTTCCGCTTTTTCCAATGATTCCAATAAATTCGCCTGGCTTTAATGAAAAATGGATTTGTTCAACCGCGTGCATTGTTTTATTCAAATGGTGAATGGTAAACCTTTTCCCGAAATTATTTACTTCCAGTATTGGCATGGATCTCCCTCCTAACTTCATTGTTCAATCGATAGTTTGTTGTCGTGATCATCACACCGTTTACCATCGTCTTTGTCAGCATTGGATAACCATCTTCCATCCGTTCAATAATTAGAATGTCTGCCTTTTTCCCCTGCCGGATCGAACCTACCTCATCATCCATACATACAGCTTTTGCGGGATTAAGGGTAACCATCATAAACATCTCGTGCAAATCATTGCCATATTTCTCACTTAATTCAAATATTGCATGAAGCAATGCAGATGGATAATAATCACTGCACAAAATATCCACGCATTTATGCTCTACCGCTTCCGCTGCGGATAAATTACCTGAATGAGAACCGCCCATCAGCACATTCGGAGCACCAGCAACTGTCACTAGCCCCATTTCCTTTGCCTTTTTTGCTACACCCATCGTTATCGGAAATTCGCTAATCGTTGTACCTAGTGTTTTTACTAAATTTAATTTTTTTGTATCATCATCATCATGGGAAGCTACTGCTATATTTTTTGATAAGGCCAAATTAGCGACTTCCTTTATTTGATCTATTGTCAGGCACTTACTATTTTTTCTTTCCTTGATAATGTCAGCAATTTGTTCATTCGATAAGTCCCGGTATCCCTTCAACGTATCCCGGTATATTTCCAAATCCCGATATTGACCCTGCCCTGGTGTATGGTCCATAAAAGAGAGTAGATGCACTTTGTCTTCTTCAATATTTTTTACGATCTGCTCAACTCCATCGATATTGTCAATTTCAAAACGCGCATGCATCCTGTGGCGAATAAGGTGCAATGCATGATGTGTTTCTGCAATTGCATCCACCAAGCGCTGAACATTTCTCGGCTGTCTTATCGGTTTATTTGAGAAAACATCTTCCCGATAAAAGGAAAGAGAATGAAACATAGTCGTAATGCCATGACTGATTAGTATTTTTTCAGCTTCCCTTAAACTGATATCAACATTCATCATACTTGTAGGTCTAGGGGATACAATGGTTTCAATATAATCAGAATGAATATCGACAAACCCAGGGGAAATATATCCACCTTTTGCATCAATGAACTGTGCGTCAATATACCAATAAATATCTCCTTCTGGGATAATAGCTTCGATGAAAGGCCCATTAACAAGGACAGCATGATCCTCGATGATCTTTTCTTCTGTTACGATTTTTCCATTATAAATAATATACATACATTATCATCCCCCTATATAAGTGAGTAGACCAGTTGTTGTGTATATGCACGCTGAGGATCCTCCAAAATTTGGTCAGTTAATCCTTCTTCAATAATCGAACCGTTTAGCATAACAACCGTACGGTCAGCTAACATTCGGATCACTGCTAGATCATGAGAGACTACAACCATACTTATCCCTAATTCCCGCTGTATTTTCTTAATTAAATCCAGAACATTTGCCTGTACAGATAAATCAAGCCCCGTCGTTACTTCATCCAAAAAAAGAATGGGCGGATTATTCGATAACGCTTTTGCAATTTGGACCCTTTGCTGCATTCCCCCAGAGAAGTTTTGCGGTTCTTCTTTCATTCGAAATAAAGGAATGTGTACACTATCCAGTAGATTTTTACTTGTTGCTTCCATTTCGTTTACATAACGTTTTCCTGCGGCAATTAATTTTTCTGCGATGTTCCCTATAGAAGAAAAGTCCATTTTTAATCCATGAACAGGGTTCTGGTAAACCATTCCATATTTATGGTTGCGAATAGAGCGCTTTTGCTGTGCTGATAATTCAAACATGTTTTTCCCCATCAGATCTGAATCATTGACATACGCTTCTCCCGATGTAACTGCTTCATCAAAGTACAAACATTGCATCATCGTGGATTTTCCACTTCCGCTCTCACCAACAATGCCAAGAATTTCTCCGGGAAATAAATCGAACGAAACATCTCTACATGCATAGACTGTTCCACATTTTGGACAGTAATTTTTTTGGAGGGATTCACTATGCCCTTCCTGACACTGTGTGCAGCCCTTTCCGAATTGCTTGTGCAAATGACGTACTTTTAATATTGGCTTTTCATACATAACTTTCCGCCACCTCACTTTTTTCATTTTCATTCAATCGTGAAATGCAGTAGCTTGTATCATTACATTGATAGATCGCATCACCCGTTTCCGGATCAATTATTTCATCCAAGAACGTTTTCGTTGCACCACATAGATGACAGCTTTTCCCTTCAAAGGATTCAACCGTAAATGGATAATCCTCAAAGGCAAGAGATTTCACTTCGGTATAAGGGGGTATGGCGTATATCTTCTTTTCTCTTCCGGCACCGAGCAACATAAGCGCATCCGACTGATGCATTTTTGGGTTATCAAATCTCGGAATCGGACTAGGAGCCATAACATACCTGTTATGAACGTATACAGGATGATCCTCTGCTGTCGAGGTTCTGCCGAATTTCATGATTTGTTCAAATAGCATGAGCCAAGCCGCGCTATATTCTTTTTCTGCATGTAATTTTTTTTGTTACATATTCCTTTGCTTCAACCTTACGAAGCGGCTCAGGCTCCGGAACTTGTAAAACGATAATTTGATCCTTTGTCAAAGGGACCTCGGGAATACGATGTCTTGATTGTATAATCGAAGCATCCTTGGTTTGATCTGTCAGCTTTACACCAGTTGTTTCGTGAACTAGTTTCTTAATGCTCACTGCATTAACAGACTCATCTGCCCCTTGATCAATGACCTTAAGTACATCTGGTTTTCCTATAATAGACAAGGTGATTTGCAAGCCCCCTGTCCCCCAGCCTCTCGCGATTGGCATCTCCCTTGAAGCAAACGGAACCTGATATCCGGGAATGGCCACTGCTTTTAAAATAGCACGACGAATCTCTTTTTTTGAACTTTCATCAAAAAACGCAAAATGCGTATTATGCATTATTATTGCCTTCCTTTCTTTACACGGCGGACACTATCCAACCTGGACTGAAATGTGACATAATGCGGTAATTTTAAATGGGAAATAAAACCCGTTGACTCAACCGAATCAATATGGAGTAACACAAATTCCTCGTCATGGGTTGGAAAATGATATTCCGGATGTTCCAAACATTGATCTAATATACTCATTGCAATTGCCTTCGTTTCATTTTGTCCATAACAGACACCATAGCCTATTTCAAATGCCAGTTCTTCCTCATGATCTTCATTTTTGATATTGACTGGTACAAAAGCCTCTACTTCTGTTATCTTTATTTTTCCAATGTAATAGTCATTTTCAGCATCATCCTCTATTTCATTTGGATGTTTAACATGAATTGGAACATGTCCTACACGCACTTCGCCCACCGTTGGATGGACCTGTCCATAACCACGCAATGAAGCATAACCCAATGATGTGACAGCTCCCGTTTGACCTCTCGTTAAAACTTGTAATCTGGCACTTCTTGGAGCCGGAAAATGAAGACTTTCCTTTGTAATATCAACCGGATCTGTATTATCTAGTGCATATTCTTCAAAAAGGCCTTCCTCCCGTAAGTACTCAACCACTTTCGTATAATAATGAACATGATCTGAAGGTACATTTTCTTGCAAAGCAGTTTCATAGTCTTTTAGCCATCTTTTATTTTTTTCTAAACTTTCATCTACTAAATTAAAATCCAACAATCGATGTGTATAATCAACGGTGGACCCTAATAACTGCCCACCCGGAATATCCTTAAAACTTGCTGAAATACGCCGTTCTACCAGCATTGTTTTAGTTTCCAAGGCTTGACTATAATAAAGGCGGGGTAGAGTCGAACGGTGTGCACGCATGAGAAAAACAGCTTCTTCCATATTACCTTCTGCCTGTTTAATAGAAAGTGCTGCTAGAAAAGGAGAATATAAACTGCTCTCTGACATAACTTGGTCAACCATGGCGCTCATTGTTGACATGATTGTATGCACGTCAAGAACTTTCTCTCCTTTTATACGGTCATACTTCACTCTTTTCATGGAAGCTTCAATCGCTTTTGTGCCGCCTTTCACTGCAACATAGCCCATTAGACCACCTCCATAAACTCAATGATACTTGTTCTAGGGACACCAGTGATTTGTGCTTCATTATCTACAAAAATCAAATCAATACCGAGCGGATATTCCTTCGTCCGTTCATTCCTTTCATTCCACATTCCAACAGTATAATCAAGATGTAGTTTTGCAGTGTGTTTAATTCCTGGTCCACTTAATGTAACTCCATCATGATTTGTTAGCGTCTTGCTTTCCATAATCCATGTAGCCGAATGCTCTGGATTGATAAGAGTGCCAATTTTACAATCTTCCATTGCACCGGTGATCATTGTTTCTGTCGTTCCACACAGGACAAAAATATAATCCGCTTCCGTAATCGGAGCATAGTTGGCTAATGTATATTCCGAAATTTTCTCGATTAAATCGCCATCATCATTAGGAAGGATATGAAAAGAAACTTCAGCATCAAGCAAAGTCATCGCGCAAAGTAACGTTGCATCAAAACAGGGGAGTGAATGATCCACTTTTTCTGCTGATTTCTGAATAGATGATATCGTTCCTGGCCTTGATAAACTATGCAATAATCTTCGGTAAACATATTGCAGATCATGTACTTGATCGATTAACATATTTATCTCTCCTCATCCTTTTCTCTTTTCTTTAAAATGATAGAATTACACATCCATCGTTTCGAAATCAACTTTCGTTTCAGATAAATCTGCTTGATGTTTTAACCGCTTTTCAATGATTCGCTGTTCTGCTTCTATTAGTTCCGCTTCCCATGATTCTGTTTCAGGCAGACCTGCCTGATAAGCCGCATCAATAATAGCCATATTTCTAGCTTTTTTCTCTTCCATTCCAACAATAATTCCAATACCGATACACGATTGAACCTCTACTTTTGCTTCTGTAATGAGAACTTCTCCCATGTAGAACAATGATTTTTTCGCAGATTCCCGCATCTTGATCATCGTCAATCCATACTGCGGCATGACTACTTCGCGGCATTCATACTTCTCCAAAATCATTGAAGCAAGATCCTGCGCTAAATTTGAATCATCCTGAATGAGAATTTCCGTTCGTTTGCGTCTTTTCATTTTCATGGCACCTCCTTCACAAGTTCATCTTATCTTGTCGCCAAGTTTGTGTGTATTAAGATCCGGTAAATTATTTGTAAATTCACTTAACAAAAAAGGCAGCGAAGGGAAAATAGCACCTTCCTGCCTTTTAATCGATCGTTATATCATATTTAAACTTATCACTTCTATAGATGATTTTTGTATATTCCAAAATTCTTTTAGAGGTTACGTCAATGCAATCCGTTTCAACTATGAGTAATGGTACTAGACTGTTGCATGCTAGCAATGATTGCTCATCAAGCGTAGGATGGGCAACACTTAGCATACTTTTACTGCTCGTAAACTCCGTATAGCCAAGTTTATGATAATAGGAAAACATGGATTCAATAGCATGTCCATCTTTCTTGATCATTGGAAACATTTCCTCACTCACAAATGAAATATGTAAAGCAATCGGCTCTCCATTGATATAGCGTACTCACATTGCCATCTTTCTCCGCTTGTAATATGTGATAAATTTTTGCGTCATAATCAATTTGTTCACAATAAATATTACGTGTCTTTAGATCATGCCCTAAATTTTTCATTTTTTCCGTGAAACTGTTTTTTCCAGTTAGATGTAATTCAATTTGCCTTGACTTCTCTTTTAAAAATCTTCCTTTTCCTTGTTTTGAATAAATATAACCACGTTGTTCCAGCTTTGCAAATGCACTCCTGACAGTCATTCGAGGCACCGAATACTTATTTGCAAGTTTGTTTTCAGATGGCAGCCTGGTCCCTGGCTCCAGTCTATTTGAAACAATTTGATGCATTAATTCGTCAATAATGCGTGCTTCCTTATTTTCGGACATACCCTTCATCTCCAATCATTCCATGAATCATGTACCCGCTTGTCAAACAAAAAAGCTCTCTCTATGAATCTATTCATAGCATATTGACCTTGATTCTGCCAACCTCTAATCGCTCATATAATCCTAATTCTTTTAAATTTACAAAACATTTACATGAAGGACATATTCACTTAATACTCGGTTGATACAATTCTAAATGAGAGGAAAAGAAAACCTCTTAAACAAAATAAACATCTATAGGGGAGGACAATTTGAATGAACTTCAAAAAGTATTTTGTATTCTTTGTATTAATTAGTTTCGCAATGATACTTACAGCATGTGGAAATGACTCAAAAGATGAAGAGGGAAATAAAGCAAAAGGAAAAGAATCAAATGAATTAGAAGGCAGTGTTGCTATTGATGGATCAGGAACGGTTTATCCTTTAATGTCCAAATTAGCTGAAGAATATATGGTGAATGAACAGGAAAATGTTTCTGTTGAAGTAAGCCGGGCAGGTACAAGTGCAGGATTTAAAAAATTTTTAGCTGAAGATGGAACTGACTTTAATGATGCATCACGTCAAATTAAAGATGAAGAAGCTAAAAAGGCAGAAGAACTAGGAATGGAAGTAAAGGAATTAAAAGTTGCATTAGATGGACTTACCTTTGTCGTTCATCCAGACAATGACTGGGCTACTGAACTTACCGAAAAAGATTTAAAAAAGATCTTTCTAAAGGATGAAAATATTGAAAAATGGTCAGATATCGATCCAGAATTTCCTGATGAAAAGATCAACACATATGGACCGAATGAAAATCACGGAACTTATGAGTTTTTCTATGAGAACATTTTAGAGGAAAAAGATCTAGTTAGTGATATTAACCTTCAACAAGAATACTCAACGCTCGTAAATCTTATTTCAGAAGATGTTAACGGGATTGCCTTCTTTGGCTTTGGTTACTATGTAAACAACCAAGATAAATTACAAGCAGTACATGTAGACTTCGGTGACGGTCCTGTTGAGCCATCTATTGATACAATCGCTGAAGACGGAGACTATGCTCCATTCACTCGGCCAGTGTTCACATATTTAAATGTTGATCAAGCTAAAGAAAAGCCGCAAGTTCTGGATTATGCAATTTACGTTATGAACCACGTAAATGAGTTCGCTGGCGAAACTGGATTTGCGCCACTGCCAGAAGAGGAAGTTCAAGAATATGTTGATTTCCTAGAAGGGCTTAAAGAATAAAAAAACAATTTTCATAGGATGAGAGCGAGAATTTGGCTCTCATCCTATTGTAACGATAAACATTGGAAAGGGTGCTCGACATAATGGCTGCAAACACCAAGATGAAAGACGATAATACTGTTCAGGTCAGAGAATTAATCGATCAAAAGAAACAGAAAAAAAGCTTTGCAAATCTAGTTGAGAAAGCAATCCCGTTCTTTCTCTTTATTATCACCTCCATCTCTATTTTTACAACAATAGGAATTATATTTACTTTATTAACGGAAACAATTGAATTTTTTAAACGGGTCCCTATTTTAGACTTCTTTACAGGTAATACACTTGAACCTTTAAGTCAAGATCCTAGTTTTGGTGTGTTACCACTTATAACAGGAACATTCTTTTCATCCGTAATTGCAATCATTGTAGCAGCTCCTATCGGTCTTATGTCAGCCATTTATTTAAGTGAGTATGCATCAGATAGAGTAAAGAAAACAATCAAACCATTATTGGAAGTACTTGCTGGTATACCCACTATTGTGTACGGTTTTTTTGCTTTTACATTCGTTACACCCATTTTAAGAGAAATCATTCCCGGACTTGAGCCAACAAATATTCTTAGCCCTGGAATTGTCATGGGAATTATGATTATTCCGATGATCGCCTCCATGTCTGAGGATGCAATGTCTTCTGTCCCTAACTCCATGCGAGAAGGAGCATTAGGATTAGGAGCTACAAAATTAGAGGTTACAACGCGCGTCGTTATTCCGGCAGCTTTATCAGGCATTATTGCTTCTTTCGTTTTAGGAATATCCCGCGCAATTGGCGAAACAATGATCGTAACCATTGCAAGTGGAAGTTCTAAAAACTTCACCTTTGATATTACACAATCCATGCAAACAATGACTGCATACATTGTGGAAGTAACTGGCGGAGATGCCCCTGCTGGTTCAACGATCTATTACAGTTTATATGCAGTTGCCATGACTCTCTTTGTTTTTACACTAATCATGAACTTAGCAGCAAGATATATCTCTCGTAGGTTTAGGGAGGAGTATTAAAATGAAGTATGTTCATACAGCACAAGTACAAAACAAATTAAATATGCGCCTCATAAAAAATAACATTTCAAAAATAATCTTCTTCCTTTCTACTATCTTTGGCCTGATTATGCTTGGAATTTTAATCGCACGCGTCCTTATTCAAGGAATAGATTGGATCAATATGGATTTTATTACCGGAAAATTATCAACGCAAGCAGACAAAGCAGGTATTATGGGCGCAATTCTTGGTACATTTTGGCTAATGGTTGTCGTTGCACCAGTTACCATGTTTTTAGGCGTTGGAACTGCTATTTATCTAGAATTGTACGCAAAAAAAGGACGACTGCAAGCGATTATTCAAACAAATATCTCGAATTTAGCTGGTGTACCGTCCATTGTTTACGGAATTCTAGGATTGACGATTTTTGTTCGAGCAATGGAACTTGGAAATATTGTCTTTGCTGGTGGTTTAACAATGTCATTACTCGTGCTACCAATCGTAGTTGTCGCAAGTCAAGAGGCTATTCGTTCCGTGCCACAACATTTAAGTGAAGCATCCTACGGAATGGGAGCCACAAAATGGCAAACCATCAAAAATATTATACTTCCTGCAGCTTTGCCCGGAATATTAACAGGCGCTATTTTGTCCCTATCACGCGCTATTGGAGAAACTGCTCCACTTGTCGTCATTGGTATTCCTGCATTATTAATCCCTTTTCCAGGAGGTATTACGGACCGTTTTACGGTGCTTCCAATGCAAATCTATTATTGGACGCTTGATTCATCACTTACAGCCGAATATGCGAATCTTGCCGCTGCAACAATTATTGTCTTGTTATTCGTGTTACTTATCTTAAATTCAGCTGCTGTTATTATTCGAAATAAATTTCAAAAACGATTTTGATTTGCCCTTTTTTTAAAGAAATTGCCATGAAATCTCTTAAGGAGTGAAACATAATGAGTATTTTATTAGATTATCAACAAACAAGTGATCACACACTAACAAAAAAAGACTTAGGAAACTATCTACCGGTTAAAAAGGTTGTCTATGATACACAGGATTTAAACCTTTGGTACAGTGATGTGCATGCTTTAAAGGATATTAACCTATCCATCTACGAAAAAGAGGTAACTGCCATTATTGGACCTTCAGGCTGCGGGAAATCCACATACTTAAAGACTTTGAATCGCATGGTTGAACTTGTACCTGGAGTCCAAACAACCGGAACCATTCTGTATAACGGGAAAAGTATTTTCGATAGAACGCTCAAAGTTGAAGATTTAAGAACTCGTGTTGGAATGGTCTTCCAGAAGCCAAACCCCTTCCCAAAATCCATCTATGAAAATATTGCGTATGGACCGAAAATACATGGAATCCGAAATAAAAAAGTACTCAATCAAATTGTTGAGCGTAGTCTTCGCGGGGCTTATATATGGGATGAAGTAAAGGATCGACTCCATGAAAATGCCTACGAGTTATCCGGCGGACAGCAACAGCGCCTATGCATTGCACGCTGCTTAGCTATAGAACCAAATGTCATTTTAATGGATGAACCTACTTCAGCACTCGACCCTAAGTCAACACATAAGGTTGAAGAGCTAATCCAAGAATTAAAACAAGAGTACTCCATCATTGTGGTGACACATAATATGCAACAAGCCGCCCGTATTTCAGATAAAACCGCCTTCTTTTTAAACGGGGAGGTGGTAGAATACGATAACACAAATTTAATATTCAATAATCCGACAGATAAGCGCACGGAAGATTATATTTCAGGGCGATTCGGTTAATTAGAAAGATTAAGATCTCTATATGATTAAATACTAGAATATATTTCCTTTACTTGCATATGTATAAAAACATATACGTTTGTTATAGAATAAATACGGGAATACTGGATAATATGGTATATTATTAGATTTATATAGGGAGTTGATCAAATGACTGAGTCAAAGGTTCGTGTAAATGATAATGGACCCTATATTGTAACTGGTTCATTCGAATTGACAGATGCGACAGGGGAAAAATTTGAAACAAAAAAGGCAATATCATTATGTCGTTGCGGGCATTCAGAGAATAAACCTTTTTGCGATGGATCTCATAAAAAGATCGACTTTGACAGTGCTCCGCGTGCAGACAAAAACTAATTCGACGAGACATTCACAATTGACTTTCATGGTGACTAAAAAATCCGAAGAAAAGACGATTTTCCTAATTGGAAGGAGGAAATCGTCTTTTCTAAATCTCCGATAGATAAACTTTCATGTATCTATTCAATTTTCACCATAGTCTCACTTCCTATTTATTATCTTTCCCAGTGACTTTTGATTGACCACCAATATGCTTGAAAACTTATTGCTGATCTTTCTTATCGTGTCACACGCAAAATCCTCTTCTGGTATGCCAGCGCCATAAAGAATAGTAACGGCAAGTTTCTGTGGCATAAACCCACTCCTTGAGGCTCAGGTGTTAAAATTTCATCAAAATACTGATGATGGTAATTTAATAATATATCACTCCAGAAACATACGTTCATTTTCAGCATCTGCCGTATCGTATGGATTTCTTTTAAACTCCAGCGCTGGCGAGAACAATCAGTATCAGAGCCAGTATAGGGAATATAATCAATAACCAATTAATAAAAACCAAAGTTTGAATCATAAGGCTATTGCGATTACCAAACTTTCTTTTGATATACAATATAGATATTAAGCCAATAAACGAAGAAAACAATAAGAAAAGTCCTCCAAAAGTGGATATGGAACCATCGAATAACATCTCAATGAAGTAAGCGGTATACATTAAATTGATCACAAGCAATACGATCGGAAACAATAATTTATTTGAAAAGATGGATGAAATCATCACCACTCCCTTTTACAGGTAAAATTCCAGGTACGGGATTTGTTACACCTAACACATGAATCTGCCCCCCTTTAGCTTTCTAATAAAACTCCCCAATGCATACCATCCTCTCTATTGCCATTATATGTTTTAAATCATTCCTAATATGACTTTATTTGCTTCAGAAGAAAGATCTCGTATTTCTAGTTTCATTGTTAAACGCAATATATTGTATATCAAAGTGATTGTTTTTATAGTATAATAGGCACATATAATACATCATATTGGAGGGTGAATCATTATGCCAATACCAATTGATCATTCAAGGCCAACTCGCAAATCCGCAAAGGAAAGCGCATTCACTCAACTACAACAATGGATTATCGATGGAACTTTGCACCCCGGTGAAAAGTTGAATGATTCTGAACTCGCTGAAGCACTTGGTGTGAGCAGGACTCCTATTCGGGAATCATTACAGTTATTAGAAGCACAGGGCTTTGTAAAAATGTATCCGGGTAAAGCGACACAAGTAACGGAAGTGGAAAAAGACTCACTCAATGACCTTCTCCCTACTCTCGCTGCATTACAAGCCTTATCCGCTGAACTAGCCATTGCCAATATAACTGATCAGACGATTACACTTCTGGAGAATACGAATGAGCGTTTTTCCAAAGCAATTCATTCAGAAAACTACTTCTCCGCTTTAAAAGTTGATGAGGAATTTCACCAAATCATTGTAAACACAGCTAATAATGCCTATATTCATAATATCGTTACTTACTTACAAGCTCATGTTCGAAGACTATTTTTCCATAACTCTATCTTTCTAACCAAACAATCAATTACCGAACACAAGACAGTAATTCAATTAATGAAGAAAAAGAAGATCAATGAAGTTTCTGCAGTGATGCGGAAAAACTGGCTTCGGGCAATCGATGAATTTCGCTTATTTAAAAAGCAGTAAGTAAAAGCCGTTTTCTATATCAATGAATAGAAAACGGCTTTTATATTTTATATTATGCGTGAGCGGTAGATAGCTGCTGTACTCGTGCTATGATTCCTGTGATCAAGATAACAGCAAGCACAGGCACCAGCCAGCCCAGTCCCTCATTATATAATGGCAATGATTTTTCATAAAAAGCTATTATCGATGTCAGCCATCCGGCATAGTCCATTTCAAATTGATCGAAAAGCGTCTTGATACCATCAATAATACTAATCATAAATGTAACAATTGTAGCCGATACATAAACCATTCTTGAATGGTTAAACAATGGGGACAAGAAAGCTAAAAGCATCACCACAATGGCAAGCGGATATAGAAACATCAAAACAGGGACTGAGTAGTTAATAATATTTGTCAATCCGAAATTTGCAATGATAAATGTGAGCGTTGTAAAGAACGTGACAAATACTTTGTAACTTACTTTCGGAAATAGGGAATGGAAGTATTCCCCACACGATGTCATCAGCCCTATACTTGTTGTCAAACAAGCAAGGATAATAATAATGGATAACATCATCGTTCCTGCTAGTCCAAAGTAATGCGAAGCAGCATTCCCTAATACAGGTCCTCCAGTCTCAAAAAGGCCAAATACTTCCGTGCTTGTTGCTCCCAAATATGCAATGCCTGTATAAATGATGCCTAAAAATAAGACTGCAACAATACCTGATTTCGCTGTTGCTGCCAGTACACCTTGAGTGGATTTCACACCAAACGATCGGATAGCATTGATAACGATAATACCAAACACAAGAGAAGCTAACGCATCCATTGTGTTATAACCTTCTAAAAACCCATTTAGGAAGGCTCCGCTTTTATATGCTTCTTGTGGTGCTTCAATAGACCCCATCGGATTTATGATAGCCGTCACTAACAAAAATATCAAAAGAACAATGATAGCCGGAGATAATAGTTTACCAAATCGTTCAACTAGTTTTGCCGGAGTAAGTGAAAGCCAAAGGGAAGCTGCAAAGAATAGTGCTGAGAATAGGAATAAGCTTATTTGACTATATTCCTCACTTACAAACGGTGTTATCCCAACGTCATACGCAACTGCACCTGTACGTGGAGCTGCAAAAAATGGACCGATCGTCAAATATAGTAGACTAGTAAAAATAATACCATAAATCGGGTGAATTCTTCCTGCAAGTTCCTGTAAATTACGACTTCCTGAAAAACCTATTGCTAAAATTCCCAAAAATGGGAGCCCGACACCCGTAATCAAAAACCCGATTACCGCAGGCCAAAGATTCTCACCCGCATTTTGACCGAGTGTGGCAGGGAAAATTAAATTTCCTGCTCCAAAAAATAGCGCAAATAACATAACCCCGATTATAAAATAGGATGAAAATGATAGTTTCTTATTCATGTAAACGCCCCTTGATGTTAAACTCTATTGTCAGATTCTTTTGCTAAATGCAATATATTAGTGAATCTATATTACTATCTTTTTCTGCAAAATGCAATATATCATACTAAATTTTTTGATGATTTCGACATAAATTGACAATGCCTACCGCCTCCATGCTGGCGATAGGCTAAATTGATCGTTTATCCTTCTATTATTTTCACTAATACTTTTCGCTTCCTCGGACCATCAAATTCACAAAAATAAACACTTTGCCATGTACCTAAGATCAAACTGCCATCTGAAACAATCAACATTTCGCTTGCACCCACCACTGAAGATTTCATGTGACCATCTGAATTTCCCTCCATATGAATATATTCTTTTTTGTTCGGAAAGGTTTCATTCAATCCTAATTTCAAATCCGTTTTCACATCTGGATCTGCATTTTCATTGATAGTGATGGCGGCTGTTGTATGCGGACAATAAACGATCATAATCCCATCTTGTATTCCGCTTTCAGTAAGAGCCAGCTCCAACTGTTTGTCCAAATTGGTAAACGATTGCTTTTCTGTTGTAGAGATCTCAAAGGAATATAATGTCTTGCTCAACCTGATCCGTCTCCTTCCAATCTTTTCTTAATTACCCTTAAAAAAATATTACTGCACAAACCCTGCTAAATATTGATCCTGCATCAGTACCTCATATGAATCCTGATTTCGGGTCACATCAACCTCCACGATTTTTGGTTCTGTTAAAGCTTCTACCTCATTATACTTTTGAATTAATATTTCTATATTTTTTGCATCTAGCTCTTCCTTGCCAATCTCTTCATTCTCATAGAGTTCCTTTAATTCTTGTCCAGCTTCTTGATAGATAGAAGCATCATCAATCCCCTCAACCGAGACGGTAACGGCTATATCTCTTTCTGTTTGGACTGTTACATCTACAATTTCATATTTGGTTTTTGAAAGTGCACCCAAAAAGGCATCAGCCAAATCGTTAATTTGCTTGTCTGAAACACTCGATCCTTGCATATTTTGTTTTGTGTTTTGAATATAGAAATCTTTAAATAGATTTTTTTGCATTTGCCCGTCTGATTTTTTATCTTCTTTAGAATCCGGGGCCTTTTCCATGTATTTATCTACATTTTGAAAAACAGTTGCTTGAATCAATGCATCAACATAAGCAGATGCCTCTTCTTCATATTTTTTCTCGTCTTTTTTACTTAATGCATGTGATTTATCTTTCTCCTTTGTAGTTTTGTCACCCGTGAAATCGGGTTTTTTGATCTCATCAATGTCATTATAGTTCGAATACTCATATACTACCTTTTGATCATAATCACGATTCTTTCCATCAACAAATTGAGAATACTTCATTTCCTCTTCAAAGGTTTCAATTTGATTCGTATCTTTGTTAATTTCTACTGTGATAGTTAGCTTATCGACGGTAAGGTCTTTCGCTTCGACATCTCTCCCCAAAACATCTGCTAAATTTTCATTATATGTATCAGCAAATCCTTGCATTAATTGCAATTTATCTTTATCACTTCCACTATAAGTAAGAATGAAATGTTCATCCTTATCCTCCATATCAAATTTCTCATATAGATCGGAATCAAACTCTTTTAAGTAATGAATTTGATTTTTATGTTGACTCATTTGATTATCAAATTTCATTGCAAATACATTTTTTTCTTCGATTTGTGGCGCTTCTGTCTTGCCATCTAACGAAAGAAGAAAGCCATCCTTATCTTTATACATCACTACCCCTTCATTATATTTCAAAAACCCCACACTATTTTTATAATCATATTTTTCAACGCCCTTATCCTGTCCACCTTCATAAGACTCCATAAATTCAACTTCCAGTGATTCCAGATCCTTATGTGCCTCTTCCGTCTTTTTTAAAATTTCAGCAACGGATTGTTCCTTCGCTGAGGTATCTTTGGAGTCTGAATCCTTTGATTTAGATACGGAAGAATCGGAATTACATGCTGCTAGTAATAATAAACATAAAACAATAAATAATACCAAAAATTTCCTCAAAGTTCCTTCCCTCTCTATCATTTAAAAAATTCATGCTATTTGCATTATATACGAAAAAGAAATTTATTACATTAAAAAGGGGGAAGGGGAAATTCCGGAAATTTTTGTGACCTAAATGAAACGACGTCTATCCTATCTAAACCGTTTTATTGTAAAATAATTATTGGGTTTGAAAATCTTATTTGAGGAGAAGTTCAAAATGACAGGTACTTCACACGCGGTGATTGGAACTGCGTCAGGATTTATTGTTGCTAATTATTTTTCAGCCACTCCTTCTGCAACACTTCTTTTCATGGGATTAGGACTAATTTCAGGATTGATCCCTGATCTTGATATTGATGGGAAACTTAGCGGTAGAATCACGATATCCCATAAAATCATTCGGTCGATTGCCCAGTTAATCGGAGTTTTGCTGATCACTTATAGTTTTTACGGGGGGTCGGATGAAGAAAGAACGATTGGCATTGGAATTGGACTGGGAATGATTATACTTTCTTCACTCATCAAGCAAAAACATATGCTGCTCATTACAGGTATTGGTGTTGTGACAGGAGGATATTTTTTAGACGAAATATGGTTATTCTTGCTAGGGATTTATATTTTTATATCTGCTTGGGTTCCTCATCGCAGTTATACCCACTCGATCATTGGTCTTATTTTCTTTGGAATAATTGCCTTCCATTTAGAAGCAGCTCTTGATATGAAAGGTATTTATTATACTTGTATCATTGGATATATTAGCCATTTAGTGGCAGATAGTAAACTTCTTCCCTTTAATAAACGAGGCATTCCGCTATTCCTTCCAGTTTCAACAAAAGAAATCTAAATATCCAATCGTGAATGAATCACTTCTTATATTGCCATAATAAAATAAAAAGGAGTGATCATTTTGGGAGAATACAGTCATTTTCGTTATGGCCAAAAAGCGCCTAATAACGGCATATACCGTGAGATAGGAGAAACAGGAAATAATGTAAACGATCCAAAAATAGTTAAACTTAAAGCAGGAGAAAAATTTCCGCAAAACACGAATCACGACCGCGTATGGACCTATGAAAAAGGCTAGTAAGAATGGGGGACAGTCCCTCATCACTTTAAAGTGGTGAGAGACTGTCCCCAAATAAATCAAGCTGTTTTGGTGCAAGTCCTTCGTATTTGACCTTCAGCATCGATTGCAGTTCTTTTGCGTTACTCGATGCGTTTCCGCCGGAATTATTGTTAAACAAAACAATAATCTGATTGCTCTTGGTCATAATCTATAAAAAGGGATTGGAATACCGGTTAATAAATGGAAAATAATCAAAAGCTAAGATATTATTTTTTTCCCTTAAAAAGTTTAACAATTGTATAGATAATAAATGCTGCAACGATATATACCAAAAAAAATACCAAATAACCCCATAGACCCATCACAGCATCAGCAAATTCCATATTGCCGCGGTTGGTGATTGCCTGCTGTAGCTCTATTGCAAACACCAAAACAACCATAACAGTAAATGTATAAATAAAGGATAGTATCGTTATACTCCACTGCATCTTTTCTATAATTTTAAAACAAAAGTAAACAATAAAATAGGTAATGATCCCTATAATTCCTATAACCCAAAAGTGGAGCTCCTTATCGGTCATATGTACACCAAACGTATCTACTAAAATATCATGAATATCATTCATTCTATTTGCCATCAGTTTAATAAGTTCTCTCATCATGTTTCCTCCATATTTATATTCAAATAGGACTTATTCGGATATTTGTGATTTTGGCAAATAAACATGAAAGGCTGAGCCTGTTCCAGGTTCACTATCCACCATAATCGATCCACCATGTAGACTGATAATTTTCTTTACGATCGCTAGCCCTAGGCCTGTACTATTCTTCGTACGTGTACGCGCCTTATCAACTTTATAAAAACGGTCAAAAATCTGGGTTATATCTTCCTCTGCAATCCCTATTCCGTTATCTTTAACAGTAACGTAAACGCCAGATTTTTCACAATTTGCCGTTACTATTACTTCTCCTCCCTTGTCCGTGTAGCGAATCGCATTTGTAATTAAATTCATCCAAACTTGCTGTAAGAGCCTCGGGTCCCCTACTGCCTCACATGGATTGAGGTTCATTTCAAAGGCAATACCTTTCTCTCGCCATTGCCACTCTGTGGAATACACAACTTCCTTCAACTGCGCCGCTAAATCAAATGCAATTTTTTCACTGCTCTCCATCTCACTATCTAAAAACGAAAGGGTTAGCAGCTGTTTACTTAAAGCGGATAATCGTTTACTCTCTTTTTCGATGATTGTTAAATAATGTATTCTTTCTTGCTCAGATAAATTTTCATTTCTTAATGTTTGTGCAAATCCTTGAATTGACGCAAGTGGAGATTGAATTTCATGAGAGACACCGGAAACAAACTCTTGTCTCTTTTCTTCTGTTTTTTCCAAACTATTGCTCATGATGGAGAAATTATTAGCAAGTCGGCCAATCTCATCACGGCGATGAACATTCAATTTTAAATGATAATTCCCAGCTGCTATTTTTTTTGTTGCTTCTGTAAGTTTCTTTATCGGATTAACAATAAAACGTGTACTTATTAATACTAATAAAAAGCTGAATAATAAAGCAAATAATAATAACACTGCTAGAAAGACACGCATTTCTCCAAACTGCTGGGATGTATTTGGACGTACAAATAACGCCTGTCGTTCATTATCCAGAGTAACCGGTACACCCACTGTATTTTTTAGTTCATTATCAAAAAAGCCAGTAACAAAAGGTTTCCATGGAAATTGTGCAATACCATGATATACGTTTCCTTCTAAAACATGATCGATGTACTTCGCTTTTAGATTATTTTTCCGAAAAGGTTTACCATAAAACTGCTCATTGCCATTTTGGTCAATAACATAAAACTGATAACCTAAATTTGTCATCGAAGCAAAAAAAGTTGAAATGTCCCGATTATCATTCTTTTCCAATACATACACAATATTTTGAGCTATTTTAGTAATTTTACGATCATTCTCCGGTTTTAGGTAATGCTGATAATAGATATTGGTCACTGCAAAGGCAATAATCGAACTTGCTATCATGATGGCCATTGTTGTAACAATAATTCTGACATAAAGTGTTCGCATGATACTGACCTCCGAACTTAATCTGATAGGTGAGGTGGTACCTATTCCTTAACTTCCTCCAACTTGTACCCCAATCCGCGTACCGTCTGGATAGAGAATTTGCTCTGCTCGGGAGAAAATCGCTCTCTGAGACGTTTAATATGTACGTCAACCGTTCGGTCATTACCAATAAAGTCATTCCCCCAAACGAAGTCAATTAACTGTTCACGAGAGAAAATACGATCTGGATAACTAGCTAATTGTGCCAGAAGTTCAAATTCTTTCAAAGGTAAAATAATTGTTTTGTCACCAATAGCGACTTCATAATTCTTGCGATTAATCGTTATTTCACCCACATGGATTTTCTCTTCATTAATCATCTGAAAACGACGAAGTAGTGCCTTGATCCGGAATAAAACTTCCTTTGGTTCAAATGGCTTCACAAGGTAATCGTCCGTACCTGCTAAAAAGGCTTTTTCCTTATCTATAATTTCTCCTTTCGCTGTAAGCATAAGAACGGGAATATCATAATATGCACGAATTTCTTTACACAATTGATATCCGTCTATATTAGGCATCATAATGTCCACAATTGCTAAATGGATTTGGTTTTCTTCGAGACGTTTCAGAGCATCTTGACCGTCCACTGCTTCAATTGGTTGATAGTGTTCCTTTTGCAAGTAAAAGCGTAATAATTCACGTATATGCGGATCATCATCCACAACTAATATATTTATCATCATTATGCCTCCCTCAAATAGGATAGAAAAAGCTGCTTTCCCTTTTAGAGATTGCAGCTTTACAATTAATTATTCATTCCCAGTAATTCTTCAATGACCGTTACAACTCGATTCGCATATTTTTCACAGGCTTCCTCTGTCGGGGCTTCTACCATTACTCGAACAAGTGGTTCGGTACCCGATGTCGAACAAGGACACGTCCCTCTTCTCCCATTTCTGTTTCAACTTCCTGAATTGTCTCTAGAATGGTTGGATTAATTAATGCTTTTTGCTTATCGATGACTCTTACGTTTTTTAATACTTGTGGGAAAATAGTCATTTCATTAGCAAGCTCTGATAGGGGCTTTCCTGTTTCCTTCAACACATTCAACAGCTGAATCGCTGATAACATTCCATCCCCTGTAGTATTATAATCAAGGAAAATAATATGTCCTGATTGTTCTCCGCCTAAATTATAGCCGCCTCGCCGCATTTCCTCCATCACATAACGATCACCAACATCCGTTTTATCACTACGCATTCCATTCTCTTCAAGTGCTTTATAAAAGCCTAGGTTACTCATAACAGTTGATACAACGGTATTATGACGCAAAAAACCTTTTTCATTCATATATTTTGCACAAATAAACATGATCTTGTCACCATCGACAATGCTGCCGTTCTCATCTACAGCAATTAATCGATCACCATCTCCATCAAAGGCAAGCCCGATATCAGCCTTTTTTTCTTTAACAAACTCCTGAAGCTTTTCCGGATGTGTGGATCCTACTCCATCATTGATATTTAGTCCGTTTGGAGAGGAACCAATGGAATAAATATCCGCCTCCAAATCTGCGAACAGATGGGTTGCTAAACTAGATGTTGCACCATGTGCACAGTCTATAGCAATTTGCATACCTTCAAAATCATTATCAATCGTTTCTTTTAGAAAAGAAAGATATTTTTGCCCGCTTTCAAAATAATCGTTTACGACCCCTATATCTGCTCCTATAGGACGCGGTAAGTTATCCTCGCCCTCCATTAAACGCTCGATTTCTTCTTCTTGGTCACTGGTTAATTTAAAACCATCGGGGCCGAAAAATTTAATCCCATTATCTTCGACAGGATTATGAGAAGCTGATATCATGATTCCAGCCTCTGCGCTATTTGCCTTCGTAAGATAAGCAACTCCTGGTGTTGACACAACACCTAAACGCATTACCTCCGCGCCGATTGATAATAGACCTGCAATGAGGGCACCCTCGAGCATATAGCCTGAAATTCGTGTATCACGGCCTATAAGGATTTTTGGGCTCTTAATTTCTTTTGTTAAAACATATCCGCCAAATCTCCCGAGTCTAAATGCCAATTCTGGTGTTAATTCACCATTGGCAACCCCTCTTACACCGTCTGTTCCAAAATATATTCCCATGTTGTACCTCTCCTTTACCCCCTTAAAAGATGCAGGGAGAACAATATCATTAATTTAAATGCCGTTTTTACATACTTACATGTATATTTACTGGTGTTATTCTATTCATTTGCTAAAGAATTGACTTCGATCGTGACATCTTTTAAACTACTGCTTGCATGAATATCACTTGACCCTTCAATGGTTATCGGAATTTCATGCTCTCCTTCTTCTAAACCATCCACATCTATAAAAGCACTGAAATCTTCTTCTTTTAATTCTTTTATTTCCTTTTCATCGCCTTCTACAGTGATATCCACCACTGCATTGCTTGGATCAACGAAAACTATTTCTTGTTCATCATCTTGGTTTAGAATTTCAATAGGTATATTCTCTAAAGTTTTATCTGAAGATTTAAGTTCATCCGTTTTTTCTTCTTCATCTGATGAGCCCGATGACTCTGTTGATTCATTTGATTCTTTCAGGTTTTTTGATTCAATTTCTGATTCAGACTTTGATTTAGACTTTGATTCAGACTCTTGTTTATCTGTTTTTTTTTTTCGTATCTTCATCGTCTTTAGTGCTTGCTGAATCAGCTTCTTCCTCTTTCGTTTCTTCAATGTTAACCTTAACCTTTATCTTATCATCATCTATTCTTGCACCTTCTGGAACTTTTAGATTTGTATTAATCGTCTCTGATTTATTTATTTCTGATAAGTCAATATCCTCCGTAGATATATTATCAATTTCAGCTAACACATCATTTGTTCCGTATATCGTTACTTCCTCTTTATTAGGTGATAGAGAAACAAGCTCATAATCATCTGGCAGCTTTCCCTTTGTTGGAACATCAATAGATACAGTCTTACTTGGATTATGCACATCCACAGAAACAAGGATATTTTCTGGCTCTACATGCACATTTAGTGTATTTCCCTGGCTATCATACACATTGATAGGAATCTCTCGCTTATTAATGGGTTCTGTTACATCTGCAACATCGATATACACTTTAACCATCGCTATTTGATCAATTACACTTTTTGAACTTGTTATGGTTACTTGGCCAGGATCTACTTCTGGTTCGCCAAGCTCATATCCTTCTGGGAGTTGTTCTTTATTCATAAACTCCGCAAAAACACTAAATTCTTTCGTCTCTCGCTCTTCAATCGTTACATCAACTGTTTTGGGCTCAATATAAGCAGAGAGACCTTTAGGTATATTTTCATGCTCAATTTCTACCGTATGTTTACCCTCACCTAGGCCCTCAAGGTCTACAAAAACATTAAAGTTTCGCTGCCTGACAGTTGGTGTCAATATACTGTTTATCCCTTCCAAAGAAACGGATACATGTTCAGGAACTCCACTTACAACATAGCGTTCATCGTCGATACGTATATCTACTGGAACATCTTCTACGGTTTCCGTTTCGTCATTTGAACTGGGAGTAAATCTTGAATCAGACTGTGTGGTATTCGCTTCTACATTAACAAAAACATAAAGCATAATCGCAAATGCCAAAGAGAGCACACGTACAAACCATTTACTTTTAAACCACTTATCCATTCTTCTTCCCCCTCCAATTCCTTGTTTTTGTTTCAGGGGTTTTTAAGTTTAAAGTTAAATTTTCTTGCAAAAATGCTCGTAAATCGCTTTGATTAAAATCTCTATGCATTTCACCATTTCTTGTACATGTTATATTTCCTGTCTCTTCTGAAACAACAATTGTAATTGCGTCAGTAACTTCACTAACTCCCATTGCAGCTCTATGTCGCGTACCCAATTCTTTCGATATAAAGGGGTTTTCTGATAATGGCAGGTAACAAGCAGCTGCGACTATTTCTTCGCCGCTTAGAATAACAGCTCCATCATGCAACGGTGTATTCGGTGTAAATATATTCGTTAATAACTGATGGGTTAGCTTTCCGTTTATCGGAATACCTGTTTCTGCATATTCTCCCATCCCAGTTTCCCTTTCGATTGTAATGAGTGCACCAATACGACGTTTTGCCATATAATTGCACGATTCAATAAGTGAATCGATTGTTTTTGCCAAAATTTCTTCCTCTGATTTTGTACTTCTTGAGAAAAGGCTTCCCCTTCCTAATTGTTCTAATGCTCGTCTTAATTCAGGCTGGAATAGTATAATGATGACGAGAAAACCCCATAAAATTGCTTGATATGTAATCCATTGTATTGTTTGTAAGTCAAACACAATACTAAACATTCTTACAGCCAGTACAATGATAATCCCTTTCAGGAGCTGTATCGCTTTCGTACCACGAATCCACATTAATAATTTATATAAAACATACCAGACGAGAGCTATATCTACGCCTATTCTTACTACATCTAAAAGATCAAATCCCCCATCAAGCATGTTCCCACACCCTTTTACACGTGAATTTCTATAAAAATCTATTTAAAGACGTCTAACAGTATATATTATACCACATTTCATGTTAGTCCATAAATATTTTCATTTCTTTGATTTGTTAGTGTAACCCCCCTGGCATTGAAATCACAAAATTTGTAACAAAGTTTAACTTGCATTTAGCTGTGGGATTTTATATTATAGATTATTGGAATGGAGGTTTATATGAATGAGAAAAAATTCTGGATTATTAAAGGAAATTGAACATTGTCGGGAAGAAATGATATCACTTAGCAATATTCATCCTCTAACTTCTGACATCGTTGTGAAGATCAGCATGAGGTTGGATGATTTAATAAATGAATATCAAAATGAAATATGCATAAATAAATAAAAAAGACATTAAATTTCACATTAGATAAAGAAACTTAATGTCTTTTTTACTTTTCTATTTTAATTTTTCGCCGAATAAAGATCCTATTAACCCGACAGCTACTGATGCCGTTTTATTTTTATCATCCAGAATTGGATTAACTTCAACAAATTCCGCTGATGTTAAAAGATTTGATTCAGCAAGCATCTCCATTGCTAAATGGCTTTCACGATAGGTAAGTCCGCCAATAACTGGCGTTCCTACACCTGGGGCTTCTGACGGATCCAAACCATCTAAATCAAGGCTAAGATGCAATCCATCTGTACGCGCTTCCAAATAATCAATTGTCTCCGCCATTACTTTTGGCAGCCCCATTAAATCAATTTCATGCATCGTATATACTTTTATTCCCAGGTCACGAATATAATCCTTCTCACCCGGGTCCAGACAGCGCGCACCAATTATTACGACATTCTCTGGCTTAATCTTAGGTGAGTACCCTAAAATATGTGTCAATCTTTCGATACCAACACCTAGATTAGCAGCTAATGGCATTCCATGAATGTTGCCCGATGGTGACGTCTTATCAGAATTCAAATCACCATGTGCATCATACCAAATAACTCCTAAATTTTCATAGTGTTTAGAAATCCCAGCCAGACTTCCGATCGCTATACTATGATCGCCACCTAAAATTAAAGGAAAGCGCTGTTTCTTTATTTCTTCATCAACCATTTTTCCCAGTTCTTCATTTGCTTCTGCCACCTGTGGTAAATTTCGCAGCTTATTTTTTTGTTCCCTTTGTTTCCTGTCGGGGCGCGAAATCGAGATGTCACCTAAATCATCAATATCGTATTTTAATTGCTCGAGTCTTTCAATAACACCTGCATATCTAATTGCGCTTGGTCCCATATCAACACCTCGCCGACATTGGCCTAAATCCATTGGGACACCGATAATTGAAATATTTTCATTCATGACAGTCCCTCCCTCTGCTTTTCATTTTATCCAAAAACAGATCAATGACTCAACCAAGCACAAAAATGCATAATTATACAAACTTCTAGATTTAAAAGCAGGATCACCCCATGAGTCATCCTGCTTTATTATCAGTGATAAGATGATGAAATTGTCGAAGCTCCAGTACCGTATAGTTCAATATCCAGCGGTTTAATCCCCGCCGCTTCCCATGCACGGAACAGATCTTTTGCTTTTTCCTTTGACGGCATAAATGCAATACCACAATCACCGCCACCAGCTCCTGATGGTTTACCAGCACCACCGAACTGTTCAGCTAAATCACATAGTTTACCTAATAATGGAGTTTCTATATCGACGTTAGCATTATTTCCTACAGTAGATAAAGCCTGTCTGTTTTTCTTTACTCCACTTAATAGAAGATCTATATCGTTTTGTTGCATCCCTTGATAAAAATGAGTAACAGCTTTCGCACTATCATCAAGAAACTGCCCAAATTGAGATGTATTATTTTGTTTAAGCTTTAAAACTTTATCAACTAGCTTAGCAGTAGAGGCTGGATTACCTGTCCACCCTATACAAATATGTACATTTTCAGGTAGACTAACTGGATGAACGGATAGATAAGACCAATTTTCTTCTAGTAATTCCATTAAAGAGTTAGCATTCCTATACATCTCCTTTAACCACTCAGCTTGAAAGGAGGCGTACTTTAGCATTCCACCATAGGATGAGGCCGCAACATCAGCACCAGATCCATTACCTTGCGTTTTTACATGCGAAATAGCCGCAAGCTTGAAAATGAGAGATGCGGATGGGTTTGGTAAATATTTTTTCAATATCGCAGCAATGATCGAAGTGACTACAGCAGCACTTGAACCTAAGCCATATTTCACTCCAGATATGTCATCAAGTTCACTTTTTACTTTTAACGAGAAACCTCCCGTAGTAATACTATTTTCTTCTAAAAAATTTAAAGCAATAGTCATCGCATCTTTCGCAAAACGGATACGATCATCGTTTGCATGAACGTTAATATTACTATTTTCATAGTCCCAAGTAATATGATTAAGATTAAAATTCTCTAAGGTTAAGAAGTTTTCATGGCTTTCCTCAATTGTGGCATATACAAAGCGGTTAACCGCCATGACGACTAACTTATGGTGAGGCTCAAGTACAGCAAACTCACCAGCGATCATTAGTTTACCAGGAACCTTTATGGTCAATGATGTCTTGGACAAAGCGTTTCAACCCCTATTTATAGGATATTCCCTGACCCGCACGACTTAGAATAACATCTGTTACACCAGGTACATGCATTAGTGCTGTTTTAATTTTTTCTTCATTTTCCGGTAAATAAAGCACTTTTACATTTGGTCCGGCATCAATCGTAAAATAAGCCGAAATGCCACCTTCTCGCAAGCTTTGCACAGCCTGCATGACAGTCATTGTTGTATCGGCCCAATACGTAAATGGCGGATTTGCCCCAAGCGTTGTTGCATGCATTCTTAGACAGTTTGCTTCTGCTATCTGACCTACCTTTTCAAAATCACGTTCCTGAATCCCTTGCTTTATCTGTTCTAAATCATTAGGAATACTATCAACCCAGCTCTGAAAAAATGCAGAGGTATCTACCGTTCTTCTCATACCTTCCCGGCTTGAAACCTTCTTCATATCAGCCGACAAAACAACCGCAGCAACCCGAATATCCCAATGTTCAACGGGAGCTACTGGGACAGCATATGAGTCAGATCCATCTGTTTTTACGCCTTGCTGCCACTCAGCAAATCCGCCATAAATCGAACGGCAAGCTGAGCCAGAACCTTGTCTTGTTATCCGTGAAAGTTCATAATCGCTTAGTTGCAATCCCATTGCCCGGGTTGCAGCTCCTGCAAGAGCAGCAAAACCAGAAGCAGAAGAGGCAAAACCTGCAGCCGTTGGCACATCATTAATCGAATGAACATCAGCGTATAGCGTTTTATCACTTAAATTCCTAATTAAATCCAGAAAGCTTCGAACACGATCGTACTCTACCCCTGTAATACGCTTATCATCTAAAGTAAATATATCCTCTGATAAATCTTCCCGAAATTCAACAGAAGTAGTTGTACTAAAACCATCCAATGTTAGAGATAAGCTATTATTCGTTGGCAATATGAATGACTCATCCCGTTTTCCCCAATATTTGATTAAGGCAATATTCGTATGTGCTTTAGCTGTCGCCTTCATGATAGATATATCTCCTTTTCTTCTCCCTGAATCAAAGGTATTTATGATTGATCCTTTTTCCGTAAAACAAATGGCCACACAGCATGTGCACCAAATCGTCTTAACTTTTCAGAAAGCTGTCTTGAATGCACTTCATTTTTTGCTAGTGCAATAATACAACCACCATTTCCTCCGCCAGTAAGTTTTGCACCTAAAGCTCCTTCTTGACGGGCAAAGTAGATCAATTTGTTTAATCCCGCATCACTTACACCGAGCGCCTCTAATTCTTTTTGTGCCTCGTCTAACATCTTGCCCAATATTTGTTTACCAGCCTTTTCCAAAGCATGCTTTGCCTGGTGTGTTAATTCCCCGATGCGATCCAGTTTGGACTGAATGATTTTAGGAGCAGCTTTAAGCAGCTCTGTTACGGATTCAACTGCTAAACGTGTATCTCCTACTCTTCCGGAGTCAGCTACAATAAAGTGAAAATCGTCGCTAAGATTGATAAATTCGATGGAGCGATCTTTCTCATACCACACTGGTGATTGTGACATGATAGTTAATGAATCAATGCCACTTGGTGCTCCATGTGCATAGGTCTCAGAAATATTTGCGAAATAGAGTAACTCTTCTTCTGTATAGGATACGTTAGCATAAGCAAACAAGGATCTAACCACCGCGACTGCAACGGATGCACTGGAACCAAGGCCCTTACCAGGGGGTATCGATGATTGTATTTGAACTAATAAATCCTCACAGGGCATATTAAGATACTTTAAGGTGCTTTTAATACAATTGACAATGCCTTCTAGTGATTCTGGGGCTGAATCAATTGGACCATGATAAAACGAACTGTCAATTTTTACAGAACCAGGGACATATTCAACAACGGATTCCACACCAACTAATGGAAAAGGAATTGCAATTGCAGGCTGCCCATGGACAACTGCATGTTCGCCAATTAATATTAATTTACTATGAGCTATGCCGATAGCTATTTGTTCTGAAGTTGTTGCCTTTTCTGCACTCATTTTATATACTCTTCCACCAATTCTTTTGCTTTTCCGACACGAATTTCTTTTACATCGACTAATTTCTCAGCAATAATATCGATCATCTCCCCAGTAGCCCCTGCTGCAATTGCAACAGAACGAGAATGTAGTGCCATATGCCCTTTTTGGATCCCATCAGTTACTAATGCTTTTAATGCCCCAAGATTTTGTGCCAATCCAACCGATACAATAATTTGAGCAAGTTCTTGCGCCGATTCCACGCCTAAAATTTTATGCGCTAATTTCGAAATTGGGTGGACGTTTATCGAACCGCCAACAGTACCAACGGACATAGGCAATTCTAATTCGCCGACCAAATTCCCCTCATGATCCACATACCATGTTGTCATGGAACCGTATGAACCATGACGGACTGCATATGCATGTGCGCCAGCTTCAACTGCGCGCCAGTCGTTCCCTGTAGCAATAACAACTGGATCTATTCCATTCATTATACCTTTATTATGCGTCACTGCTCGATATGGATCAGAGGCAGCAAACTCATATGCATGTACAACTCCATCGCGAACTTCTTCACCAGTATAGTTTTCATCTGCTAATAATTCAGGAGGAATCACACAACGTGCACGGGCTAAACAACGGTCAGCATAATTGGAAAGAATACGTAAATAAACTTTCCCATCTGTTAGCTGTTCCACAATTGGAGCTAATGATTCTACCATTGTGTTTATTATATTCGCACCCATTGCGTCGCATGTATTCACATATAAATGTAAGACAAGCATTTGGCTAAAGGCGGATCCGGATTCTTCATTTAGAATACGAACTTCTAAATCTTCTGCTCCGCCACCTCTTGCAACCATACTTGGGTAGGCAGCATTTGCATCTTCAATCAAAGCTTGTTTTTCTTTCAAGATAGCGTCCTTTGCAGCATAAATATCAGGACACCCTACAACTTGAATCTGGCCAATCATCAATCTATCTGTAGCCTCTGTCGTAAAGCCCCCAGCTTCCCTAACAATTTTTGCAATATAACTTGCAGAGGCAACAACAGAAGGTTCTTCAATAGCCATTGGGATCGCATATTCCTTCCCATTAATTAAAAAATTCAACCCTAATCCGAGAGGAAGGGGAAAGGAACCCACAACATTTTCTATCATTTTATCCGCAGTACCGACTGGCAGCGGTTCCGCAGAAAATAAATCATTCTTTTCTTCCCCAGAAAGACCATACATTTTTGCCACTAATGCTCTGCGCTCTTCAACTGTCATATTATAAAAACCTGGAATTCTAGAAGTTCTCACGCTACCTCATCCTTTTGAAGTCCATAATTATTTACATCTAAAATATCTATATAAAGCCTTCACTTTTATTTTTCTCAAATAGTAATTATAACATGTTTTATAATTTTTGTATCTATTATGTTAAAAAAGAGTACAAAATGCAAATAAACAAGGTTGACTACAATCATAGCGACCTTGTTTGTTCATGTACTTTATTTTATGTATGATGTATAACCTTAACATTTTTATCATTTTAAGTGGTGAGCCATGGAGGATTCGAACCTCCGACCTTCCGGAATTCCGGAATTGGTTAACCAAGGCCTTAAC
>NZ_JFBD01000065.1 GCF_000709085.1 Virgibacillus alimentarius | reverse complement strand
AACCTGTTATTTTAAATTCCTTTTGAATATTTTGTTCGTTTCATGATGTTAGCCTCCTTGACACTAAATAGTATATTATAATTAACTCTTAGTGTCTAAGTTCATTTAGGGGCTTATGTGACACCAATGCTAAAGAATCATGAAGTGGAATGGGTCTTTTTGTAATCTTAAGGTTTTCTTAAGGAACCTATTTAGTTTTTTATGATTTACATCTTATACTAAATGTAGAGCGAATAAGGAGGTAAACCAGATGAGTAAATATATTTTAAGAACCAATAAACTTTCAAAAAAATATAGAAATGATTTCGCTATTGAGAATATCAATATTACAGTAAAAAAAGGCGAAATATATGGATTAATTGGTCAAAATGGTGCTGGTAAATCAACAATGCTACGTTTAGTAACGGGGCTTGCCTTTCCAACAGGAGGATCAATAGATCTGTTTGGTAATGATAATCCAAATATGATAACTGAGGTACAAAAAAGAATGGGAGCGATTATCGAGAATCCAGCATTTTTTTCAAATATGAGTGCATATGAAAATTTGGAAGTTCATCGATTACAAAAAGGTATTCCCGGTAAGGACTGTATCAAAAACACAATAGAACTTGTAGGGCTTAAGGATACGGAAAAGAAAAAAGTGAAAAATTTTTCACTGGGAATGAAGCAAAGACTTGGACTTGGAATCGCATTAATTAGTGATCCAGAATTCTTAATTCTTGATGAGCCTACAAATGGCCTGGATCCAATGGGAATTGTTGAATTAAGAGAGTTAATAAAAAAATTAAACCGTGAAAGAGGGCTTACCGTCTTAATATCAAGTCATATATGTAACAATCGATGTTTTAATAAATTTTTATGATCGTTTTAACGAAAAGTATGGAGCCCATTATTCATATGCCAGAGCATGATGTCATTATCATCTCAGATGATTCAGCCGTAACAAGGGTCATAGAAAATTTAATTTTCAATGCGATTACCCACTCAGATGGAAATATAATCATAAGTCTTGAGGAAAAGGATTCAAAGGCCAGACTAACTGTAAGAAATGATACGCATTCATTAACTGAAAAGATGTTAATCGGATGTTTGATCGATTTTATATGGCAGATCAATCTCGATTAGGCAATAGTACAGGATTAGGTTTGTCGATTGTGAAGAGCTTTATGGAAAAAATGAACGGGAAGATTATCGGGCAACTAAATGATGGACAATTGTCTATTGTTTGGGAATGGCGAATAGTCAATAAATAAACTTAGAGGCAAGAATGGAGTATAGCATATGTTTAGGAAACAACGTATTGTTTTTCTAATGACAATTATTTTATTGAGTATATGGAGCCGGCCTTTATCAGCTCATGCTGCAAAAGCGTTCGATACAGCAGAGGTCGATGAATTTGTTACGAGTTATTTGGAACGAAACGGACTGTCTGGCGCAACTATTGTAGTCGTAAAGGATGGGAATATAGTGTATGAAAAAGGGTATGGTCATGATTCCAAGGGGGAAGCCGTAACAGAAAGTCACTCATGAGAATCGCTTCTGGTTCCAAATCATTAACGGCATTTGCTGTGTTACGGCTCGTTGCTGAAGGAAAAATTCAACTAGATGATCAGGTAGTGAAATATCTACTAGCATTTCTAGTGGAAAAAGTGAGTAATTAATGGCGCCATAAAAGCGGGGATTCAATCATATTGTCACGTACGGGAGAGGTCGTTATCATCACCCATGAAAACCAATTACATGTTCAACGTGAACTAACCGGTAATTACGGCCATATAAAATCTCTAACGGTTGTTAATGATAGCAACGAAGGTTATTTGGAAAGTAAGTTACCACAGAAAATGTTAAGTATGAAAAAGTTATTGGAATTATAACTCTTGCTAGATGAATCAGGTGGTGAAAAAAACATAAAATTTATTAAGTTATTCAGGACTCTCTTTGGAGAAAGTTTGGGGCGTTCTACTTTAATGATATTCATGAAATAGGATATGGAAGAATGTAGTAAAGACTATTAAAAATAAAGTTACCTTAGTGTACAAGTTCTATATAAATCACTTCTTGTTAGGATAAATTATAAAACACTTGCTAATTTCCTGGGTTATACAAGTGTTTTTCAACAATGATAACCGAACCTTGCAATATCCTTAGAAAATTCTGTGTTAAGATTAATTCATATTGTGAAGAAATGTACTTCAACTAACGGGTGCAAGAGTTGAAGATGAGATATCGAATACAGCTATTCTATTCTACGCTTACAAATAACCATATGTTTATACATTTAAAAAATAATTACAGAATTAGAAAGAATCTTCCAATTATATAGTGTTTTTTGTTACAATTATAAAAAGTGTAATAAGGCTTTCATGGATGGTGGATCACTCCCTTTAGATGATAGCCCCTTACTAGGAATCAACCCTTAAACGAAAAGTAGTTATGTTAAGAATATCCAAACTAAAAGGATGATTTCAATGTCTACAAATAGATACTTACAGACTGTACAATTAGATATCTTTTGTAACACAGATTTTTTGGGAGCATTAAAAGAAGATAATTGTATAGGTGCAGCTAAATTTACAATGTGCATGAAACAATTAAAAGCAAGAAATTCTACTGGTTCAGTTGTTCTTGATGCTGGGGATGCTTTTATGGGAACACCTCTATCTAATTTTTATTATGGGAAACCTGTAGTTGAAATGATGAATGAGAATGAGTATGATGCAATGGCAATTGGGAATCACGAATTTGATTGGGGAACAGACAGATTGCTTAAAACATTAAATACAGCAAATTTTAATGTTTTAAGTGCGAACCTTTTTTATAATCATGGTGAGAAAGTCGAGTGGGCAAAACCTTATGTTATTGTAAAGAAAAAGGGAGTTTCCATAGGGATCATAGGTTTATCTACTGTTGAAACACCATACACGACAGCATCTTCAAATGTGAAAGAATACGTTTTTAGGCAACCTATTAAAGTAGTAAAAGAATTAATACCTAAGGTAAAAGAAGATGGTGCAGATATTATCATTCTTTTGGGGCATTTGCCAGTATATTTTAATGGGGGAAAACCAGCAGGGGAGTTGATTGATCTAGTTGACTCAACTGAAGACATCGATGTTGCGATCGGTGGTCATAGCTTTATACCCTATGCTACGCTAAGAAACGATATACCTATTGTTCTTACATCTCCCCGCGGTTCTATGATAGGCATATTAGGATTTGCTTTAATCGAAAAGCTAATCAAATTATAAATAAAGAAGTGAAATTAATTGACTTAAATAGAAGATTTAATAATTTAAATCCTGATCAGAAGATACAAAACATGGTTCAACAATACGATAAAGGGATAAATAAAAAGTTCTCAAAGGTCATTGGGAGAACAGATAAAGACCTATTTGTTAAGCCAGATCAACAATTTGAGTTAGGAAGTTGGATTAGTAATACAATATGTAAAAATACCTCAGCTCAAATTGGATTTTATAATCCCTATGGAATTTTTGGCGATATTTATTCAGGAGATATAACGGTTGGCGACATTTATCGAATTTGTCCATTTAACAGTTTCCTCGTATGTTCAAAATTAACCGGGAGACAGATCCTCGAAATACTTAGTCAAAGCGTAACGCTTGAGAAAGGTATGTTACAGATATCTGGACTTCGGGTAAAATTAAGTTCATTTACTGAAAAAGAATACACAATAAAAGATAAAGATGTCCGTTTACTAGATGGTAAACCATTAAAGCTTGATGAGTCTTATACGGTAGGAACTACTGAATTCTTGGCAAGTGGTGGTGATAAATTCAAAACATTTACAGAGGTTTCATGGAAAAAAACACAGATAAAACTTAGAGCAGCTTTAACGGACAGAATAAAAAAAGAGGGTACTATAAAAAGTAAATTATTTTACTAGATTTTATACTAGAATATAATGGGGATAAGCGTTGGCCCCGCTTAAGTAAAAATCAGTTTAGTAATGTCTTCGTTTGCTTTATGCGAACTTAATAGACACAATGACTTAGATAATGAACATTGTGTCTTATTTTTTAAACTTTTGTAGGTTTTGTATTAATACTATATTCATATACTATGATACCCTCAATGAAAGGGGTATTTATCTAATTTCTCATGATAATAACAAGGGATAAGTTGGCAGGAACTTTTTCAAATTTTAAGGAAAATATTTAATAAAAAATATAATTATTGAAATGTCATTGTAACCATTCCTTTTCCTTTAATTGAGCTTACTTCTCCCCAAACTCCGTTAACTAGAGTAAGCTGGGGTGGCTTATGTCCGATATCCACATCATAAATTACAGGAATATTTAAATCACCAAATACTTCTTCAATAATACCTTCCATATCAAATTCTTTTATAGAACTATAATTAGTGGGTCTCCCTAACAAAATACCATTTGTATTTTTAAACCAGTTATTTTGTTTCATTTGCCAAAGGGATCGATATATTTCTGCTGCATCCCATCCAATTGATTCAAAATACCATATAACACCCTCAGTTAGATAATTATAAATAAATTTTTCCACAGGAGCAAACGGAGTTCCTATCAAATTAGTTAGAGTATTTTGACAGCCACCAAGAAGATGCCCTGACATTGTAGCCTTTTCTCCTTTAAATACTTTCCACTCAGTGGGCTTATCTAAAAAAAATCCATCTTTATTTTGAAACGCATTATCCCAAGAGCTTTGGTATTTTCTAGATGATTTTTGCACTACTGTTTCTCTATATGAGGTATTTAACACCTTTATCCAAGAAGCTGTTACAGGGTCCCAACTTTCAGATGACAAATCAATAAAATTTGTACCATGAGCAGTTGCATTTCCCGTTAATAATGTATATGCAAAGTTAAGAGTGCTAATATCGGAGTATCCAAGAATCCACTTAGGTTCACTTCTTCTAATTTTTTTCCAATCCAATAAAGGGAGTACTTCCATTAATAATTCCCCTCCCCATGGTGGGATTATAGCATTTATATTATCATCTAATAAAAATTTCGTCAGTTCCTGTGCACGTATTTCTTTTTTACAACTAGTAATGTTTTCACCATTCCATACTGTATTACCTATTTCCACAAAAAAACCCAATTGTTCAAGATTTTTTTTAGCTAGGCTGACTAATGGATGAAAATCTTTCTTAACACCAGATGATGGAGCAGTTATAGCAATCTTGTCTCCTTGTTTTAAAGGCTTAGGATAATTAATATTTTGACTCATAAGAACTACCTTTCTTTTTTTATAGCTTTTATAAATGAGTTGTATGACTCTATAAAACTGGAGAGAAATGCCAGGAAAATTCAAGTCAGTGTACCTTCCTCCACCATATATAAGGAAACTAGTAATATATGTTACTGTACTTAAAGGGAGTTTGTTGTACATCAGTCCTGTGTTATTATATTTATATACTTATGCATGTCATTCATTAGTTGGTAAGTCTCTTCGAAAGATTCTGTTTTAAGGATAATATGACCTATTCGATTATTATCTTTGGTATAAATTCTCTCTCCCTTTTCTATGTATGAGCTAAGTTCAACAATGTCAAAGTCAGTTTCTTCAACTTGTATTTCATAAAACTTTTTTCCTGACATTTCTTTTGGACAGCTTATAAAATATATGGAAGCATAGTTTCCATTGTAATTGGAATAATCTATTTTTTGGTTGTCTCGATCTTGTTTTGCAAATCTATCGGTTGCACATCTTATAGCTATATCTGAGGTATCTACCTTTAAAACTTCATCTACTAATCGGGGAATATAGTCACCTCCAAGTCTTGCCCCCAATTCAATAACATAGGGAATATTATTGTTTAACCTTATTTCACTATGAGTAAAGCAATTTTGAAGACCTAAAGCCTTATGTGCTTTAATAAGTTCCTGGTAAATAACGTCACGTATCTCTTTCGAAATCGAAGTATCTGGAAAAATATGACCTTTTTCATTAAAAAAAGGTCCCTTTTCTATAAATTTTTTGGTAATACCTATTGGATAGAATTCTTCTTGAAAAACAAATCCTTCAACACTATATTCTTTCCCATCAATATATTCTTCAGCTAATACTGTACTTGGAAGACTGTACATTTCACTAAGAGCATAGATTTCTCCATCGAAATTTAGCTCAAAATCCGCACATAGTGGATAATTAATTTTTTTAGGTAGCTCCTCATATGAATTAACTTTAACTACCCCTAAACTCCCCATTAACGCCGAGGGTTTAAGAACTAATGGATACTCCCAATCTTTTAGTGCATACATTTCTTTTCTAGAATTTAAAATTTTATAATCCGGACTTATAACCCCATAGGACTCAAACGCTACGCGCATTCGGTCCTTAAAACGAAAAGAATCCCCACTATACTTGGAAATTAAGGGTAAATTTAATAACTTTGCTATTTTATTTGCCAAAGGAATACTTCCTTCATTAAAACATAATACACCCTCAAATTTTTCAGTTTCATGTTCTTTAATCACATTTTCCATTATATAGGGCCAGTTAGATAACCTGGTTAAAATAACTTTATCAAACTTTTGCTTATCCCATACAGCATTAAGTTCATTTATGAGAGTTAAACGGTAATTGTTGCAGATTAACTTATCAACAACATACCTGCGTATTTTAGGATCACCTTGTTCAACAAGTAATATACGCAAAATGTACTCACCTCCCTTTTATTTGAATAAACTATTGTGGTCTTACGTTAAGGAGTCATTTGGATTCCATTAAATCTAGGGATGACCTGACAATCCCTTATATCACTGTGTTTAATTAGCCATAAAATAAATCTTTCTACTCCCATACCGAAACCTGATGTTTTGATAGGATGATGATTTTTCATATGCAAATACCACTTATATTGTTCCTCCTTCACATTTAGTTTTTCCATTGCATGTTTGACGTGATTTACGTCTTTATGACGTTCACCGGCACCAACAACTTCCCCAATACCAAATAACAAGTCGCCATTAAGTGCATAGCTTTCTGAACTATCATAAGCCTGGTAAAAAGGAACTGACAAGTAGTCAAAATGTGTTAACCATACTATTCCACCAAATATTTCAATAAGTTTTTGCTCTCCTTTATGTGTGATTTCTCGAAATCCTTCAGCATGAATTTCAATGAATGTAGGATCGTTATCTAACACATCAATTGCTTCTTCTAAAGTAATCCTAGGTATATCTGTTCCTTTTTGTATTACGGATTTTATATGCTCAGTTGTACCAGCAATTTCTAAAATCTCATCATGCAAGTTATTCAATAAATCTTTGCATAAAGAGTTTATATAATTATTAACTAAAGTAATTACGTCATTTAAATCCCCAGGAATTTCCGCTTCACTATGATAAAACTGACATAGGTGTCTCGCATCTGCTTTTTCACCTCTAAATGTAGGCATAATATAATGCACCCCGTCATTAAATTGCCTTAGCATGTATTCAAGATGAAATTGCATTGAATCAGCTAAATAAGTTTCCACCCCCTCTAGGTTTATTTTAACCGGCAGGGAGTCACTCCCTAATCCCATCGGACTAGTTACGGAACCTGTAGTAATTGGTAACTGTACTGATCGAATATTTTGATTTCTAAAGAACTGAAATGTAGAGAAATTTATTTCATCTTGAATTTTGGCAATTACATTGTACCAATAATCACTTATAGCATATTTATGATGATCTTCCGGTTCTTTCCAAGTTTTAGGTGGTTTCATCATCGAATTATTACTTAACTTCATAATTATGTCCTCCTTCTTTATACTGCTACCAAAAGTTTTGTCCATCAATATTCCATGGATCTATTACATCTTCTTCAATAAATAATTCCTGTTGTTCAGAAGTGTGATTTTTTCTTAGCAATACTGCCATAAATGATAAATATTTATGATTTTCATTAAAAACCTTCATAATATTAAACCATTTTTCTTGATATGATTCTTTAATGTTATCTGGTGCGTTCTCTAATGCTGGGGAATTATAAACTAGTTTTTCAACGTAATCTTTAACAACTTTTTCTGGTCTTGACCTCATTTTTTTATCTTCATAGGTGTATAACTCTAATCCAGCATTCAATAACAATTTTAACCAATAGTATTTGGTCCAAGGTTTTACTTTAAATCCAAGTATAACGGACATTTTGTTAAGTAAATTATCAGGAATTTTGGAATTGTAGAACAGATTAGTAACCGACAGAAATCCATATGGTTTGAGAACCCTTTTATATTCTGTTAGGGCTTTAGCTCTTTGCTCATCTGGTATGAAAGTATTAGCTCCACCAGTTACAATTAAATCAAATGTTTCATCTTCAAACGGTAGATTTGATGCGTCAGCAACTTGGAAATTAACGCGGTCTTGAATAAATTTCGGTTCTTTTTGTAAAATTTCGGTAGATTTTTTTACGGCTTGTGAATTAACATCTATTCCAGTTATTGAACAATCTTTTAATTTAGCTATTTCAATAGATGTAAACCCTGTGTTAGAGCCAATTTCCAATATTCTACTGCCACTTTCAATTTGGGATCGTACAATAATATCTCTAATAGTCCTCTTTCCACCTGGGCACCTATTAACCTCTTCTATGTAAGATAATAAATCTACATAAGATAATGATTCGGCATCTGGAAAAACTGAAGTACTCACTTGGAAAACCCCCTTTTAAATAGTATTTAAAATTTATATGGATAATGTTAACATATAGTTATGCCAATTGTAAAACAAGTCAAAATTTTCTATAAGACAGATAACTTTGAGTATTTTGATGAAATGACATAAATATGTAATTTATCAAAACTTATTTCTTGTAATATCTAGGAATTATCATTAAGCGGGTAAGATGCAAGGCACAATTTAACACTAAAGGGCTGATGTTAACTTTGAATTTTTTGAAAAGTAATATTAGAGTAAATATTTATGTATTAGCTGGATTCCTTTCTTCCATAGGAAACCGTATCTACATGTTTATTTTGCCATGGCTGGTTTATGAGATTACTGGTTCTTCTGTATGGATGGGATTTCTGTTTTTACTACAAATGTTACCTTCTCTATTGGTTTCACCAATTGTAGGATCAATTGTGGATAAATATAATCGAAAAGTAATAATATTTGTAAGTAACCTTATATTACTTTTAGTAATGTGTATTTTAACAATATTATTACTGGTTGATGTACTAAATATCCTTTTATTAGGCATAATAACTGTTTTTTTATCAATTACAACATCGTTTTCTTTTATTTCCGAAGAAAGCATTTTACCTCAAATAGTAAAAAAAGATGATTTAGTTAAAGTAAATACGTTATATCAATTTCTCAATACAGTGGCTTTGCTGTCAGGGCCATCCCTGGGAGGATTAATTGTTTCTGTTTATAATTCAGCAGTAGCACTGTTTATTGGTGCATTAACCTTTATACCTGTTCTAGTTAGCGTTTTTTTCTTAAACATAAATTATTACAAAGGTTTGAAAAGCAAATCGTCTGGTTTGCTAAAAGATACAGTTGTAGGCATAAAATATATTGTTAAAACGAAGATATTACTTTTAATAGTATTACTTTCCTTTGTAATGAATATCGCTAATGGGGCAGTAGATGCAATGTTTGTTTTCTTTGCTCGTGATAATTTGAATATAGGTCCCTTTCATTTGGGACTTATATTCACTATGTCATCAATTGCACAAATAGTTTGTGGGTTATTAGCTCCTTTGTTGGCTAGGAAGTTTAAGCACTTCATAATATTAATTGTAAGTAGTGGAATATCTTCTATTGCAATAATGTTCATGTCCATAGTTAAATCATGGATTTTTATAGGTTTATTTAGGGGACTTCAGGAAGGCCCCACCATAACTGGTAATATTTTGAACAAAACTCTCAGACAATCAATTGTACCTAATAATATTTTAGGTCGTGTCAACGCAGTAAATGGGTCTTTATCAGTAGTATCTTATCCACTCTCTGGATTTTTGGCAGGGATTGTTACTGAGGTATGGAGTATACGTTTAGTTTTTCAATCGGTTGCAATATTACTGTTTATGGCAAGTTTAATAAGCTTTATGGTATACAAAAAACATGGAAAGGGGCTTAATTACACAGATGCAAACATCTCTTGAGAATCAGCGTATATTAATGATTGGGGATACATGGCAGTATATAAAGTTTCACTTAGTTGAAAAGTTCAATATGAAAGTTACACTTTTTCAGTCACCAGATCGAAAGCACTTAATTAGAGAGGAATATTGTGAAGACGTTCATATCATAGACTTAAATAATTTTGATGAAATTATAAAACAGGCTAAAACCTTACATCAAACTAGATCATTTAAAGCCGTTTGGAGTTTCGCTGATGTAGGAACAGAGCCGGCATCAATCGTTGCACAAAAACTAGGATTAAAACATAATTCAGTTAATGCAACAAGAATTGTTAATAATAAAGCTACTTTACGGGATATTTTGAATAAGAAAGGACTGGGACCTGTTAATTATACAGTTACAAAAAGTGTAAAAACTGCATTGAATTTTTGTGAATTTAACTACCCGTTTATTGTAAAACCTTTAGTTGGATCAGGAAGTCAAAAAATTTTTAAAGTAAATAATGACAAGGAATTAGTTGATGCGGTAAAGAAAGTAACTGATAATGAGAAAAATGAAATTATTATTGAGGAATATCTGAAGGGACGTGAAATAAGTGTTGAAGGAATGTCTTACAGTGGTAGTCATTCTATTCTTCAGTTGACAGATAAAATTACTAACCCTAAAAATCATGTAGAAATGGCACACATTATGCCCGCTCAATTAACTGATGAGATGAAAGGACAAGTATACAAGCTAGTAGACAAGACCTTAAATGCTATTGGACACACGTTTGGTCCAACACATATTGAAATTAAATTAACTAAAACAGGGCCTAAAATTATAGAAGCACATACGAGACCTGGTGGAGACTTCATTACAGAGTTATTAGATTTTGTATATAACATTGATGTAATCAAGCTTACTATGGAGAATTTAATAACAGGGAAAGAGAGGAAAATTCCAATACCATCAACTTCAAAAGGGGGAGCAGTAAAGTTCTTTGACTTTCCCCCAGGAACAATATCCAGAATTGGGGGAACTGAAAAGGTCAAACGAAACTCTAATTTAATTATTTTAGATTTTAATCTTAAAGTTGGACAGCAGATAAAAAAAACCGTTGACAGTTACTCACGTCATGGATGCTTAGTTGTTTCAGGTACCACTGCTGAAAATGCTTATGAAACAGCCGAAGAAATGTTTAAAAGTATAAATATCGAAATGGAATAAAATAACTGGAGTGAGTGTGCATGGAACACATATTATTAATTGGATTCGGTATACAAGGAGCGGATTATGTTTATCAAGCTAAACAGTTAGGTTTTTATGTAAGTGCCATAGAACATAAATCTAACAAAAGCTTTGATCCTGTTGTTAATGCTTCTAAAGAAGTAGATAATATGATTTGGGTTAATAATTTAAAAAAAGAACATATTATTAGATTAAGTTTAAATATTAATTCACATAAACCACTTGACGGTATCATAGGCTTCTCAGAGCCTCATATTTACACGTCAGTTATTATTGCAGAAACACTTAGTTTACCTTCACCTGGTTTATATGCAACAATAGTCTCACAGAATAAAGCTCTCCAAAGGGATATTTTTTCCAAAAGTAATTATATTCCAATTCCTAAATATAAGCTCATCCACAAAGAAGCAGATGAATTGGATTTTCAAGGAGAGCTTATAGCAAAACCGGTAAATAGTACGGGAAGTAAAGGTGTCAAACAATTGTCGAATAGATTAGAGTTAGAAAATTATTTAAAAGAACAGGGACGAGAATTCCCTGTTTTAGTAGAAGAATTTATTGATGGAAAAGAATATAGTATTGAAACTTTAGTAGAGAATGGGGAAATAATATTTGAAAATATCACCTTTAAGGAGACTACTGATCCCCCATACTGTGTCGAAAAATCTCATACGGTTCCAGCTAATATACCCAAACACGTTAAAGATAAAATATTAGTAGTAAATAGGAATGTAATAAACACAATTAAAATGAATACAGGAGTTGTTCATTTGGAAGTGAAATATCATAATGATATTTATGTTTTGGAATATGCTGTACGTACCCCAGGAGATTATATTTTGGATTGTATTGAACTTGCTTATGGATTTAATGTTTTCAAAGAAATTATAAAATTAAATACGCGATGTTCTTCTTTAAGTATTAATAATATCCCTAATAATGTTGGTTATGTGGAATGGGTTACTCCTTCTTCTGGAATTATAAAGAAGATAGAAGGCATTGAAAAAATTTCACAATTACCAGAAATTAAGAATATAGTAATGTTTGTTAATGAAAAAGATACCATTGGGAAAATAACTTCTAGTAGCTCCCGAGCGGGATTTTTTATTAGTGAATTTAAAGATTTTAATCATAAAGAGAATAAAATCAAGGAAATAAAGGAACTTCTCACAATAGAAACAACAAGTCCTAAATAAGGTTCTAAGTCAAATGTTGGGGTGTAACATATCCATGTTATACCTCAAAATTTCCCCGTACAATCCGAGAATATATTATTTTTATTGAAAACCTATTCATGCGTGAAGAGCGGTTAAAATGCCCCATTGATATATTCGCTAACCAAGATATGACAGAAGTAAATGATAACAAGCTACTATCATCCAGTCGAATATGAGGGTGTACACCCTGCCTACTTGTATTATGATCCGCACGCCCACCATTGAGTCTTTGTAAAGTGGTAAATAAAGTGATACCTTCAAAATCGTACTAGTTAGGTGAATGTTGCAAGAAAGGATTGAGGCTGGTACTGCAATTAGAGGAATTTAGAATCCTTGGAATCAAGAGATTTCTCCATTAGAAAAAGGAGTGGCATTTAATAATTAATGCTTATTTTTAAAAATGAATTACTTTGATCGGCATCAAACCATTCTTTTTTGGGTGGTACCCCTTGATATCGAGTATAACCACCTGAAATGAAAATTATGATCTAGAGTATAATAAGTGATGTAAAGGAATTTTAAAGTTCTTCTAAATATCATTTAGGGAGTTATATATCACATAAGCCCCTAAATGAACTTAGACACTAAGAGTTAATTATAATATACTATTTAGTGTCAAGGAGGCTAACATCATGAAACGAACAAAATATTCAAAGGAATTTAAAATACAGGTTATAAAAGAAGCGTTAGAAACAGGTAAACCATCAGTAGTAGCCCGTCGATATGACCTTAATGCCAATATGGTAAGCCGTTGGATAAGAGAGTACAGAGATGGTAAATATGGCGATACGAATGCCATGACTGTACCAGATCTTGATTCTAAGCAGCTTTCCAATGAAAACGACCAATTAAAGAAGCTAATTAGGTGAAAAAGACCTTGAAATTGCCATAATT
>NZ_JFBD01000064.1 GCF_000709085.1 Virgibacillus alimentarius | reverse complement strand
GGCTGCCGTTCAATTCTAGTGATCGACTGGAGAAACTGCTTAAAATGATAACTTAACAAACGGTAAAACTCTGCTCTTGAAGGATTCCCTTCTAGTTTTAATCTTGATGCAAAGTCTACTAGTAATGATTATGTAAAAGGTCTGATCGATATGACAGGAAAGAGTAAAAATAAAAAGGTTGGGACATAACTAGCCAAGAATAAGTAAAAATGGGTTCGATCATCGGTCCTTTAATTTCTAAATCCAGCGGCAAAACAATCTGATTCATGCGAGGAGGCTGAGGCCGTGCCCGCGGAAAGCAGCCACCTGCAGTGCAAGTTAACGGGATTGCTAAATAAGTATAAATCGCACGGAAAAGTAAAAAAAAGAAGTTCGGGAGTTCCATCTAGAGACGGGACTCCCGAACTTCTTTTACATTTACTGGGGTTTTGTCCCAGCCTTTGAAAAGGGTGTTTATACGTGTAAATATGCAGCCAGATCCTCTTTAGCCAAATGATTGCCAACAAAAAATTCAGCGAATTCTCCGTAACGGGCTGTTGCTTCATCAAAGCGCATTTGATAGACAACTTTCTTTAGTTGTAACACATCGTGGGCAAATAGGGTAACTCCCCACTCCATGTCATCAAAACCAATGGATCCGCTAATAAATTGTTTTACCTTTCCAGCATACTGACGACCGGTTTTGCTATGTTCATAAAGAAGTTTACCGCGAGCGTCTTTTTCTAGTGTATACCAGTTATCATCGCCTTCACGACGTCTGCTCATTGGATAGAAAGACATATGGTTCCACTTAGGAAGAATTGGTTTTAATCGTGCTTGTGTTTCTGGAAGTGTCTCTGGGTCAACACCGTCTTCTTGTGGACGGTATTTAGCAAGTTCAATCACAGAAACGTATGAATAAGAAGGAATTAAAAACTCAGCAAGCTTTGTTTTGTTAAAAGCTGTTTCCAAATCAGCTAATTCTTCCATTGTCGGGCGCAGGAACATAAACATGAAGTCTGCTTTTTGTCCGATAGCCTGATACATAACATGGCTTCCGTTCTCAGCTTCTTCTACGTCTTCCCACTTTGTGAGCAGGTTTTTAAATTCAGCGATTGCTGCTGTTCTTTCTTCACTTGATGCTAATTTCCAAGAAGTCCAATCCATGACGCGCATATCATGTAAACTATACCAACCATCCATGGTTTCTACTGCTTCGACCATCATAATCTCTCCTTATGTACTAAAGTATGAATATAATTTTACTATATCATAATTGGGATACAATATTCACGGAAAAGCTTTTTTAGGAAAAAGGGGGCAAAAATAGCACGAGACGTGGCTTGCCAAGGTTTTAGCATGAAAGTAGATACGGCTGTCATGGATTTGTCGAAATTGCCAAGCGCCAAGTTTCTTTAAAAGGAGAAGAAGATCGATTATTATTTAAATAGGAAGACCTGTTTCTTAGGAGGGATAATGAATGAGTAATCTATTTGATGATATAAAGGCGAAAATCCAACAGACGGATAAACGTATTGTTTTTCCAGAAGGACTGGACGCGAGAATTTTGCAAGCCGCTAGCAAGTTAAGCAAAATGGGAATGGTGACTCCAATTCTGCTTGGTGATCAAGTGAAGGTAATGAAACAGGCTGAGACGATGGGTGTGAATATCGATGCTTGTCAATTGATCGATCCGAGCCGATATGAGCAGTTTGATGCAATGGTCGAAGCTTTTGTGCAAAGGCGTAAAGGGAAAGTATCAAAAGTGGATGCCGAAAAACAATTATGTGATGAAAACTATTTTGGAACAATGCTTGTTTATATGAATCAAGCAGACGGTTTGGTAAGTGGTGCTGCACACTCTACAGCGGATACGGTTCGCCCTGCCTTACAGATAATGAAGACAAAAGAAGGAATCAATAAGACGTCTGGTGTATTCATTATGGTCAGAGGAGAAGAGAAATATGTATTTGCGGATTGTGCGATAAATATTGCCCCGACGAGCGAAGACTTGGCAGAAATAGCGATGGAAAGTGCAGAAACTGCAAAATTATTTGATATAGATCCACGAATCGCCATGCTTAGTTTCTCTACAAAAGGCTCCGCCCAGTCGGAGGAAACAGAAAAGGTAGAGCAAGCGGTTAAACTTGCCAAAGAACGAAATGCTTCACTTGTTATTGACGGGGAATTTCAATTTGATGCGGCATTTGTTCCTAGTGTCGCAGCGAAAAAGGCGCCGGACGCTATACTGAAAGGAAATGCAAATGTATTTATTTTCCCTAGCCTGGAAGCAGGGAATATCGGTTATAAAATTGCTGAACGTTTAGGTGAATTTGAAGCGGTTGGACCAGTACTTCAAGGGTTAACCAAACCGGTAAATGATTTATCACGAGGATGTAGTGCAGAGGATGTTTTTAAATTAGCATTGATTACTGCCGCACAGGCAAAATAAGAAAAAAGCTTGCAGTGAGAAGTATTTCCTGCAGGCTTCTTTTTTATTTTATTGCAGGCAAGCGATTTTTTCATTCCGTTTGATCATTTGATCATATCGTTTTTGAAATGTGACATATTCTGCGTTTGTAAAGTTGGACTCAACAATGGTGTCACATAGTTCTTTTAGTGTACCCAGTGCGCGTTTTTTCATATCTTCCACCGTCAATGGTTGATTTAGTAATGTGGATAACGATGCCATTACTTCCGGTTTGATTTCCGGATAGGCGAATCGGGATGCTTGGGAAATGTTACTTTTATCATAAAATCGCTTAATTAAAGCTGCTCGCTCGAAACTATCTCCTTCTACGTCTAAATAGATTTGAATCGATGCTCCATCTTTAATGCGCCGCTGTGAAATGCCGGCAAATTTCTTCCCATCGATACTTAAATCATAGTCACCAGGACAATAGGACCCGACGATTTCATAAGCTTGTATTTTATCTGTTAAATCGCGCAGCATATGCTGCACAAAGCTAACCATCGCCTCGTAACAGTCATGAATAGAGATGTGTTTGACACCGGGCAAAACAAGGGAGATATTTAAAACTCCTTCATCAAGCGCTACAGCGAGTCCGCCTGAATTTCGGATAATGACACGAAAACCTTCCGCAGTTAATTGCTTCACACCTTCCTCAATCTGAGGCAAACGTGCATCTGGTATTCCAAGTACAACGGTGTTTGGATGGACCCATAGACGCATGACGGGAGGTGAGAGTTGATCACTAACGGAATGAGCAAGTGCATCATCAATGGCAAAAGATGTTAATGCTGTATAAGGTTTATTGTGAAAATCGATGTTACCTGAATGGTCGAAGTAACGAAAAGTTCCATGTTGAATAATTTCTTTCCAGTTCTTCATAATTTCTCCTTTTTCTACTCGCTTGTTGTCAGTATCTCTTTTTTACTTTGGTCAACTAATATATAATATAACACAAGTGAAGTTATGAAAAGAAATAGGGTGAGTAATCAGGATGGCATATAAAGATGAACAATTAAATGAAGAAAAGGTGTTTAAAGATCCTGTACATCGATACGTGCATGTGAAGGACCGCATTGTTTGGGATTTAATTGCTGCACCAGAATTTCAGCGGTTGCGTCGAATTAAACAGTTAGGCACAACGTATTTGACATTTCATGGTGCAGAGCATAGCCGCTTTAATCACTCCTTAGGTGTATATGAAATTGTTCGAAGGATGATTGGGAAATTTACGAATTATCCGCATTGGAATAGGGAAGAGCGCATCCTTAGCCTTTGTGCGGCACTACTTCATGATTTAGGCCATGGCCCGTTTTCCCACTCCTTTGAGAAAGTATTTAAACTGGATCATGAGCAGTTTACTCGGAAAATCATCCTGGAGGATACGAATATTCACCGTATTTTAAAACGAGTTAGTCCTGAATTTCCAAAGCAAGTCGCAGATGTTATTGCAAAAACGTACGCTGACAAATTAGTTGTAAGTCTGATTTCCAGTCAGATTGATGCAGATCGGATGGATTATTTGCAGCGGGATGCATATTACACTGGTGTAAGTTATGGTCACTTTGATATGGAACGGATTTTAAGAGTGATGCGCCCGATTGAGGACCAGGTTGTTATTAAATCGACTGGGATGCATGCGGTGGAAGACTATATTATGAGCCGCTATCAGATGTACTGGCAAGTCTATTTTCATCCAGTAACGAGAAGCGCGGAAGTTATTTTATCGAAGATTTTACATCGGGTAAAATTTTTATATGAGACAGGCTATACATTTAAATTAAAACCGACCCATTTCCAGTCATTTTTTAATCAGGAAATTACGTTAAGGGATTATTTGCGGTTGGATGAAGCAGTAGTTTATTATTATTTTCAGTCATGGCTAGAGGAAGATGACTTCATTTTATATGATCTGTGCGAAAGGTTTATCAACCGTCGTCTATTTAAATATATTGAATTTAATCCGAACACACAGATGAAGGAGTGGATGGAATTATATCGTCTGTTCCAGGATGCGGGCATTCATCCAGATTATTATTTGGTTGTTGACTCTTCATCTGATTTGCCGTATGATTTTTATCGACCTGGAGAAGAGGAAGAGCGTTTGCCAATTCATTTGCAAATGCCTAATCATGAATTGAAGGAATTATCTCGCCATTCGGATATTGTCGAGTCGATCTCAGGTAAAAAGCGAACAGACCATAAACTATATTTTCCAAAAGATTTACTCGAAGCTGTAAAGGATCATAAACTTAAAAAACAAATCAAAGAAATACTGTATGGGCAAGGAGAGGGTCAACTTGTTGACTAATCATGCTAAGTTAATCAAGTTCTTTCATGTGGCCACAAAAGTGACAGGAAGAAAGAAACTACAGAAAATCATTTATATTTTGCAGCAATGTAACATCCCGTTTGAGGAAAAATATCGTTTTCATATATACGGGCCGTATTCGGAGGAGCTTACTTTACGTGTAGAAGAGCTCTGTAATTTGCATTTTCTTGACGAAATCAAAGAGGATAAAGGGCACTATTATCAATACCACTATCAAATCACTTCGGCAGGTAACGATTTTTTAAATCAATTCAGCCTTGATATGCCTGATATGGAAGAGAAGGTGAGCTTGCTAAATGGACAAAGCTCGCGTTTCCTTGAACTCGTCGCAACCATGCTGTATTTTGCCGATCTTGAAAAAAGCGATGTGGAGGCAAAAGTGCACGAATTGAAACCGAAACAAAAATACAGTGCGGAAGAAATAGCACGTGCATGGGGATTTATCGACGAGGTGATATAGTCAGATGAATGAAAAGGGGACGTGTCCTATGCTACAATGGATGTAGAAAATGAATGTGAAGGAGGATTCCTTGAATGAATTCAGATAAATCTTCAAATAAAAAGAAAAATACATTTACCATCATTAAAGATGACTCTACGGATGGACATGGCGGATATGGAATGGGTTCCATCAGCTTGGAAAACATGTCACCGGTTATTATAGATCCGGACGGAAATGAAGCATATGTGGATATGGATGCGATGCACGCAAGAAGTGCAATCGAAAGACGTGTTAAATATTTAAATGACCGCAACGAAGTACCAAACCCAAGATTGTATTGGATCGTTTGGGTTACAGTGGAGAAAAATGATCATGGACCATATTTTGCTGGTGTGGCCGGAAGTGAGCTGCTTGTTGACAAACCAAATAAACGTGCGTATAAATCAATGCCACAGCATGTAACACATATGGAAAAATCATTAAAAGGTAAAATCGTTGTAGAGCATATGGACGACCATTCAAAAAAGCTACTGCGTGACTTTCTTGTAGAATTCGACGAAGACATGTGGAATAATTCGACGGATGAATTAAAAGAAGCACTTCCAAAATAATGAACATTTTGTGACTGAACCATGAATACTTAGCGAAAATCTTGTACTTTACATCAGAAATTTGTAAAATAATTGGTACATGGGCTACTCATGTATTACTAGGACAATAAAGAAGCCGACTCAATAAGGTAGACGGACCTTATATGGAGTCGGCTTCTTTTTCATTGTATTGGACGATGGACGATGGTGCTTGAGGTTACGGGTCCCGCAATGAGGGAATGTACTCGCGCAATAAGGTTACGTACTCGAGCAACAAATCATCAGCGTTTGTTCCTATTGTTTGTGCCGTTAGAAACCCCGCTGCAGCTATGTGAAACATTCCCTCTCTATCTATTACCTAAATAGATCAAATAGTCGCTCCAGTTTGCCTTTCTTCTCTTTTTCTTTTTTATTTTTCCCACCTGGAAAATGGGTTGTACAATGGCTTTTTGGTTCTTTTCCTTTCTCAAAATACATCATGCGACTTGTTGGACAATAGGAAGTAGCTTTTTTTCCTGTCTCTGGGTCAATCCGGACCCCAATAATCCCATCTGGAACGCTAAAGCTTTTATCTGGCAGTTCTTGATGTGCAGCTTCCATAAAGGTTGCCCATATATTTTTGGCGTATGTTGTTTCCTTTACAACTTCTATTGGCCGGTTATCGTCATAGCCCGTCCACACACCAGTGACAAGGATCGGGCTATAGCCAATCATCCAGCTGTCCCCGTCTGTCGATCCGGATTTTCCAGCATATGTGCGTGTCAGCTGGTCTGTGATGGTTGATCCGGTCACCGCCATATAACCATTTAACGTTGTATCGAACATACCAGTCATTAAATGAGTAAGAATAAAAGTCTGTTTTGGATCGAGTATTTGCTCGCCTTCTTTATCATCAAGATCCAGTAAAACGTTCCCTTGGGGATCTACAATTTTTTCAATCGTATGTGATGCTATTTCTTTCCCGCCATTTGCCAGCATTCCATAACCGGCCACCATTTCTTCTACGGATACGGTTGCTGTTCCTAAGGCGAGTGAAGGAACGGCGGGAAGTTTACTAGTGATCCCAAAGTCTCTTGCAGTTTCAACGAGTTTATCAGAGCCTAGGTACATATTCGTTTTTACTGCGAAAATATTGTCTGACAAGGCTAATGCTTGAGCTAATGTAATCGGTTTATCTGCATAGTATCCATTAAAATTACTAGGTTCATAAACCTCTCCATTATCGAGTTCAAATACAGTCGGTTTACTCAAGAGCTTTGTACTTGGTGTATACCCATTATTTAAAGCAGCATAGTAGAGAAAAGGTTTAAACGTAGAACCTGGCATGCGCTTGGCTTTATGGGCGCGGTTAAAGGAACTCTTTTTATAATCGCGACCACCAATTAATGCACGAATACTTCCATTACTAGGGTCCATAGCAATCGCACTTGTTTCGATGTCACTTGCGGGATGAATGGTTTTCTCCACTGCGTTCTCTAACTTTTTTTGTGCTTTGATATCAAGCGTTGTAAAGATTTGGTAACCACCAGATCGGACCGCTTCTTTATTATGATCTAATAATGCAGCCGCTTCTTCTAAAACCATATCCTGAAAATATGGAGCAATCGTATCCTCTTCTGTATCTTCCGTTTTAGCGAATTTCAGCTTTTCATTTATTGCGCTATTATATTCATCCTCCGATATTTGGTTTGTGCGAAGCAGCAGTTCTAATATGTGTTCCTTGCGATCCGTTGCTTTTTCCATGTTATTAAAGGGGGAATAGTACGACGGTCCTTTTGGAATACCTGCAAGCATAGCCGCTTCTGCTAGATCTAATTCCCCTGCCGATTTGTTAAAAAAGTAATTGCTTGCTTCTTCGATTCCATATGCTCCATGGCCATAATAAATCGTATTTAAATAAGCGGTTAAAATTTCGTCTTTGGAGTAATACATTTCCAGACGTATGGTATAAAAAGCTTCTTTTAATTTCCTTGTCCATGTTTTTTCATGGGATAAATATAAATTCCTTGCCAATTGCTGGGAAATGGTGCTTGCCCCTTCTTTTAAAGATAAGTTTTTTATATTATCAATAATCGCACCAAGAATACGTTTGAAATCGAAGCCGTTATGCTCATAAAAATGCCGGTCTTCCACAGCAATGGCAGCATCGATCAAATACGGTGATATTTCATCTAAGTCTGTGTGAAAACGGCTTCCATATCCATTTTCTTCTCCGATGACTTCTTCGCTATTACTGTAGTAAACGGTATTTTGTTGGTTCATTAAATTCGGTGGGCCCAACAGAAAGCTAATAAAATAGACACCGATAATAAAACAAAATCCAATTAGCATCGTACTTAATATACCGGTGAGAAGCAGATGTTTTTTTAAAAAATTGCCAAGTTTTCGTTTCATAAGATGACAGCTCCAATTTGAGTACATTACCATCATTATTGGAAAAAAACGGACGAAATAAACTTGTTTGAAGAGTTTTCACCTTAGTATTGATAAAAGCCTCCTTTTCCCGCTATAATAAGGAATTATATGATTTATTCTTAGCAGGAGCGAATACGATGGGACATAACGATAAAGAAGTGTTTATTGAGCTTTGTACGATCATTGATGATGATGGTGAAAAGGAACATAACATGGTTAGACAAAGAGGAAAACTTTATGAAAAAAATCAAATGGTTGTGCTTACCTTTGAAGAACAAACAGAGGAGAAGGCATGGATCAAAAATTTTATTACGATTCAGCCTGATAAAGTAACGATCAAGCGAACAGGGAATGTGATGATGAATCAGCAATTCCACATGCAGCGTGCGACTGAAAGTGTTTTTAAGCACCCTTATGGTACAATGCATATGGAGACTTTTACATCATCAATCACACATCAACCGTTGCGTACAGATCAGAATGGTCAGCTGAAAATAGCTTATTCGGTAAAATTAAACGGCAAAGAGAAACGCGATCATTATTTAACCTTGACATATAATGAGGAGGGTGCATGAAGTGAATGTTTTAGCACAAACAGAGGATATATTAAAGCAGGAAATTGGCGAGGCGGTTTTAAAAGCAGATCTTGCTGCAAAGGAAGAGCTCCCGCAAATCATTTTAGAAAAGCCAAAAGAGAAAGCACATGGGGACTTTGCAACCAATATTGCCATGCAGCTTGCCCGGATCGCAAAAAAAGCACCGAAGCAAATTGCCAAAGATATTATGGAACATTTAGATCACTCGAAGGCTTCGATTTCTAAAGTAGAAATTGCCGGCCCTGGATTTATTAATTTTTTCATGAAAAACGACTATTTAGGAGAGCTTATCCCGACGATTTTAAAAACGGATGAAAATTACGGGAAGACAAATACAGGGCAAGGGGAGAAAGTGCAGGTTGAATTTGTGTCTGTAAACCCAACTGGCGACTTGCATCTTGGTCATGCACGCGGAGCAGCTTTTGGAGATGTCCTCTGTAATATTCTAGCTGCTTCAGGATATGATGTTGAACGTGAATATTATATTAACGATGCTGGCAATCAAATTGATCAGTTAGCGCTTTCGGTCGAAGCCCGCTATCTGCAAGCACTTGGTGAGAACGTAACGATGCCTGAAGATGGGTATCATGGAGATGATATTATTGGAATTGGCGAAAAAATTAAGGAAGCGTATGGACAGGAGTGGAAAGAGAAGGATCGAGCGGAAAGACTTTCCTTTTTTAAGGAGTATGGTCTCCAGTATGAACTGAAAAAAATTGAGGAAGATTTAGCGGATTTCCGTGTCCATTTTGATAATTGGTTCTCCGAACGGACGCTTTATCAAGATAAGATTCATGATGCACTCGCAAAACTAAAAGATGGCGGATTTGTCTATGAAAAGGACGATGCAACATGGCTGCGCTCAACAGACTTTGGCGATGATAAGGATCGTGTGCTTATCAAAAGCGATGGAAGCTACACTTATTTGATGCCGGACATCGCCTATCATCAAGACAAACTAGAACGTGGTTTTGATAAAATCATTAACGTATGGGGAGCTGATCATCACGGATATATTCCGAGAATGCGTGCAGCTATTTTGGCTTTAGGATATGCTTCTGATAAGTTCGAGGTGCAAATTATTCAAATGGTCAATCTATTTGAAAATGGTGAGAAGCTTCGTATGAGTAAAAGAACTGGAAAAGCGGTAGCCCTTCGCGAATTAATGAGTGATGTGGGTATAGATGCTGTTCGCTACTTTTTTGTAACACGTTCCAATGATTCGCAGCTCGATTTTGATCTCGATTTGGCCCGTTCACAGTCCAATGAAAACCCAGTTTATTACGTACAGTACGCCCATGCAAGAATATGTACGATGCTAAAACAAGCAGCAAACAAAGGATTTTCTTTTGAGCAAGATATGGATCCAACCCTTTTAACCACTGAAAAAGAAGTGGATTTACTAAAAAAACTAGGGGAGTTTCCAAAGACAATTGCAGATGCTGCAAGTAAACATACACCACATAAAGTGACACAATATGTTTTTGACTTAGCTAGCTTGCTCCATAGCTTTTATAATGCAGAAAAAGTTTTGGACGAGGACCAACCGGAAAGAACAAAAGCACGTATTGCACTCATGAAAGCAGTGCGCATTACGCTTCGTAATGGCCTTCGTTTAATTGGTGTCACAGCGCCAAAGAAAATGTAAACACTCCCTTTATTTTCCTCATGTTAGGTCATGAGGAAAATATTTTTTTAAAAAGGTGTTGACTGAATGCTCATTCATAGTTAAAGTAGTAGTATAGTATTTATCAGAAAATTCTCCTAAGATATTTCTGATAAATGGAATCGTTATCATTTTTCATAATATTGTGCAGGAAGGGGAAGCTGGTTGATGGATACCTTTTTGATTGTGAACTTATTAGCATTCATCGCTGTTACCATTTATGCAATTTACTTGTTTGCAAGGGTAATAGCAACACGGAAAGCCTATATTGATCTAGGGCAGAAATCAGAGTTTGACGGGGAAATAAAAGAACGAATACGAAAAATCATAAAAATCGTATTTGGACAGTCCAAGCTGCTGAAGGATAAAAAGTCGGGGACGATTCATGTCATGATGTTTTACGGGTTTATTCTTGTCCAGTTTGGTGCAATTGATATGTTTATCAAAGGGATTTCTCCTGGTAATCATTTACCATTTGGGCCACTTTATCCTGGATTTGTCTTTTTTCAGGAATTAGTTACATTAATGATCTTAGTAGCTGTCGCTTGGGCATTTTACCGACGGTACATGGAGAAACTAGTAAGATTAAAACGTGGTTTTAAAGCAGGTTTAGTTCTTATATTTATTGGAACATTGATGCTTTCCGTATTACTTGGCAATGGGATGATGCAAATCTGGTTTGAAACAGGAGCGAGCTGGTCATCTCCAATTGCGAGCGGTATCGCACTATTATTCGGTTGGATGTCACCAACAGCTGCAATGATTGTCTTTTTCATTGCATGGTGGGTACACACGATAACGCTTTTGGCTTTTCTCGTATATGTACCACAATCCAAACACGCGCACTTAATTGCTGCACCAATTAATGTATTCTTAAGTAAGCGAGTCCCTGGAAAATTATCTAAGGTTAATTTCGATTTAGATGAAATGGAAGATGAAGAAGATGTTTCCTTTGGCGTCGGAAAAGTGGAAGACTTTACACAATTCCAGTTGCTTGATCTTTATGCTTGTGTAGAATGTGGCCGTTGTACAGACGTTTGTCCGGCTGCAGGAACAGGAAAAATGCTGTCACCGATGGACTTAATGATTAAAATTCGTGATCATCTGACAGAAAAAGGGGCAGCTGTTACAGGGAAGACACCTTGGGTTCCAACCTTTGCATTTTCAAATACACAAGGAAACCAATTAGCTAGTGCCGGTAATAAGGAAGCCGCAGCAACGGTAGAAAGTGTCGATTTGATTGGGGATGTCATGACAGAAGAGGAAATTTCCGGTTGTACCACTTGCCGTGCTTGTGAAGATGCCTGTCCGGTAATGAACGAACATGTCGATAAAATCATTGATCTGCGCCGTTACCTCGTAATGACAGAAGGGAAAATGGATTCTGATATCCAGCGCGCAGTGATGAATATCGAGCGTCAAGGGAATCCTTGGGGACTATCGAAAAAAGATCGCATTAAATGGCGTGAGCTGGACGAGTCGGTGTACATCCCGACAATCAAAGAATTGAAAAAAGAAGATAAAGATTTTGAATACCTATTCTGGGTGAGCTCCATGGGCTCATTCGACAGCCGCAGTCAGAAAATAGCAATTGCCTTTGCGAAATTAATGAATCAAGCAGGCATTAACTTTGCTATTTTAGGAAATAAAGAAGCGAATTCTGGAGATACGGCTCGCCGTATTGGAAATGAGTTTTTATTCCAGGAAATTGCTGAAAAGAATATAAAAGAGTTTAATAAACACAATGTAACAAAAATTGTTACCATTGATCCGCATGCTTATAATATCTTTAAAAATGAATATCCTGATTTTGGTTTTGAAGCAGAAGTGTATCATCACTCACAAATGCTATTTGACCTTGTGATGAATGGAAAGCTAAAACCAACCGGTGAAATTAACCAACGATTAACTTATCACGATTCTTGCTATCTGGGCAGATATAACGGGGTATATGATCCGCCAAGAGAAATCTTAAAATCTATTCCAGGGCTCGAATTGGTAGAGATGAAACGTAATCGTGAGAATGGCATGTGTTGTGGTGCAGGTGGGGGCTTAATGTGGACAGAGGAAACGACAGGTAACCGCATTAACGTAGCACGAACGGAGCAAGCCTTAGAAGTGGAGCCATCCATGATTTCAAGTGCATGTCCTTTCTGTTTAACGATGTTAAGTGATGGAACAAAGGCAAAAGAAGTAGAAGAAGATATTAGTACGATGGATGTTGCTGAAATTCTAGCATTATCTGTATTTGCAAAAGAAGATAGTAAAACAGCATAGACGTTCTAGTTGATGATGAAATGATAAAAGGGGAGGATTTTTCTCTCCTTTTGTAGAATAAGCTAATTGAGCGAGCGTTCAATCATGAAAGCAGCGTGGGAATCAAAAATAATCATACAAAGAAGGGGATGTTTTCTATGAGAAGAACCGTTATTGTATCAGGTGCCAGAACACCGTTTGGAAAATTCGGAGGAAGCCTAAAATCATTTACAGCATCCAAATTGGGCGGAAAGGCAATACATGCAGCACTAGATCGTGCAGAACTGGAAAACACTGAAATTGATGAAGTGATTATGGGAACTGTTTTGCAAGGAGGCCAAGGCCAAATCCCGTCAAGGCAGGCTGCAAGGGAGGCCGGAATCCCTTGGAATGTAAAAACAGAAACGATCAATAAGGTATGTGCGTCTGGACTTCGCAGTGTCACATTGGCAGATCAGCTCATCCGTCTTGGTGATGAGGAAGTAATTGTAGCAGGTGGCATGGAAAGCATGAGCAATGCTCCTTATTTTTTACCCGATGCACGCTGGGGAAATCGTATGGGAGATAAGGCTGTGAAAGATATGATGATCCATGATGGATTAACCTGCTCTTTTCAAGGAGTGCATATGGGCAATTACGGAAATGATACAGCAAATGAATTTGGATTAACAAGAGACGCACAGGATGAATGGTCCTACCGAAGCCATCAACGAGCGGTAAAAGCAATCGAAGAAGGGAAGTTTGCCGGGGAAATTGTAGCCCTTGAAGTCCCCCGTCGTAAAGGTGATCCAATGATTGTTGATACAGATGAAGCACCACGAAAAGATACTAGTATCGAAAAATTGGCGAAATTGCCTTCTGCTTTTGGATCTGATGGAACGATTACAGCGGGGAACGCACCAGGGGTGAATGATGGTGCATGTGCCTTTGTGTTAATGTCTGATGAAAAGGCAGAAAAGTTAGGAAAAAGTCCATTGGCATTTGTTTTAGGGCATGCGGAGGTAGCGATAGAGGCGGAAAAATTCCCGCAAACACCAGGCCTGGTCATCAATAAGCTTTTGGAGAAAACCGGTAAAAAGAAAGAGGATATTGATTTATTTGAAATTAACGAAGCATTTGCAGCAGTTTCCTTAGCTAGCGGTGAAATCGCAGGTATTGATTCAGAAAAAGTGAATGTGAACGGAGGGGCCGTTGCCTTAGGGCATCCGATTGGTGCGAGTGGTGCGCGGATTATTTTAACATTGATTCATGAATTAAAACGCCGAGGCGGAGGTCTTGGAATTGCAGCAATTTGTAGTGGTGGCGGTCAGGGTGACGCCGTGCTGATTGAAGTACCGAAATCTTAACTGGAGAAAGCACTCAGGAGGAGGAATATGTTCATGACAGTAAAGAATGTAATGGTCATTGGCGCAGGGCAGATGGGGGCCGGGATAGCGCAGGTTTGCATGCAAGCAGGCTATGAGGTGCTGTTAAATGATGTAAATCAAGATGCACTTCAAAATGGGGTAAATAAAATAGAAAAGTTACTGCAACGTGCAGTGGATAAAGAACGAATTACAGAAGCGGATAAATCGAAGACATTAGGAAGACTGAAGACTTCCACTCAAATAAAAGATGGCGGTCATTGTGATCTTGTGATTGAAGCGATTGTGGAAAACATGGATGTGAAAACAAAAGTGTTCCGTCAGCTTGATGAAATAATGCCAGAACAAACCATTTTAGCATCCAATACATCATCACTTCCGATAACGGAAATTGCTGCGGCAACAAACCGACCAGAGAAAGTGATCGGGATGCATTTTATGAATCCTGTACCAGTGATGAAGCTTGTTGAAGTCATCCGTGGTCTGCAAACAAGCGACGAAACATATGAAACGATAGAAACGATGACAAAAGAATTACAGAAAGCACCCGTCGAGGTGGCGGATTTTCCGGGATTCGCAGCGAACCGTGTGCTAATGCCAATGATAAACGAAGCAATTTTCGCTGTCTATGAAGGCGTTGCCACGCCGGAAGATATTGATACGGTCATGAAGCTTGGGATGAATCATCCAATGGGACCATTAACATTGGCCGATTTCATCGGTCTGGATACTTGCCTCTATATTATGGAAGTGCTATATGAAGGGTTTAGTGACAGCAAATATCGCCCATGTCCATTGCTGAGAAAATACGTGAAAGCAGGATGGTTAGGTAAGAAAACAGGCAGAGGTTTTTATCAGTATCATTAAAAGAGGAAACACCTTGAAGGGAGAGGGCCAGCATGAATACCCGCTTTACCGAAGAGCAAGTGATGATGCGGAAAATGGTTCGAGATTTTGCTCACGCCGAAATAGCTCCAAACATAGAAAGTATGGAAAGCGACGGTCGATTTCCAGAGGGAATTATCCAGAAAATGGGCGAATTAGGGTTGATGGGAATACCTATTCCAGAAAAATATGGTGGAAGCGGGATGGACTTTATTTCATACATTATAGCAATCCATGAAATATCCAAGGTAAGTGCCGCTTTAGGTGTTATTTTATCTGTCCACACCTCCGTTGGAACTAATCCGATCGTTGATTTTGGTAGTGAAGAACAAAAACAGCGTTATGTCCCGAAACTTGCTAGCGGAGAGTACCTAGGCGCATTTGCTTTGACCGAACCTGGATCCGGATCAGACGCTGCCAATTTAAAAACGAAAGCAATAGACGTAGGAGATCATTATATTTTAAACGGTTCAAAAGTATTTATTACGAATGGAGCGGAAGCTGATACATTTATTACGTTTGCACGTACAGGTAATGAAAAAGGATCAAAGGGAATTAGTGCATTTATTGTCGAAAAAAACAGCCCGGGTCTTGAGATAGGGAAAAACGAGAAGAAAATGGGGCTGCGCGGCTCAAGTACAGTGCAGTTAAATTTTGATCAGTGTATCGTCCCGAAAACACAGCTTCTTGGTATAGAAGGAGAAGGTTTTAAAATTGCCATGTCCAATTTAAATGTTGGACGTATCGGAATAGCTGCCCAGGCACTGGGAATTAGCGAAGGTGCGCTTGAGCAGGCGGTCGCTTATGCAAAAGAACGGGAGCAGTTTGGCAAAGCAATTGCGCATCATCAAGGTGTTTCTTTTAAGCTGGCTGATATGGCTACTGCAGTGGAAGCTGTAAAACAATTAACCTATCATGCTGCATCGCTGATGGAAAACGGGAAACATTGCGTGAAGGAAGTTTCCATGGCGAAACTGTATGCTGCAAAAACAGCGACCAAAACAGCAGTTGAAGCTGTTCAAGTGCATGGAGGTTACGGATATACGGAGGATTACCCTGTTGAACGGTTTTTCCGTGATGCAAAGGTGACTGAAATTTATGAAGGAACAAATGAAATACAACATATGGTGATTGCAAAACAAATTTTAAAAGATTAATGATGGATGCGATCAGGATGGGGAGGAAAAACAATGGATTTTCAATTAACGGAAGAACAAGAAATGCTACGAAAAATGGTGCGTGATTTCGCAGAAAATGAGGTTGGACCTACAGCTGCTGAACGCGATGAGGAAGAGCGCTTTGATCGAGTGATTTTTGAAAAAATGGCAGAACTTGGGTTAACGGGTATTCCTTGGCCAGAAGAATATGGCGGGATTAATGCAGATTATGTCAGCTATTGTATCGCAGTTGAAGAGCTATCACGTGTCTGTGCTTCTACGGGTGTAACCTTATCTGCACATCTATCGCTTGCTAGCTGGCCGATTTATACTTACGGGAACGAAGAACAGAAAAAGAACTTTTTATACCGTCTTGCGTCAGGAGAAGCATTAGGAGCTTATGCCTTATCTGAGCCTGGTGCGGGCAGTGATGTCGTTTCTATGAAAACAATAGCCCGCAAAGATAATGATGATTACATATTAAATGGGAATAAAGTTTGGATTACGAATGGTGGCGTTGCTGATATTTATATTGTTTTTGCAAAAACAGATACAAATGCAAACCATAAAGGAATTACAGCATTTATTGTCGAAAAAGGGACAGAAGGATTTACATTTGGTAAAAAAGAAAAGAAACTTGGGATTCGTTCCTCCCCAACAACGGAACTGATTTTCGAAAACTGTCGTATTCCAAAGGAGAATCGTTTAGGTGAAGAGGGCGAGGGCTTTAAAATTGCTATGACCACGCTCGACGGCGGTCGAAACGGTATTGCTGCTCAAGCTTTAGGGATTGCTCAAGGTGCCCTTGATGCTGCGGTAGATTATGCCAAAGAACGTGAACAATTCGGAAAACCGATCGCACACAATCAAGGTATATCTTTTAAACTGGCTGATATGGCAACAGAAGTTGAAGCTTCACGTCTATTAACCTATCAAGCTGCCTATTTGGAGTCGGAGGGCCTTCCATATTCAAAAGCATCGGCGATGTCAAAATTGTATGCTGGTGATACAGCGATGCGTGTGACCGTAGAAGCGGTCCAAGTATTTGGCGGATATGGATATACAAAAGACTATCCTGTGGAGCGGTTCATGCGGGATGCTAAAATTACACAAATTTATGAAGGAACAAATGAAGTACAGCGGCTCGTAATCGGAAGGCTGCTAACGAAAGAATAATATGGATAGAGTTGCGGGAATGTGAACAATGTAAGAGAAGGGGGTTTCTATAAAAATGACAGAAGATCAAATCCTTTCTTCGGTCAAAGACAAGGAATTAATTGAAAAAAGACGGAATCAGATGATTGAGGGAGCGATAACCCTTTTTAAGGAAAAGGGATTTCATAAAACAACAACAAGAGAAATTGCTAAGGAAGCAGGTTTTAGTATTGGTACACTTTACGAGTACATTCGGACCAAGGAAGATGTTCTATTTCTTGTTTGCGATGCAATTTATGATCAAGTACATGCTTGTTTAGAGGAAAGCATTGATCATGAATCCCCTTCTTTAAAAAATTTGATAAATGTTACGAAGTCTTATTTTCGGCTTATCGATGAGATGCAAGAAGGCGTCATCATCATGTATCAGGAAGTGAAATCCCTAGAGGGGGAAAAGAAGGAATATGTATTAAAAAAAGAAAGAGAAATGGTTGATATGCTAGAGCATCTGATCATAACCAGTTTGCCACATAAAATGGAGCAGGCGGATGCAGAAATACTTGCAAATAATATCTTTGTCCAAGGACAAATGTGGGGATTTAGAAGATGGATGCTGCAGAAACAATTCTCATTAGAAGAATATATTGACAGACAAATCCATTTCCTGCTGCAAGCGATTGATATTAAAAGGGAAGACTAGCTAATGGCCATTGCCTGTAGCAAAGTGAAAAATCAAAAGGCCCATGTAATGTATTCAGACGAAAAATAAGATCTCACTAGACAAAGCAAATCAGACTTGTTATGATATTAAAAATTAAGGGGTCAAACCCCTTTTTAACTACTGAAAAGGGAGTGCGCTACTGTGGGTTTACAAAACTATGGCCATGAAGAGCTACAAAACATGTCAATGATTGAACTTGGAAGATTAATCTTAATAGATGAACAGAAGGCAATGGACTTTAAAGAAGTTTTTAATAAGATTGCGGAGATAAAAGAATTTACGGAGAGTCAAACAGATGAAAAAATCGTTACCTTTTATACCGATTTAAATTTAGACGGTCGCTTCCTCACGCTAGGTTCAGGAATGTGGGGACTGAAGCGTTGGTACCCAGTAGAAAAAATTGATGAGACATTAACAGCAACTCCAAAGAAGAAGAAGAAAAAGACGGCGAAAAAGAAGAAAAATGAAAAAGCGGAGAAAAAAGTAACATTTGAAGATGAAAAATTAGATATTGAAGAAGACTTCGGTGACTTTGATGAAGAATCTAATGATGAACAGTATGAAAAGGGTTTGGATGAAAATCTTGATGAGGAATTTGGCGATGAAGATTTCGATGATGATGAGGAAGAAAAATAGCGTGTAAAGCTATCTTGACTTTTTTAATCCTTAAGCGTACAATTTCTATTGGGCTCTTGAAATCATATAAAAATATCAAAGCGTTTCCCCTATTTGCTGGGGAAGCGTTTATTTTTTTTATAAGTGGGCACCTGCAAATTTTGTGATTATTTTTACGTATAATAGGTGCACAATATAGTATGCAGGTATGAATTACATACTAGTGATAAAGTGAAACCTAACAACTATATAAGGAAGAGGGATAAAGAGTGACCAAGTATATTTTTGTAACCGGTGGCGTTGTTTCATCACTAGGAAAAGGAATAACAGCTGCTTCACTAGGGCGTTTATTAAAAAACAGAGGTTTAAAGGTAACAATTCAAAAATTTGATCCTTATATTAACGTTGATCCTGGCACGATGAGCCCATATCAGCATGGAGAAGTTTTTGTAACAGAAGATGGTGCGGAAACCGATTTAGATTTAGGACATTATGAACGATTTATCGATATTAATTTAAATAAATATAGCAACATTACAACAGGAAAAGTTTACTCCAGTGTCATCAAAAAAGAACGTCGAGGAGATTATTTAGGAGGAACCGTCCAAGTTATTCCGCATATTACCAATGAAATTAAAGATCAAGTATTCCGAGCTGGGGAAGCGACGAATGCAGATGTAGTGATCACGGAAATTGGCGGTACGGTTGGGGATATTGAATCCCTGCCATTTTTGGAAGCAATACGACAAATTAAAAGTGATATTGGTAGAGAGCATGTCATGTACATCCACTGTACACTCGTACCTTTCATTAAGGCAGCCGGTGAAATAAAAACAAAGCCGACGCAACATAGTGTTAAAGAATTGCGGTCCCTTGGCATCCAGCCAGATGCGATTATTTTGCGTACGGAAATGACGATTAGTAAAAGCCTGAAGGAAAAAATATCACTATTCTGTGATATAAATGAAAAAGCAGTAATTGAGATGCATGATGCAGACACACTTTATCAAGTGCCCCTTTCCTTGCAAAAGCAAAAACTGGATCAGCTAGCATGTGATCATTTTGGCATCGATTGCGAACCTGCAAATATGGATGAATGGAAGAAATTGGTTGACCGCGTACGAGGACTTTCCAAGGCGATTGATATTGGTGTCGTTGGAAAATATGTAGAACTTCCAGATGCGTATCTTTCCGTCGTGGAATCCCTGAAGCATGCAGGCTACTCCTATGATGCTGACATTCGCATTCACTGGATTAACTCCGAAAAATTAGAAGCAGAATCTATTCAAAAAGAATTGTCACATGTGGATGGCATCATTGTTCCTGGCGGGTTTGGTGATCGGGGTATTGAAGGGAAAATTGAAGCGATCCGCTATGCTAGAGAAAAGGAAATTCCTTTTTTCGGAATCTGCTTAGGTATGCAGCTTGCGTCTGTTGAATTTGCACGAAATGTATTAGGACTTGAGCATGCACACTCTCAAGAAATCAACCCGGATACCGAGCATCCGATTATTGGCCTCTTGCCGGATCAAGAGAATGTTGCGGATATGGGTGGAACGTTGAGGCTTGGCGTCTATCCATGTGCATTAAAAGACGGAAGTAAAACGAAGCATGTATATAATAACGAGGACGTCATTCATGAACGCCATCGCCACCGTTATGAATTTAATAATGCATATCGCAAGCAATTTGAAGAAAATGGTATGACTTTCTCTGGTATGAGCCCAGATGGAAAACTCGTTGAAATTATCGAATTAAACGATCATCCATGGTTTGTTGCTTGTCAGTTTCATCCGGAATTTAAATCACGCCCGATAAAACCGCATGCATTATTTGATGGGTTTATTAATGCAGTAGTTCAACGTAAAGGTGAATAATTCGCTAGATGTCAAGATGTTTCTTTCTTATTGATATTTTGCATTTATAACTGTCAAAAAAGAAGAACCGGCTGGAAAAGCTTATATAGCTCCCAAGCCGGTTCTTTTTTATAAAATTTATTTTCGTAACGTTGGCAGGATTTGTGAGGGTCTTTATCGAATGGATTTGAATAGTAAAGAAAGAAAAAGAAAAGAGGCGTCATGATATGCAGAGAGAGATATTAATTGTAGATGATCAGCCTGGTATCCGATTATTATTAACAGATGTTTTTGAAAACGAGGGTTATAAGGTTCATACTGCGGAGACAGGAAAGGAAACGCTGGATACATTAGCAAAAAAACACTTTGATTTAGTGATTTTGGATTACAGATTGCCCATTATTAATGGTATTGAGGTTTTGAATCGAATGGAACAAGATAACATGCAGGTTCCAGTTATGTTAATGAGTGGTTTAGTAGAAGAAATGGATAGAGAAACAGATAAGTACCATTTATTAAAAGGGGTTTTGGCCAAACCGTTTGATATTAAAGCAGTAGTTGAAAAAGTGAAATCAATATTTACCTGACTAAGGTGAAATCTTCCAATTAAAAAAGACACACTATTGTTGCGCCTTAGCACAGTTGTTGGTATTCTTATTATGTAGTTGATTTAGATCCAAGATTTCGTGCATGCGTTTCATAGCTTATGCAGTGCTAACGTTTATGTAAATATAGACAGTGATTGGCAATAGGTGTTGAATTTGGTTCTTCAGAAAAAGCATAAAAGGCCTATTTGAATCCTGGATCACGAGCCTTAAAGGATAATAAAAACTTCATTTTACGTTTCAAATATGGAAAAATCCAATTACCATATAAAAGGAGAGGATGGAAAGGTATGAAATTTTTTGTAGATACAGCGAATATTGATGATATTCGAGCAGCACAGGAGCTGGGTGTGCTTTCAGGTGTAACGACAAATCCAAGTTTAGTGGCTAAAGAAGGTATATCATTCCATGACCGTCTGAGAGAAATTACGGATGTAGTCTCAGGTTCGGTAAGCGCAGAGGTTATTGCAGAAGATGCAGAAGGAATGATTCAAGAAGGAAAAGAATTAGCAGCTATTGCTCCTAATATTACGGTGAAAGTGCCAATGACCCTAGAAGGCCTAAAAGCGGTAAAGGCATTTAGTGACCTTAATATTAAAACAAATGTAACGCTCATCTTTAATGCAACGCAAGCATTGTTAGCTGCTCGCGCCGGAGCGACATATGTATCTCCATTTTTAGGTCGCTTAGATGATATTGGTCATGACGGGATGCAATTAATTGCAACCATTTCAGAAATATTTAACCGGCATCAAATCCACACAGAAATTATTGCTGCATCAATCAGACACCCGCTACATATTGTTGATGCTGCAGTAAATGGCGCCCACATTGCTACAGTTCCATATAAACTATTTGGTCAAATCGTAAAACATCCATTAACAGATCAAGGAATTGAAAAGTTTCTTGCAGACTGGAATAAGCAAAATTAATTGCATAATAATGGAAAAGCTGCACAAGCTAACATTAGAAAGACTTTGCTGCTTTTCCTGATAGCTGCAAAAAACAAGAACATGCATCAGCGTTAGCGATACATGTTCTGTGCTTTCATGATGAAAAAGTGAGTTCTACAACAATGTGCCAGCTTCTCAAAGACAGGGTAAGTCCCTGGTGAGACGGCTTCAAAAGTGGGGTTTTTAAATGAAGAAAATATTAGTTGAAGGTGGTCACCTGCTAAATGGCAAGGTTAGGGTCAGCGGAGCGAAAAATAGCGCTGTTGCCTTGCTGCCTGCAGCTATATTGGCTGATTCTGACGTATCTATCGAAGGTCTTCCGGAAATTTCGGATGTTTATACACTTGGAGACTTACTAGAAGAAATAGGCGGTCATGTATCTTGGGATGGACAAACCGTACACATCGACCCGGCAGAAATGATTGACATGCCATTGCCTAACGGGAAAGTAAAACAGCTTCGTGCTTCTTATTATTTTATGGGAGCCATGCTTGGCAAATTTAAAAAAGCTGTTATTGGGCTTCCTGGTGGCTGCTATTTAGGGCCTCGTCCAATTGACCAACATATTAAAGGATTTGAAGCACTTGGCGCTGAGGTAACGAATGAACAAGGAGCTATTTATCTTCGTGCTAAAGAGCTTACTGGAGCAAGAATTTATTTGGACGTTGTCAGTGTGGGAGCTACCATCAATATTATGCTCGCTGCAGTGAGAGCGAAAGGAAAAACAGTGATTGAAAACGCGGCTAAAGAGCCGGAAATTATTGATGTTGCTACATTGCTGACGAATATGGGAGCAAAAATAAAAGGGGTAGGAACGGACGTTATTCGAATAGAAGGTGTTTCTTCTCTAAACGGCTGCAAGCATACGATTATTCCGGACCGAATAGAGGCAGGAACCTATGCGATCGCAGCTGCTGCCCAAGGAACTGATGTAACGATTGATAACGTTATTCCGCAACACATAGAGTCTTTACTGGCGAAGTTACGTGAGATGGATGTATCCATCGAAGAAAAAGATGAGCAGCTTCGCATCATGCCTCAGAAGCCACTGAAAAGTGTGGATGTTAAAACGTTGGTTTATCCAGGATTTCCAACAGATCTTCAGCAGCCTTTCACGTCATTATTAACCAAGGCAGTCAATACAGGGGTAATTACAGATACGATTTATTCTGCACGACTGAAGCATATTGATGAGTTAAGACGAATGAATGCATCAATAAAAGTAGAAGGTGGGTCTGTGATCGTATCAGGACCAGTGCAATTAGAAGGAGCCAGGGTGAAAGCTTCTGATCTGCGAGCTGGTGCAGCCCTCATTATAGCGGGGTTAATGGCAAATGGGATTACGGAAATTACTGGCATTGAGCATATTGAGCGAGGTTATGAAAAAATAACTGAGAAATTGAACAACCTCGGTGCAAACATATGGCGTGAAGATATGACAGAACAAGAAGTGAAGCAATTTCAAAATTTATAATGCAGTAAAATCTAGTGGTGAAGGTATGTTTAAGCAATCTTCGCTCAGCTTAAGCGTCCTTCCTTTGCTACTTTTAGTGTAATCATCTTATGTTTTACATACAGGATAAAAAGGAGAGGGAATCGATGGAAAGAAGTTTAACAATGGAAATCGTCCGTGTTACAGAGGCAGCTGCTTTATCGTCCGCACGCTGGATGGGAAGAGGTAAAAAGGAAGAAGCAGATGATGCAGCAACGTCTGCAATGCGGGATGTGTTTGATACGATTCCAATGCAAGGTACGGTTGTCATTGGTGAAGGAGAAATGGACGAAGCGCCAATGCTTTATATCGGAGAAAAACTAGGGACTGGAAGTGGCCCTTTGGTGGATGTCGCTGTTGATCCATTAGAGGGAACATCGATTGTAGCACAAGGTACCTGGAATGCCCTAGCCGTTATTGCTATTGCGGACGGAGGCAACCTTTTGCATGCACCAGATATGTATATGAAAAAAATAGCAGTTGGACCAGAAGCTGTAGGGGCAGTAGATATTAATGCTTCCACAAAAGAAAATTTAGCCGCAGTGGCAAAAGCAAAAAATAAACAAATAGAAGATGTTGTTGCCGTTGTTCTGGATCGCCCGCGTCACAAAGAATTAATTGAAGAAATCCGTGAAGCAGGTGCAAGAATTAAACTAATTCCGGATGGGGATGTAGCAGGAGCCATGAATACTGCATTTGATGAAACAGGTGTCGATGTGTTATTTGGAGTTGGAGGAGCGCCTGAAGGTGTTTTAGCTGCTGTCGCATTAAAGTGTTTAGGTGGAGAAATCCAAGGAAAACTTGTCCCATCGAATGATGAAGAGAGAGAGCGCTGTAAAGCGATGGGGATCACGGATATCAACAAAGTATTTTATATGGATGATTTATGCAGTGGCGACGATGCCATTTTTGCTGCTTCAGGAGTTACAGATGGTGAACTGTTAAAAGGGGTTCAATTTAAAGGACAAAAAGCAACCACGCAAACAGTTGTCATGCGCGCAAAAAGTGGTACGGTTCGTTTTATTGACGGTAAACACAGCTTAAATAAAAAGCCAAACTTAGTTATGGAGTCATAACTTTTTAAATGGGAATGATCATAGAAAGCAGAGAAGCCACATCTTGGCTTCTCTATCTATTAAATCTATGCTTGAAAAAAATAGAGTTGAATTTTTGCCGACAAACCAGTATGATAAAAGATGTTTAATAATTGTATCGTTTGGTTAACATATAAAGGAATGTTCGTATGACGATTTGAACCGTAATGTGAACAACAACGTATGATTGCAAACTTCTATTCTAGCTTCTAAATATTCTTCAGGTATTTACAGACAACCTTCCATCTCTTAATAAACGAATTCATATCTAATATGAGGTTGTTTTATACATTCAATTGCATTTATCAAACTATTTTAGTTTTTTAATTTAATAAGAGAAATAAGTAAAATGAATAGGCATGGTGATATGATGGCAGCTTTGACAATTTCAAGCTTGGAAGCCTTAACATTAAAAGAGATTTACGCATTAGCAAGAGAATACAAAGTTTCATATTATGCAAAACTTACAAAAAAAGAATTAATATTTTCTATTTTAAAAGCACAAGCTGAAAAAGATGGTTTTTTATTTATGGATGGAATTTTAGAAATTATTCCTTCAGAAGGGTTTGGCTTTCTCCGCCCAATTAATTATTCCCCGAGTGCAGAGGATATCTATATTTCCGCTTCACAAATTCGCCGCTTTGATCTTCGTAATGGGGATAAGGTGTCCGGGAAGGTACGACCACCAAAAGAAAATGAGCGTTATTACGGACTGCTACATGTTGATGCGGTGAACGATGAAAATCCGGAAACATCAAAAGAACGTGTACATTTCCCAGCATTAACAGCACTATATCCAGAACGATTAATGCATTTGGAAAAGAGCACCAAAAACGTTTCAACGAGAATCATGGATTTAATGACCCCTGTAGGATTTGGTCAGCGCGGACTTATCGTATCTCCGCCAAAAGCAGGAAAAACAATGCTGCTGAAAGACATTGCTAACAGTATTTCTGCGAATCATCCTGAGGCGAAGTTAATTATCTTACTTGTGGACGAGCGTCCAGAAGAAGTAACAGACATTGAACGGTCGGTAAGTGGTGATGTGGATGTTGTCAGTTCCACATTTGATGAAGTGCCTGAAAGCCATATTAAAGTATCTGAACTTGTCTTAGAACGTGCAATGCGCCTCGTAGAGCACAAACGCGATGTCATCGTACTCATGGATAGTATTACCCGTTTAGCTCGTGCCTACAATTTGGTGATTCCTCCAAGCGGTCGTACGCTTTCAGGAGGAATTGATCCGGCAGCATTTCACCGTCCAAAACGATTTTTTGGTGCAGCAAGAAATATTGAAGAAGGTGGAAGTTTCACCATCTTGGCTACTGCTTTAGTCGATACAGGCTCACGTATGGATGACGTGATTTACGAGGAGTTTAAAGGGACAGGTAATATGGAATTGCATCTAGATCGCGGACTAGCGGAAAGGCGCATTTTCCCAGCTATTGATATCTTGCGTTCTGGTACAAGAAAAGAAGAATTGCTTCTAGACAAAGATCATCTTGACAAAATGTGGGCCATCCGAAAAGGAATGAAAGATTCCAGTGATTTCCTCGAGCGTTTCCTAAGACGAATCAAGTCATCTAAAAATAACGAGGAGTTTCTCCAATTAATGGATGATGAAATGAAGCGAAAAGGCATAAGCCGGTAGCTTTGTTATATAAAATAGCCACGAATAAGGATAGACTATTGCAATCAGTCAAGCAGACTGTTATAATCTTTTTATGTGAGTTTAGATAAGGTATAAAACCTATGACGGCTCTTACAATAACTCTGTTTCCATGGGGATGCAGGGCAAAAAGGAGTGGAATGAAATGAAAAAAGATATTCATCCGGAATACAGAAAAGTTGTATTTCTTGATACAAGCTCTGACTTTAAATTCTTGAGCGGATCAACAAAAAATTCAGATGAAACAATTGAGTGGGAAGACGGTAACACTTATCCGTTAATCCGTGTTGAAATTAGCTCAGATACTCACCCATTTTACACTGGGAAGCAAAAAGCAGACAAAGTCGGCGGCCGCGTAGACCGCTTTAAGAAAAAATATAATATGAAGTAAAAACTGAACGGGCTTTTGCCGGTTCACGTGAAAAACAGGCACATTGTCTACCATCTGCCTGTTTTTATTTTTGTCTAAATGATGTAAAATACTTAAAGAGAATCTGTGATGAATGTTGAAGGGAGTACCCGCTCATGCAAGTGATGAAACATAGTGGCTGGATAGAAGTGATCTGCGGCAGTATGTTTTCTGGAAAGTCAGAAGAACTCATCCGCAGGGTCCGCCGTGCGACGTTTGGAAATTTATCTGTAAAAGTATTTAAGCCACAGCTGGACGATCGATATGAACATAATGCTGTTGTCTCCCATAATGGAGCATCTACAATTGCACTTCCGGTCCAAAAGGCAGAAGAAATACTTCAATATATTGAACCAGGACTTGATATTATTGGGATTGATGAAGCCCAATTTTTTGACGATTTAATCGTGGATGTCGCAGAAGAATTGGCAAATAAAGGCATCCGTGTCATTATTGCAGGTCTCGATACCAATTTTCGCGGAGAACCATTCGGATCGATGCCACAATTAATGGCGCTCAGTGAATCTGTTTCCAAGCTAAACGCAATTTGTCCGATCTGCAGTTCGCCAGCAAGCCGCACGCAACGTTTAATAGATGGCAAACCAGCTTCATATGACGATCCGATCATCCTGGTCGGTGCATCGGAATCGTACGAGCCCCGCTGCAGACATCATCATGATGTACCAAATAAACCGAGTCACGCACTAAAAAAAGAAGTGCCAGAGGTATCGAGATAGAAAGAGCGCCTGAGGGCGTTCTTTTTTTAGTGTGCGATTGTGGGATGCACGGAATGAATAACGTTAAGCGCTGATAAAAGTGATGAACCGCTGAATCCCATCTCCATTTTGTAAAAAGAATTTTGACCTAGGCGTGTTGGTATAATATAATTAGACTGTTAATGAAAAAGAGGTGACGGTATGTTAGAACGCTTACAATCATTGGAAGATCGTTATAACAAGCTAAACGAATTGCTTAGTGACCCGGACGTTATTAGTGATGTAAATAAATTACGAGAATATTCAAAGGAACAGTCTGATCTGGAAGATGTTGTTCAGGCTTATCGTGCGTATAAAAATGTAACGAATGAATTAAAAGATGCGAAAATGATGCTTGAGGATGACTTGGATGATGAGATGACCGAAATGGTTAAAATGGAAATTTCGGACTTATCAAGCCGCAGTGAAGAGCTTGAAGAGGAAATGAAAGTGCTCTTGCTTCCAAAAGATCCAAATGATGATAAAAACGTGATCATGGAAGTCCGCGGTGCTGCAGGTGGAGATGAAGCAGCATTATTTGCTGGAGACTTATACCGGATGTACTCCCGTTATGCAGAAAACCATGGCTGGAAAATCGAGGTAATTGAGGCGCATTCAACGGGTGTTGGCGGATATAAGGAAATTATTTTTATGATTAATGGAACGGGCGCATATTCCCAGCTGAAATATGAAAATGGTGCACACCGCGTGCAGCGTGTTCCTGAAACGGAATCCGGCGGAAGAGTCCATACATCAACAGCGACAGTAGCTGTTTTGCCTGAAGCAGAAGAGGTAGAGATTGATGTAAATGAAAATGACATCCGTGTAGATACATTTGCTTCCAGTGGTCCTGGCGGGCAAAGTGTGAATACAACGATGTCTGCTGTACGTCTTACGCATGAACCAACAGGGATTATCGTTTCATGTCAAGATGAAAAATCGCAAATTAAAAATAAAGAAAAAGCGATGAAGGTACTACGTGCGCGAATTTATGATAAATTCCAGCAGGAAGCACAAGCTGAATATGATGAAACCAGGAAATCGGCAGTAGGTACTGGAGATCGCTCTGAACGAATACGTACGTATAATTTTCCACAAAACCGTGTGACGGATCACCGAATTGGTTTAACAATTCAAAAGCTGGACCAAATTTTAGAAGGTAAGCTTGAAGCGTTTATTGATGCACTGCTTGTTGAAGAACAAACAAAAAAATTAGAGCAAATTGGAGAATAACTATATGAAAGCATCTACACAATTTGAAGTCCTGAAATGGGCTTCTCTTTTTTTAAAAGAACACCATCGTGAACCGAAAATTGCTGAGCTTCTGCTGCAACACCATATGCAGGTAAGTCGATCCAATTTTTATGCAACGATGCGCGAACCGGTACCACCAGTTATTATTCAAAAATTTAAGGCAGATATTCAAAAACATGCGCGTACCGGAGTTCCGATTCAACATCTAACTGGTTATGAAAGCTTTTACGGACATCATTTCCACGTAAATGAGCATGTGCTTATTCCCCGCCCCGAAACGGAAGAAATGGTCCAGCATACAATCCATGTAGCTAAGCAGCATTTCGCTCATAACCATATAACCATCGTTGATATCGGAACTGGCAGCGGAGCGATTGCTTGCATCCTTGCTTTGGAATTACCAAGTGCTACGGTGTATGCTACGGATATATCGATTGAGGCGTTAACGGTAGCACAAACAAATGCAGAAAAACTGCAGGCAGAAGTGACTTTTTTGCACGGGGATTTTCTAGAGCCTATTTTAAGTAAGCACATTCATGCAGACATCATCGTTTCCAATCCGCCATACATTGCTAAAACAGAGGAAGTTCGTTTAACAGATACAGTAAAAAACTTTGATCCATCACTGGCTTTATTTGCAGATGAAGAAGGTTTAGCTGCTTACAGGCAAATCATAAACAACTTGCCGAAAGTAATAAAAAAAGATAGTACAGTAGTATTTGAAATTGGCTATGATCAGGGGGAAGTTGTCACATCACTTCTAAGAGCCGTCTTCCCTTATGTGCAAGCAGAAATCATCCAGGATATTAACGGGAAAGACCGCATTGTTTCAGCAAAATTGTCTGGATAACGCTTAAAAGAGAGGCCCTTCCTTTAAAATAAAATAAATTACTAGAATACTAGTTTAAAATCATGAAAACCCGACCATACTGACAAATAGATTAAGGGAAAAGGGGAATCACATGATGAAGAAACTAGTATTTTTTGTAATTATATTTATTATTCTATTTTTCTCAATGCCAATGATCGGAAAAGGGGAGGAAAATATACAGCAGGATGATTATCAGGTGATCCCTGATGAAGCAATTCGGCTTCGAATTTTGGCAAACAGCGATAGTGAAGCGGATCAAGCGTTAAAACGCGAGGTCCGAGATCGAGTCAACGAGGAAATCAGTAAATGGGTAGAGGATATTACGGATATTGATGAAGCACGTGAACGAATACAATCTAGAGTTCCTGAAATAGAAGCAATTGTAGCAGATGTTCTTGCTGATGAAAAGAAGGGTGAAAACTTTCAAGTGGAATATAGAAAAAATGTTACATTTCCCATGAAGATCTATGGTTCTTATTTATATCCAGCAGGGGAGTATGAAGCAGTATTAATCACATTAGGTAAAGGAGAAGGTGCAAATTGGTGGTGTGTTTTGTTTCCTCCATTATGCTTTTTGGATTTCTCCAGTGGAACAAGTGTAGCTGAAGCAAGTACAGACGATATAGAAGAAATAGAAGAGTTGCAAGAAACCGAAGAAGCGGATGTGGAAGTAAAATTTTTTCTATTTGAATGGTTTCGTTAGTCATAGTTTTTTTACTAGAGCATAGAATGGTAGAAATACAAGTGGAAAGCTAATTTATTATGAATGGGGATGATCACGATGAATTTAATTCGAGCAAGTCAGGCCTCCAAAAAACATGTAGAACACTTTGCAGACACGAACGATGGTATCGATAAAGAAAGTTTATATCAAGCTGGATATGTCGCTGTAGTGGATGAGAAAATTGAAGGGTGTTTTATTTTAGACCCTGTTGAGGAAGGGTTTTACTGGCTGAAGCAGCTCTATATTACGAGGGACAGAGCAAATCAATTACCCTTTTTACTGGAAGCAATTTTAACATTAGCAAAAGAACAGCAAGCAAAAGGGGTTTATGTGCACAGCCATCAACCTACTGTTGACATTATATTGGAAGCGTTGCAATTTCATCCGCAAAATGAAAACGCCCTTGTGGATAAGTATCCCGTAAATCAAGGAAACTGGTGGTCTTACCGGGTTTCTTCATAACATATGCACATTATCCACATGCGTCTGTGCATAACTTGTTAAAATCCTGTTAGTAAATAAACATATTTGGGGATATTGTGTAAAAGTGGTATTCTAAATCGTGATTATAAAAGGAAAAACATGCAAAAATCTGTGGATAACTCTACTGGTCTTTGCATGTTTTTCTTGTTATATGAGTAATTGTCGATTAAACTAGGTACAAGAAATGAGGGACCACGGATGAAGACAAACTATTGGAAGATAAATAATCATACATCAGCGAATGAACAGATATTGAAAGAGGCAGCAGCGCTTTTAAGCAAAGGCTCAATCGTTGCTTTTCCAACGGAAACAGTTTACGGGTTAGGGGCAGATGCGACAAGTGAAGAGGCTGTTTCAAAAATATTTCAGGCAAAAGGGCGGCCACAGGATAATCCTTTAATTGCTCATGTTGCAAGTCAGCAACAATTAAAGCAATTAGTGAGTGAACTTCCGCCGTTTGCTAAGCAATTAATGGACGTATTTTCCCCTGGGCCGTTAACCTATATTTTACCAAGTAATGGGACATGTGCAGCAAATGTGACAGCAGGGCTTTCTACGATTGCAGTACGGATACCGGACCATCCGGTAGCACAGCATTTATTAGGAAACTGCAATATTCCAATTGCAGCACCAAGTGCTAATTTATCTGGAAAGCCGAGCCCTACAACGGCTGACCATGTATGGGCTGATTTAAACGGAAAAATAGCCGGAATTATTGACGGAGGGCCAACTGGTGTTGGTGTTGAATCAACCGTTATTGATTGTACACAGGAGATTCCTATTATTCTCAGGCCAGGTGGGGTTACAAAGGAACAGATAAAAGATGTGGCGGGATCAGTGATGATGGATCCAGCTCTGGCTGGGGCAAAGGAGAAGGGACAACCAAAATCGCCAGGGATGAAATATAAACATTATGCTCCTGAGGTTCCGCTATGGCTGGTTGAGGGTGGCCCTGAAGCTATTCAGGCAATTGTCCGTCAAGAGCAACAGCACTCAAAGCAAATTGGTGTCCTGGCAGGTTCGCAAACAGCAAAGTTGATTACAGCAGATCAAGTGATTGCTCTTGGCGAAAATGCAGAAGAAGTTGCAATCCATTTATATGACGGCTTGCGTACCTTTAAAGATGGAGATGTTGATCTTATTTTATGTGAGGTTTTCTCTGAAGTGGGAATTGGCCAAGCGATTATGAATCGGCTAAAAAAAGCAGCTACAACCTATATAGGCAAATAATAATATACCTTTCATGGATCGCTGCCATATCATAATCCAAATCGGACAGGCATAAAATGAAATAGCATGACCGAGGAGGATGGAGATGGCAGAAGATCATGTAAGTGAAGTTGTCCCACTAGTAATTATGGCTATTGGACTTGGAATGGATGCATTTTCGGTCAGTTTAGGCATTGGAATGCAGTGGCTTCGTCTGAAACGAATCGCATGGATTGGGATTATTATTGGAATATTTCATGTAATCATGCCTTTTATAGGAATTGCTCTGGGCCAAGTGGTTTCCAATCAGATTGGTCATTATACACAATTTGTGGGTGGCCTTCTTCTGGCAGGAATTGGAGCGCAAATGTTTTTCTTTGCTTTTAACCATGAGGTGAAAAAAATTTCCCAACCGGTTGGTGCGGGTTTGATTTTTTTGGCTTTTACCGTAAGTATTGATAGCTTTTCAGTCGGTTTGAGCTTGGGTATCTCTGGCGTTAAAACAGCACTGACGTTATTTTTATTTGGCTCCATTAGCACTATCTTAACCTGGCTTGGTATGATGCTCGGAAGGAAGGTAAAAGGTGTACTAGGTGCTTATAGTGAACTTTTAGGCGGAAGTATTCTTTTTTCCTTTGGAATCTATCTTTTATTTGGTTAAATTTGAATAGATGATCAGGGAAGTTTTTTATTTTTTATAAAAAACTTCCCTTTTTTGGTTCTGACAATATACCTGTTATGTGGTATATTATGAGCAGAGGATTTAATACGGAGGGCCGAGAATGAAAATATTGTTTGTTTGTACGGGGAATACATGTCGAAGTCCGATGGCTGAGGCCTTAGTAAGGAAAAAGATGCCTGAAGCAGAGGTAAGGTCAGCCGGTATTTTTGCTGGGAACGACGGAAAGGCTAATCCGAAAGCAATAGCTTCTTTAAAGGATCATAACATTGATTTAGATCACCATTCTCATCCTGTGACACATAAGCTACTGAACTGGGCTGATCTGGTATTAACGATGACAACTGGACACAAGCAATCATTAATTCTCCAGCATCCAAATTTTCAGGATAAATATTTTACGCTAAAGGAATATGTTTCTGAAACGGATAAAAAAATATGGAATGAACTGAAACAGGCTTATGCAACCTATGAGGAAAAGCGGTCCAATTATATTCAGGAAAATCACCTTAAACTTGATAATTCCCAGCTTGATGCTAAACTTTCTGATTATTTAAAAGACGACTTGCAAAAAATTCAGCAATTAGAAGCGAATCTCATCAATTATGATGTGTCCGATCCGTTTGGGGGTAGCTTGAAAGATTATCAAGAGACGTTGGCGGAGCTTGATCGACATATCGAACGATTAATTAAAAAACTAAAATAAGTAGCCCAAGTTAAATGAGGAAGTATAGACAAACGATAGATTCCAACACAAGGAGCGATAAACATGAAAGTGATATTAACAGCGGACCATGCAGGCATGACAATTCGCAATGAAGTGAAAAAATTATTAGAGGAAAAAGGAATCGAGTATGAAGATGCAGGCTGTGACTGTGAAACATCCGTTGACTATCCCGACTATGCACTTCCAGCTGCAGAGCGTGTAGCTAAGGGAGAGTTTGACCGCGGTATATTTATTTGTGGTACAGGAATTGGAATGGCCATTACAGCAAATAAAGTACACGGGATTCGTTGTGCTTTAACACATGATGTCTATAGTGCAAAATTAACGCGGCAGCATAACGACTCCAATGTATTAGCAATGGGAGAGCGTGTCATCGGACCAGGCTTGGCACGGGAAATTGCAGAAACTTGGCTTGAGACAGAATTTGACGGTGGACGTCATGAAAGACGAATCGGAAAAATTACATCGTATGAAGGGGAATGAAATTCTGAACTTTAGTGGGGAGTGATTTCATGACAGATCTAAACCAGCAAGTAAAGGAAGATATGGATGCACTAACAGCGCAGTGGCTGCAGCATAATGATTTAAAAGCAGGAGATCTGGTTGTTGTTGGATGTTCAACAAGTGAAGTAATGGGAGAGCAAATCGGAACAGCTGGAAGTGAAGAAATTGCTGCTTCCATTTTTGAGTTTTTGCAGGATTTGAAAAAGCAAACAGGGGTACACTTCGCATTCCAATGCTGCGAACATTTGAATCGGGCGCTCGTGGTGGAAAGAGAAGCAATGAAAATAAACCAGTTAGAGGAAGTTACAGTTATTCCAGTTCCTAGTGCAGGTGGATCGATGGCATCTTATGCCTATAAAAAGATGAATAACCCGGTAGTAGTAGAGTCCGTTAAAGCAACAGCCGGCATCGACATTGGTGAAACAATGATTGGCATGCACTTAAAGCATGTAGCTGTACCATTTCGCTTCCAGCAGCGCTTTATTGGCAATGCTCGTGTCAACGGAGCAAAAACGCGGCCAAAATTAATTGGCGGAGAGCGAGCGACATATGAACGAAAAGAAGTTCATTCATAGCAAATAAACCAGCAGAGGTATCGTTTGTGCGCTAGTAGGTTTTTCTATCACAAAATGATATCCTCTAACATCCATCTTAACGTTTTATCAAAAAATTTTATATACATAATCAGGAGGTTTTACTCATGGAACACGTTAAACAAGCAGACAATGAATTATATGAAGCAATACAGGCGGAAAAAAAGCGTCAACAGGAAAAAATTGAATTGATCGCCTCTGAAAACTTTGTATCTGAAGCAGTAATGGAGGCAATGGGTTCTGTATTAACGAATAAGTATGCAGAAGGCTATCCAGGCAAAAGATATTATGGCGGGTGTGAGCATGTTGATGTGGCAGAGAATTTAGCACGTGATCGTGCCAAAGAGCTTTTTGGTGCTGATCATGTAAACGTACAGCCGCATTCCGGTGCACAAGCGAATATGGCAGTGTATATGACTGTGTTGGAGCCAGGAGATACGGTTCTTGGGATGAACCTTAACCATGGCGGCCATTTAACACATGGAAGCCCGGTCAACTTTAGTGGATCACTCTATCATTTTGTTGATTATGGAGTGGAAAAAGAAACCGAACAACTTGACTATGATGCGGTACTTGCGAAGGCAAAAGAAGCAAAGCCAAAACTTATTGTGGCAGGTGCGAGTGCATACTCTCGTGAACTTGACTTTGCTAAATTCCGTGAAATTGCAGACGCTGTTGGAGCGTATTTATTGGTAGATATGGCCCATATTGCTGGACTGGTTGCAACAGGATTGCATCAAAGCCCGGTACCATACGCTGATTTTGTAACAACAACGACACATAAAACATTGCGCGGTCCGCGTGGTGGAATGATTTTATGTAAAGAAGCATATGCGAAAAAGATTGATAAGTCTGTGTTCCCTGGCATGCAAGGGGGTCCTTTAATGCATGTGATCGCTGCAAAGGCAACATCCTTTAAAGAAGCATTATCCGATGATTTTAAAACGTATACGAAGCAAATCATTCAAAATGCGAAAGTTTTAGGTGAAAAGCTTGTTGAAGGCGGAATTCGCATTGTCTCAGGCGGTACGGATAATCACCTACTGCTTTTAGATGTGAGTGCACTTGGTTTAACAGGTAAAGTAGCTGAAAAAGTACTGGATGATATTGGCATTACCACCAATAAAAACACAATTCCTTTTGATACAGAAAGTCCATTTATTACAAGCGGCGTTCGTATCGGAACTGCTGCAGTTACTTCCCGTGGATTCGGTGAGGGTGAAATGAAGGAGATCGCTGATATTATTTCACTTACACTAAAAAATCATGAAGATGAAGCAGTCTTAAGGGAGTCTGCAGAACGTGTACGAGCATTGACAAGCAAATCACCATTGTATGCTTAATTGGAAGATCCAGCCGTTAGCAGGGGAATTAATGAGGGAAGGATCCCGTTTGGGGTGTAAATAAGAAAAAACCATGCAAGTCACATAAGATGTAGCATGAAAATGCATAAGTAAAATAGCAGGATAAATTTGTAAAAAAATTTTCCTGCTATTTTTTTGGTGTGTCTAGGCGATGCGTGTCGAATCCTGGTCGATTAGCAAGAAAAAGGTCCTTCACTTGATTATTTCAATACATAAATAGAGCTAGAATGCACCATTGAAGTGAGGGATTCTTTTTGCTTGTGAAAAAATTTTGAATCAGACAACTTTTTGACAATGTTCGCGCGAAACTTGAAAGGAACCTTTTTTTTCTGTACAATCTTAGGGATGTTATTAATCTGAAGGAGTGAGCAGCAAATGGGAAAAGTTTTCGTACTAGATCATCCATTAATTCAACATAAAATTACGTACATACGAGATAAAAACACGGGGACGAAGGAATTTCGTGAACTTGTGGACGAAGTAGCTATGTTAATGGCCTTTGAAATCACCCGGAACCTCCCGCTACAGGAAAAGACAATCGAAACTCCAGTAATGGAAGCAAAGGCACAAGTATTAGCAGGTAAGAAAATTGGCTTAATCCCAATTCTCCGTGCCGGTTTAGGGATGGTCGATGGGATGTTAAACTTACTTCCAGCTGCGCGTGTCGGACATGTTGGCTTGTACCGTGATCCTGAATCCTTGCAACCAGTAGAATATTATATTAAATTACCATCAGATATATCAGAGCGTGAATTGATTGTGTTAGATCCAATGCTGGCAACAGGTGGGTCTGCAAATGACGCGATCTATTCGTTAAAAAAACGCGGAGCAAAACATATTCGCTTAATGTGCTTGATTGCTGCTCCTGAGGGCGTAGAGCTCGTGAAAGAAAACCATCCTGATGTGGATATCTACCTAGGTGCACTAGATGAAAAGCTAGATGAAAAAGGATATATCATACCGGGTCTTGGAGATGCAGGAGATCGTTTATTCGGTACAAAATAAAAGATATAAGAAGGATTCAGCTCAAAAATGGGCTGGATCTTTTTTTGTTTGCGAAACGACGGTGTGTGGATCGTTGAAAACGAGAGATATATCGACCGGACCGGTGGAGGAATCAACCGGATAGAAGATA
>NZ_JFBD01000063.1 GCF_000709085.1 Virgibacillus alimentarius | reverse complement strand
AAAAATGGCTAAGAAGAGGAAAAACCTCTTTCAACAGAGCAAAAAAAGTCATATTGGCTTTTTTGCTCTTTTAAATTGTCAAAAATAAATAGTAATTTCAAGAAAAAGTATACATGAATCTATACGTTTGTTATAGTAGCCATTAGGTTGTTCAAGTTGTAATTTATTAACTGTTGCAAAATCGGACGACTGGAAAATTTGAGGAGGTATCCTATGTCTAATGTTTATGATAGTGCTTATGGCTTAGAGAACGCACTTCGGGAAAGTTCAGAATTTAAAAATTTGAAAGCAGCGTTTGAAGCAGTAATGAATGATGAGGCTGCTAAGAAACTGTTTGAAAATTTCCGGGATACGCAGTTGGGGTTGCAAAAAAAGCAAGCCACAGGTGAAGATATTACGGAAGAGGAAGTTGAAAAAGCCCGTAAAGTTGTTGAAACAGTACAACAGCATCAAGATATTTCAAAACTAATGGAGGAAGAGCAACGCTTAAACCTTATTATTAATGAAGTTAGTGCAATTATCACAAAGCCATTGGAAGAGCTTTATGGAGAACAAAACTCAAACTAGTAATGAGAAAACAACTCGTAAGACAAAAGTCTGCGGGTTTTTTTCGATCTTTTCTGCAAAAAGACGACCTTGTCAATATCTTTATGTATCACTTTAGCCGTCTTTTTGCATAAAGCATTTACCTGTGAAATAGGATTAACTCACCCTCAGGTGATACACATCGATGTGTATATTCACGATAACCTTCTTCACCTAGACGGTTTTGCCCAATTTCCTTTGCTTCATCATTGCTTTTTGCAGTAAAAGCTTCATCTAATAATTTGTCTCCAGATTTACTGAAAACAGTTAAAGCATATGTTTTCATAATTTTCCCTCCTTGAAGTCGAAATATGTAGGATATAGAATATATTCTTTATTTATTAAAAAAATCCTTCTTTTCATCATCTTTACAATATTATTTGATATAATTTTATAAGGAAATTATAATGTTAAAAGAAATATAAAGGGGGAAGGCAATTTGACATTGTTATTAAAAGAAGTCACAAAAAGGTTTGGAAAAGACACTGCTGTGGACCATTTGTCACTAGAAATTCCGGAAAAGGAAATTTTTGGATTTTTAGGTGGAAATGGTGCAGGTAAAACAACTACATTCCGTATGATACTCGGATTATTAGATCGTACAGAAGGGGATATTTCATGGAATGGGGAATCAATTAGTTATCATAAGAGTCATTTGATCGGTTACCTGCCTGAAGAGAGGGGCTTGTATCCTAAGTTGAAAGTACGAGAGCAAATTGTTTATCTAAGCAAATTGCGTGGAATGAAAAAAAGCGAGGCATTGACCGCACTAGAAGCTTGGCTGAAACGTTTTAAAGTACCAGAATATATCGATAAAAAAGTGGAAGAGCTGTCTAAAGGTAATCAGCAAAAAATTCAGTTTATTTCTGCTGTCATTCATCGACCGCAATTGCTTATTCTGGATGAGCCTTTTTCAGGTCTTGATCCAATTAATGTAGAAATGTTAAAAGAAGCTGTTATCGATTTAAAAGAACAAGGTACTTCTATTGTATTTTCATCACATCGTATGGAACATGTAGAGGAACTATGTGAAAGTCTTTGCATTTTACATAAAGGAAAAGATGTTGTTAAAGGATCGTTAAAAGAGATTAAACGTTCTTACGGGAAGAAAAATTTGATAATACATGCGGACGAGTCACTAGAATTTTTAAAAAACCATCCTGGGGTTGTACGTTATAAAAATATAGCAGAAGGCTGTGAACTGCAGATAGAAAATGAAGATATTTCTCAAACTATTTTTCATGCACTGCAAGATAAAGGATTTATTCGTAGGTTTGAATTAGAGGAACCTAGTTTAAATGATATTTTTATTGAAAAGGTAGGTGCATCTTATGAATAAATTTTGGATTATTTTATCCCATACTTACATGTCCAGGGTGAAAACGAAGTCTTTTTTAATAGGAACACTTATAACATTATTGCTTATCTTAGGAATCTCAAACATTCAATCGATTATTGATATGTTTTCTGATAACAGTTCGAAAAAAATTGCGGTAATGGATGATTCGGAAAAATTATTTAAGCCACTAGAAAGCAATATTTCTACAGTTGATGATACAGTCGGTTTAAAACTTTTTACTGGATCAGAGGATGAAGCCAAAGAAGCTGTACAAGAGGAAGAATATGAAGCTTTTGTTAAATTATCTTTAAGTGATAATCAAATGCCAGAAGCGCATTATTATGCAGATAACATCACAAACTCTGATACGCAAATGCTAATTGAACAACAATTACAGCAGGTAAAGGTTTCAATGGCAACGGAGCAGGCAGGGATCGATCAAGCAACACTACAAAATATCAATGCACCTGTCACATTTCAGACTAAAGCGTTAGATAAAGATGCCAAGACAGATGAGGAACTAAGTCAGGCACGTGGTATCGTTTATATTATGCTATTTGTATTATATATTGCAGTGATTATGTATGGATCCATGATTGCAACAGATGTAGCGACAGAAAAATCATCCCGGGTGATGGAGTTATTGGTATCCAGTGCGCCACCAGTTACGCATATGTTTGCAAAAATAATAGGAATCGCATTACTAGGATTAACTCAAGTTATTCTTGTTGTAGGAGTAGGGTATGCCCTCATTGTTTCTAAACAAGGTGAGCTAACCGAAGGATTTTTTAGTTATTTTGGTATTCAAAATACATCGCCAGCACTCTTTATCTATGCAATTATTTTCTTTTTATTAGGTTATTTGCTGTACGCAACATTAGCAGCTATGCTGGGATCGCTTGTTAGCCGTGTAGAAGATGTTCAACAATTAATCCTGCCGATGACCTTTTTGATTATGATTGCTTTCTTTATTGCAATGTTTGGACTGAATATGCCTGAATCTAAACTAGTGATTATTTCTTCTTACATTCCATTTTTTTCACCAATGCTTATGTTTCTACGCGTTGGAATGATGGACGTTCCCGTCTGGGAAGTTTCCATTTCCATTGGGATATTAATAGCGACAATCGTACTTTTAGCTGTTCTTGGTGCAAGAGTATATAAAGGCGGTGTCTTGATGTATGGCCGCTCCAGTTCGTTAAAGGATTTAAAAAAGGCGATTGCCTTATCTAAAAAAGAATAGGCTTAAAAAAAAGTCACAGAATAGGAAACTGTGGCTTTTTATTGCTTTGAAATACGAACGTGCATTCTGAAACCTTTTTTGCTAAAATGAAGATAGTCAAATGAAAGTAGCGGGTGATCCACGTTGAAGGAACAAATATCTTTTATCCATGCAGCTGATTTACATTTAGATAGTCCTTTTCAAGGATTAGCTCATACTCCAGAACATATTTTCTCAGATCTCCAAGCGAGTACATTTACTGCACTTAAAAAGTTAGTTCAGGCTGCTATCGAAAAACAAGTAGATTTCGTACTTTTAGTTGGTGATCTATTCGATAATGAAAAACAGAGTCTTAAAGCCCAAATCCGTCTACGGCGTGCATTTGAGGATTTGGAACAACATCAAATTCCGGTCTATATATCATATGGAAATCATGATTACCTAAATGGCAACAAGTATGCAGTAACTTACCCATCTAACGTGTTTATTTTTCAAGATGAGCAAGTCAATTATTTTACATATAAAAGGAATGGCAAGGCAATCGCTAATATTTATGGGTTTAGTTATAAAAATAGGGCAGTTGAAACAAATAAAGCGAAGGAATATTATGTCCAGGATGAGCAGATCCCGTATCATATTTCGATGCTTCATGGGAGTTTGCATAGCAATACAGAGCACGATGTGTATGCACCATTTTATTTAAGTGATTTAGTAAATAAGGATTTTGATTATTGGGCCCTTGGCCATATCCATAAGCGGGAAATCTTAAAAGAAAATCCATATATTATTTATCCAGGGAATATACAAGGCCGCAATCGGAAAGAGCAGGGTGAAAAAGGATGTTATCATGTCAGGATGTCACCCACAAATACAACGGCTTCTTTTATTCCGCTGCAAGCCATTCAATTTAATGAGGTAAGTCTTGATGTTTCCAATTGCGAGGAAGTTTATCATCTGGAGAATGAAATAAAAAAGAAGCTTGGTGCAGAATTAGATCCATCTATTTCTCAGCTAGTCCAATTGAAACTGACAAGTAATAATAGGCTTTTAAAGCAATGGGAAACAGAACAGTATCTTGACGATCTCATCGAGCTTATTAATGAAACATTAGCCCATCAGAAACCATGGATGTATATTTTCCGTTATACCGCAGTTGTACACGCAAGTCTTTTTTCTGACGAAATGTTGTACAGGGCTGAACATTTTATGGGTGAGCTTATAAGGCATTTTGATAAGGTATCTGTTCACTCTTTTACAAAAGAATTATTTGAGCATAGACAAGCAAGAAAGTATTTAGATTGTTTATCAACAGAAGATGAAAAAAGGATCAAAGAGAAAGCGAAACAGCTTTTAATGAATGAACTCATGATGAATGAGGGTGAATAATTTGAAATTACAGCGGGCAACAATTTACGGTTTTGGCAGATGGGTGGATGAAACAATTGATTTTTCTGGTCATTCCTATATCTGCATTTACGGTGAAAATGAGTCTGGAAAGTCAACCTTACAACAATTTTTGTTATTTATGCTATTTGGACTTCCACCTAAGCAGCGCACATTTTATCAGCCTAAATCTAGCGGAAAGCTTGGTGGAAGACTGACTGTTATTGACGATAATGGTAAGAAATTTACGATTGAACGTTTGGACCAAGTTAGGAATGGAGCTGCTAAATGCTATACGCAGGCAGGAGATGAACATGATGAGACCTGGCTGAAAGAAAAGTTAAAAGGCATGACAAAGACAATTTATGAATCAATTTTTTCATTTTCGGGAGCAGATTTAAGCAACATCACAAAGATGAAAGAAGACGACTTAGGTGAGGTTCTTCTTGGAATTGGATTAACTGGTTCTAACAATATTTATTCTATTGAGAAAAGATTAGATAGCAAGATGGGGGATTTGTTTAAACGTTACGGAAAAAAGCCAGTGATCAATCAACAACTTAAAACTTTAGAGGAACTTTTTTCAGACCTTAAGAAACATGAAGCGCGGGAAGATACCTATAAGGAGAAGAAGACAGATATACAAGTTATAAAAAATGAAATTTCCAGCTTGCAGTCTTCCATTCATCAAGCAAAAGAAGATAGTTTTACACTCGAGAAACAACAACAAGCTTTACCTCTTATAAAAAAGTATCATTATTATTTAAGTGAATTATCGAATTATCCATCTCAAATAGCTTTTCCTGAAGATGGGATTGAGCGCTTGAATCAACTAAAGGAACAACTTCTTCCATTGAAAAGCGAATTGTCTGTTGTTGAAGATAATCAAAGAAAATATAAAGAAAGGCGAGAGGAGTTACAGCAAAAATTACACGAGGAGGCAGTCTATAAGCAAGCACAAGAAATTATCGAAGGAGAACAATCGTATTTAGAAAATAGACGTGAAATAGAAAAAATCCGGGTAACAGTGAAGCAATTAGAAACACAAATGAAAAAAGAACTGGAAGAGCTAGATCTAGGTCTCGATCCGGGCGATTTATCGAATATAACTTTCCCTTTTCAAATTGAAAAAACATGGAATGATATTAAGAACAATCGTGATCAATTAAATGCTGAACAAGATCAAATAGATCAAGAAGCAGAATATTTAAAGAAACAACAGAATGAATTAGAATCTTTGAGGGAGGAAGAAGAAGCGTGTGTTCTTGCTGATCAGCAAAGAAATGAATGTGTTCATAAGTTAAATAGATACAACGAACAGGATTACATGAGAAGTTTCCAAGCTGCAAAAAGTAATCAGCAATTAAAATGGGAAAAAGCAAAAAAACAAAAAGAAAAAAGGATATCTAATCTTTTCCTTGCAAGTGTGGTAGCTGCAGTCCTTATTGCACTTTTGGCAAGTATTACTGATGACTCGCTCCTTTTCACTGGAACAGTAATCTTGCTGCTGCTTGGGGGCGGACAGTATTTTTTAGGAAAAAGGTCCTTACATGTTACAGATCAGTTTCTTGATACGAATGAAGAGGTAATATCCTCCAGTACGATAACAAAAGAGGAGAAAGAAAATATAGAACATTTGCTTGCTGAGGATAAACAGCGAAGAGAGAAACTGGAAGTAACACTACAGCAACTAAAGGCTTTACATGTACAGTTAATGAAATGGGAAGAAAAAAAGTTTGCTTTGCAAACAAAAGAAAAACAATTACTGGTCCGAATGGAAGAACAATATAAACATTATCCATTTCTTGAGAAAATAAGTGTTTCCTATTGGCCGGAATTTTATCATGCGATGAAAAACCTTCTTTCTCAAAATCGGAAAAAGGTGGAATATGAGGCTTTATATCAAAAGCTAAATGAATACCAAATTGAATTTGAAAATAAATGTCGTATTTTTTTGCAAGATATAAGCGGAGAATCGGTTAATGACGCGATGGAATTTCAATTAAAGATTATAAGGAAAAGCTTAGAGGATAGGGAGAATGCGAAAAACGTTTTGCGCCAATATGAAAATTGGAGCATAGACAATGCTGAACAACAACGGGTGTTAAAGCAGAAAGTAGAAACGTATGAACGTGAGATAAGGAATTTATATGATACTGCTAACGTAAACTCAGAGGATGATTTTTTAAAAAAGGCAAAGCAAGTCGAAAAGAAAAAAGAAATAACTGAAAAGATCAATCAATTTGTCAGCCAATTATCCATCATTTTCCCTGATGGAGATCAGAATACATTTATAAATGGAAAAGGTATAAATGAACAAACACTTCAAGGAAAATATGAACAAAACAAAGAAGTAATCGATGAGCTTGAAAAAGAGATTGAAGCAAAAAGACACCAACTTGCTAGTGTACATTCAGATATATCTAATTTGGAAATGTCTGAAGCATATTCGAACATTATGCATCGTTTTCATAGGGAATCGGAGCATTTAAAAAAGCTTGCTAATGAATGGGCGGTTCTACAAACAGCTAAAGGAATCTTGACGGAAACAAAGCGCAGCTATCGCAAAAAGTATTTAGATAAGGTAATAAATCGAACATCAACGTTTTTTGCAGTTTTAACCAATCACAGATATATAAAAGTGTATCCCCCTTTAGAGAATACGTTCTTCCAGGTAGAAGCCAGCGACGAGATAAGGTATAATGTGAATGAGTTATCAAAGGGAACGATTGACCAGTTGTATATTTCTTTACGACTTGCTATTAGCGAGATTATGAGTAATAAGCATTGTTTACCTTTTATAATAGACGATGCTTTCGTGCATTTCGATTCTATACGTACGATGCGTGTAATGGAAATTCTAGCAGACCAAGCGAAACATCAGCAGATTATTCTATTTACATGTAAATCAGATATACTGCAAGCAGCACAAAAAGCTAAAATTATTCGCTTAGGGAATCCTATTCGCATTTAATAATTATTCATGCTAAACTTATTTCAGAAAAGATTTCTTGAACAAATACTTAGGGACACGTCATTATATCTATTACGTTTAAGGTATAAAAACCTTATATTTTAGTTAAGAGAAAATTGGCTTATTAATAAATGGGAGGAATTCCATTGGCTGGGGAACAAGGAGAAAAAAAAGATTGGGAAAGATACGAAGAAACAATTGAAAAATTCATTCAAGTCATAGCTAAAAACATGAACTTATATGGTATGACCCCTTCTGTTGGAAGATTATATGGGGTCTTGTATTTTTCAGATGAACCGATGACACTCGATGGTATGCGTGATGCGTTAGAGATGAGCAAAACCAGTATGTCGACAGGAGTACGTGTATTATCGGAGATGAAAATGGTTGAGTCTACTTTTAAAAAAGGAATTCGAAAAGATCTTTATCAATCAGAAGAAGATTGGTATAAGTCATTTACCTCACTATTTGGGAATCGTTGGCGTCAGCATACAGAAACAAATATTGAAGAAGCAGAAGAAGCAGTAGAAGAGCTGGAATTACTAGTGGAAAAAACAACCGACGAGCAGTTAATCGACAAGATTACAAAAGATATTGAAAAGCTCCGCTACGCACAAAATTATTATAAATGGTTAATGGAATTCATAAGTGTAGTGGAATCCGGGAAGATTTTTGAATTTATTCCAAAAAGGCCACAAAACAAAAAATAGAAAAATAATAAGAGCGTGAGATTGGCAACAAAAGAATACAGGATCAATAGCTGTCTGTATACCTGTCTGTTGGTCAATCTCTTTTTTTAATAAAGACCTGCGGTAGTATGTCAAAAGAAAAATAAATAACTATTTGATTATCAAGGTGCAATTCACTTAAAAAAAGCAACACGAAGCTAAACCAGCAAAAAAACAGAAAATTTACTGGTAATCTGTTAAAGGAATTTTACCTTGCATTGAAAGCCGCCCTAGAGCTACTAACATCTAGGTTCAAAAATCAAGGTGCACAGCCTGCGTGTAGGAAGACCAAGGCGCACACTGGGAAACAGTCTTTTTATGCGGTTCAATCCGCAAGGGGGAAAAGAATTG
>NZ_JFBD01000062.1 GCF_000709085.1 Virgibacillus alimentarius | reverse complement strand
GGAGGGCTCAAGCCATGCCCGCGGAAAGCGTCCGCCAGCAGTGAAAGGTAACGTAGTTATCAACAATGAGATTTTTGTAAATTTGTAAGAGTTAATAGGCTGAATAGAAAAGCCTAAATATACTATACGAGGAGTTATTTCATGAAGATTGATCAATTTATTGTACACGGCGCAATAGACGAAAAAACACGTTGTGAACATTATCAGACTAAAAAAGATATTATTGCCATCAAATTTTTCTGTTGCGACGCTTATTTTCCATGTTACCTTTGTCATCAAAAATATGGATGTGGGAAAGGTGCTGTCTGGCCAAAAAAAGAATTTGGCAAAAAAGCAGTTTTATGTGGTTCGTGTAAAAATGAATTGACGATTCAGGCGTATAGAGATTGCAGAAATACTTGCCCGTACTGCGAGGCACAATTTAATTCAGGTTGTCTTCTTCACCATCATTTATATTTTGAGAAGGATACATAAACGATATTAAACTCTTTACTTGTAATCGATGCCTCATGTATCATTGGAAAGAGAAACATATAAGCTATTGAATTAAAGGGAGGTAGAATATAGATGGCTTTTGTAATATTAGATCCATGTGGTCCGGAAAAGTCAGCCGAATGTGTAAGCGTATGTCCTGTCGACTGCATTGAGGAAGGACCAGATCAATTTTATATAGATCCGGATGTATGTATAGACTGTGGTGCATGTGTAGCAGTTTGTCCGGTAGACGCTATTGTAGAGGAGTATGATTTAACTCCTGATCAGGAAGTATTCCTGGAGAAGGCTGAGGAATTTTTTGCAAACAAGTAGCGTTTTTCCATATAGATAGGGAAAGGGACTCTAAAGATAGGGTCTCTTTTCCTTTATTTTTTAATTTTTTTCTGCTTTTTCTGCTATGTTGCTTGCAATCCATCGCTTAGCTATTGCTTCATCGATTTCGTATACTTTTCCAGCTCGAAGTAAATTGCCATGATAGGCGGTCTGGACGTTCATTTTAACTTTAATCATTTTACAAAACTCCTCTGTACATAAATTATTCTTTTCTAAGTATAACATGTATCTTGGCTTGTTAAATGATAAAGAATGAAATCTTATTTCTATTATTATTTTCTTAAAATTGGTATATTTATGATTATAATCATATTATAAAGAGGCGATAGTAGATGGACCATACGATAAAAATGCAAAATGTTTCTTGGAAAAGAGATGGTAAGTTAATCCTTCAAAATATCAATTGGAAAGTGAATAAGGGAGAGCACTGGGCAATTTTAGGGTTAAATGGCTCAGGGAAAACGACTTTATTAAATATGCTCAATGGCTATATATGGCCGACGTCTGGAAAAGTTAGTGTATTAGGCAATTTATTTGGAAGGACGGATATACGAGAACTTAGAAAATTCATTGGTTGGGTTAGTTCATCTTTAGAGTATAGAATCAGACCAATGCACAAAACACAGGATATTATTGTTAGCGGAAAATATGCATCCATTGGACTTTACGAAGATCCAACTAAGGAAGATTATCAAAAGGCGTATCACTTGATGGAGGAGTTAAGATGCTGTGACTTACAGGATCGGACGTATCAGACTTGTTCACAAGGTGAAAGACAAAAAATTCTAATCGCACGAGCATTAATGGCTTCACCGAATGTTCTTATTTTGGATGAACCGACGAGCGGGCTTGATTTTATTGCACGTGAGGATATTTTAGCTACTATAAAGCGGTTAGCTGCACAAAAAGAAGGTCCAACGATTTTATTTGTAACACATCATATCGAGGAGATTCTACCGATATTCAGCCATACATTATTGCTTAGACAAGGAGCTGTATTTGCTCAAGGGGAAAGGGAAAAAGTATTAAATAGTGCGAGCTTAACAAATTTTTTTGAAAAAAATGTGCAAGTAGATTGGCACCATGATCGAGCTTGGATGGCATTGCTGGAATGAATGTTGATAAAAAAAGCATGTAGAGGAATACACATTCACTCTACATGCTTTCTATTCTATTTTGCTGAAAACTTTAAATGTTCATCGGTTATGGCATTTTTTATAGTGTCTTAGGAGTTTGGTTAAAACAGCGTTTGTAAATCCATTTATAATCTTTTACTGTTAGGTCACGCGGATTCCCAACAGTTTGTGGATCAGTCATCGCTACTTCTGATAGGCGATCGATCATATCAGGTGAAACGCCTTGTTCTTCAAGAGATGGAACATCTAGATCTTCTACTAATTGGTACATTTCATTTACTGCTGCTTTAGCTGCTTCTTCTGTTGTCATGTGGAATGTGTCAACACCTAATGCTTGAGCAATTCGTGCAAATTTTGCAGGGTGACCTTTCCAGTTAAATTCCATAACAGGTCCCATCATTGCTGCAACACATTGTCCATGCGCAACTGGGATAATGCCGCCTAATGATTGTGACATCGCGTGTGCTGCGCCAGCTGATTCACTACCGTAAGAAAGTCCTGCTAACATTGCTGCTTGTGCCATTCCATAACGGGCTTCTAGGTCTCCACCATCTGCATAAGCGCGGCGAATATATTTCCCAACGTATTCCATTGCTAATAATGCAACTGCATCAGTAACCGGTTGTGCGTAATGCATCGTATAGCATTCGATTGCATGTGCAAGAGCGTCAATACCTGTCATTGCTGTTACGTGCGGAGGCATAGAAATATGCAATTCAGGATCTAAAATTGTTAAATGAGCCGCAATTAAAGGACCACCTGTATTAAACTTAAATTCACGTTCTTCATCTGTAATAACTGCCCATTGTGTAACCTCAGAACCAGTTCCAGCAGTTGTAGGAATCGTTGTTAGAGGTGGAATACGATTTTCCAGTGGTTTTTTACCTTCTGCTGCTTCGTAATCAAGTACACTGCCTTCATGTGTTGCTTCTACACCAATTCCTTTAGCAGTATCCATGGAACTACCTCCACCAACTGCCACTAACCCATTACAGTTTTCTTGCTTATAAAGAGCTGAACCTTCTGCAATTAATCTTACTGGCGGGTTTGGTTCTACTTTATTAAACAACACAATTTCAATACCTGCTTCTTCTAAATGTTTTTCTACAGGAGCAGTTACGCCTGCATTATAAATACCAGGGTCAGTTACTAAAAGTACTTTGGAAACACCAAGGTTTTTCACTTCTTCTCCAATATGCTTGATAGAGCCGATCCCGTGCTTGATTGCTGTTGGTAATTCAAATTGATGGAAATTATACATTTGTTCTACTTTCATATTTAAGCTCATTCTTTTTCCTCCTAATAATTAACATTTCGCTTATTAATTTTATTTATTGGAACCAGTTGATAGGTTCTGGTTTTAAATTATGAAAAATATGTTTTGTTTCTGTGTACTCTTCTAATCCTGCTTTTCCTAGTTCTCGCCCAATGCCGGATTGTTTGAAGCCTCCCCAAGGTGCATGTGGAAAATAAAGATTAAATTCATTAATCCAAACGGTGCCCATGCGCATCTTGGCTACACAACGTTCAGCCTTAGCAATGTCGTTTGTCCAAACTCCTCCGGATAGGCCATAAATTGAATCGTTTGCTAGTTTAATAGCTTCATCTTCATTAGAGAATTTTTCCACCGTAATGACAGGACCAAATCCTTCATTTTGAACAACATCCATTTTACTTTCACAGTTTGTTAGAACTGTAGGTAAGTAGAAAAATCCATCCTGCAGTTTAGGATCCTCAGGTCGTTTTCCGCCTGTTGCTACGGTTACGCCTTCCTTAACGCCATTTTCGACATACTTTATTACTTTATTTAAGTGCTCTTCTGAAATAAGTGGCCCCATTTGCGTAGTCTCATCAAAACCACTGCCTAACTTAATATTCTCTACTTTTTCAACTAGCGCATTGACAAATTTATCATGAATCCTGTCCTCAACAATGAGTCTTGTTCCTGCAGAACAGATTTGTCCAGCATGGAAGAAAACAGCATTCATTGCCTGGTCCAAAGCAGTATCAAAATCTGCGTCAGCAAATACGACATTAGGGTTTTTTCCGCCAAGTTCTAATGCAATTTTTTTAACATTATCACTCGCCGCTCTCATTATTTTTTTCCCTGTTTCTATTCCACCTGTAAAAGAAATTAAGTCAACATCATTATTTTCCGAGAGTTCTGCACCTACTGCGTTACCTGCCCCTAGAACAAGGTTGGCAACACCTGCTGGAACTCCAGCTTCTTCCATTAATTCAAATACTTTAATAGAAGTAAGCGGGGTAATTTCACTTGGCTTCATGATAAGTGTATTTCCTGCTGCCAATGCTGGAGCTAACTTCCATGATGCTTGCAGTAATGGATAATTCCATGGTGTAATCTGACCGCATACACCAACTGGTTCACGAACCACTTTACTAACAGAGTTTGGAATAGGAGAATCGATGATTTCCCCACCATCTTTATCAGCTAATTCTGCGTAATAGCGAAATACACCAGCAATATCATCCATATCGCCACGACTTTCTTCTACTGTTTTACCGGTATCAAGAGATTCTAATTCAGCTAATTCTTCTTTGTCTCTTTCAATTAAATCAGCAATTTTATTTACAATTTGTCCGCGTTCAGTTGCTGGAGTTGTAGGCCATGAGCCATGATCAAATGCTTTTCTTGCTGCTGCAATGGCAAGCTTAGCATCATCTTCATCACTCTCCGTAACACGCGCAATAATTTCTTTATTGAAAGGGTTAATAATGTCTCTTGTTTTATTAGATTCGGAAACAACCCATTTCCCATCTATAAATTGCTTCTTGATGTCCAATAGACTCCCTCCTTAAAAATGTTAAATTTGTTAAATAAAATTTTAATGTTTTGAACAAATTAAATGTATCATGTTGATTTTAATTTGTCAAAAAGAAAAAAAGATAGATTTTTTTCAACGTAAGCCTAGCATGCGCTAAAGGAAATGAATTTTGTTTTGGCATTTGACATTTAAAATTAAGCCGTTACCATTAAATTTGTAAAATATTTATTTAATAAACAAAACAAACTAAATGTCAAATGGGGGTGAAATTATGGAAAGGTCACCTGATGAACAAGCAATAGAAAAAATAGATTATGCCAAAGACCAAGTTATTGGTGCTATATCCGAAACAATGGACTTGTATGGAGTTACTCCTTCAGTTGGAAAGTTATATGCAACGATGTATTTTAAAGGCCGGATGAATTTGGACGAAATGCGGGAAGAGCTTGAAATGAGCAAACCTAGTATGAGTACCAGTGTACGTAAATTACAAGAGATTGATATGGTGAAAAAAACATTTCAACGTGGTTCACGAAAACACACGTATATGGCAGAAAAGGACTTTTTTCGTTCTTTCATGTCCTTTTATTGTAAAATGTGGGAACGGGAAGTAAAAATGAATATGGAAGCCATTTATGAGGCGGATTTTTACTTGAAAGAAGTAATGGAAGATCAATATTGCTCACAAGAAATGCGTGATGAAGCAAATGAGTACTATCAGATGCTTGAAAGCTCAAAAATTTATTATCATTGGTTAGAAAGATTAGTTGAGAGTATTCGGAATGAAAGCATCTTTGATTTTTTACCAAAACATGAATGAAACATAAACTTAACAAGGAGAATAAATAGAATGAATTTTAAATGGGGAAAAAAAGTAATTTTATTCACAATCCTAATGATCGTACTTGCGGCTTGCAGTGATTCGGAGAATGAATCGTCAAGTTCCGAGGAAGGGAAAAATGACGATGAAATCGTTATGGCGCAGATCAGCTGGGCTGAAAATATTGCTACAACGAATATGTGGAAGGTTATTCTTGAAGAAAGAGGCTATGATGTAAACCTGAAGTTACTTGATATGGGAACAATTATGGCAGCACTTGAGAGCGGGGATTTAGATGTGAATCTTGAAGTATGGCTCCCTGTTCAGGATGCAAGCTACAAAAAGCAATATAAAGACACTGTTACATTTTTTGAAGAACCTTGGTACGATAATGCGAAAGTTGGCTTAGTTGTTCCTGAATATATGGATGAAGTGAATAGTATTGAAGATTTAAATAAATACAAAGATAAATTTGAAGGGGCAATTACTGGATTTGATCCAGGTGCAGGAACAATGGAAGTGACAGAAGATGTCATTAAGGATTATGATCTTGACTACGAACTGCTCACAAGTTCTGAACCAGCAATGATTACGGAAATCGATGAAACAATCAAAGAAAAAGGAAGTATTGTTGCTCCTTTATGGAAGCCACATCGTGTATTTGCTGAGATGGATTTGAAGTTTTTAGAAGATCCGAAAGAAACCTATGGTGGTGTAGAAGAAATATTTATTGCAACGCGGCAAGACTTTGCTGAAGACCATCCAGAGGTCGATCAATGGCTGAAGAACTGGGAAATGGATGATGAATCGATCGGTGAATTAATGAGTTACGTAAATGATGCTGATGAACCGATTGAGGGAGCTAGAAAATGGGTTGAAGAAAATCAGGATTTAGTTGATGAATGGGTTAATTAGATAGATCAGAGACCATCTCTACTATGGAGGTGGTCTCTTTTTATGCGTAACATCAACTTTTTGATGGTTCAATAAATCCTTTGACAACATGAACGTGCCCATCATTAGTAGTTGTTTTTGTTTTAACGTAGTGGGTGTGATAACCATTTGATAATGGAATTGGAGGACCGGTATAGTCTTCGTAGTAATGAATATGCTCATCATCAAACGTAGTATTTCCCCATATTTTATGCACATGACCATCTTTTGTATGAATTGGTGTGCTTGTCACACCAGGGTGTAAATGAGTGTGTTCATCCTGGCATGTTGTTGCTCCAGAATGAGCATGTGTGTGGCCTTTTTGTTCTATTTTTTTATCTTTTTGCCCTTTACGTATGGTTCGCGGTAAACCATCTGGATGATTCAAGTTGAAAGGGTAGTAAACCTTTGTAATGGTGCGTTTGATTGTACGTAATATACGGATTTGGATTCATTCCATAAACCATTGATTTCAATCCTCCTCATTTTTTGGTGTATCAATAGTATAATATGCACAGTTTGCTTATACTGGGACTGTTATTGTGTTGGAGTTAACTTTTTAGAAATGATAGAATAAGAACGGATATAGACCGAATAAAGGGGAGATTTAAATGGCAAATACATTGCTCTTAAGTATCAAAAATCGAATGAATAGCTTGTCAGCAACCGAAAAAAAAGTAGCTTCATATATATTAAATCATGCTGAACTTATACCTAATATGACAACAAAGGAGTTAGCAGAAAAATCAAATGTCAGTGAGGCTAGTGTGATTCGTTTTTCAAAGACAATGGGAATAGATAGCTTTAAGACATTCAAAATTACCTTAGCCCAGGAACTAGCTGTATCTGAAGAGTATATAACGGATTTTTCCATCGTTAAGAAAAAAGATTCCCCGTACGAATTGTTTCAAAAGGTTACACATGTGAATAAAAGTGCCATTGAATCGCTATCAGGGTCTATAAATAAAAAGGAATTAGAACAAGCAATCGATGTATTAAAAGAAGCCAGAAAAATCGTTTTTTATGGTGTAGGCGGATCGGCAATTGCAGCAATGGATGCTTTATATAAATTCACAAAGCTAGGGTTTCAGGCAGAATTTAGCCAGGATTTTCATTATATGCTTTCTCATATACCGTATTTAAATGAAAAAGATGTTTTTGTAGCGATTAGTATGTCAGGACAAACGAAAGATGTTTTAGATTTATCCAGATTTTCCCAAAAAAAAGGATCCACACTGATTGCAGTTACAAATATTAATAAATCGCCTTTATATAAAGAAGCTGATATACGCCTGGCAACTCCACATGTAGAAAAAGACTTTCGTGTAGGAAGCATTACTTCGAGAATGACACAGCTCACCATCATTGATAGTCTTTATATAAGTCTTTTTAACAGTATTGGAAAAGAAGTTGTAGAGCAGTATCAAGAAGCGAGAGAGGAAGTAATGAAATTGAGAAGATAACTATTTCTTTGTCATAAATGAAATTTTGTTTCATAAATTAATTATTAATAGTTGACATTAAATTTCAAAATCCTATAAAATAGATATAAAGAAAAGGAAGGTGATGAAATTTTTATGTTAGATAAATTAGTTACTGAAACTAGAAATAAACATACGATGGACCTTGATCAAATGTCTATTCAAGATATATTACAAATAATGAATAAAGAAGATGAAAGAGTTACTAGAGCAATTGAAAAAGAAATAGGATCGATCGAAAAAGCCGTATACATGGTTATTCAATCATTTCAGAATAATGGAAGATTAATATATGTTGGTGCAGGGACTAGTGGTAGATTAGGAATATTAGATGCTGTTGAATGTGTTCCAACCTTTGGTTCTCCATCAGAGATGGTCCATGGCCTTATTGCGGGTGGGATGAAAGCGGTTTCAAATGCTGTGGAAGGAGCAGAGGATAATCCTGATTTTGGAAAGAAGGATTTAGAAAACATAGATTTAAATAAAAATGACACAGTAATTGGTTTAGCAGCAAGTGGAAGAACACCATATGTAGTTGGAGCATTACAGTATGCAAATGAAAAAAAGGCAGGGACGGTTGGAATATCTTGTAATACAAATGCAGAAATAAGCAAGTGCAGTCAAATAGCAGTTGAGCTTGAAACAGGATCTGAGGTATTAACCGGATCTACTCGTTTAAAAGCGGGAACAGCACAAAAAATGGTTTTAAATATGATTTCAACAACAGCAATGGTTGGGATAGGTAAGGTATATCAAAATTTAATGGTAGATTTGAAACCAACCAATCATAAACTAGAAGAGAGATCCAAACGAATTATTATGGAGGCAACAAATGTAGATTATGAGACTGCAAGCAGCTATTTTGAGAAGGCTAATCACCATGTCAAAGAAGCAATTGTCATGATCCTATTACAGTGTTCTCATGAGGAAGCAGCAGAAAAGCTACACGGGGTCAATGGATTTGTGCGTAAAGCATTATCAAAATAAAGGGAGGGTAAAGTTATGGGCAAAGAACAGAATATGGCTAAAGGAATTTTAGAGCAGATTGGAGGGAAGGATAATCTAAAACGCATTACACATTGTATGACACGGTTAAGACTACTCCTAAATGATGACACCAAAGCTGATTATGACAAGCTAAAACAAATTGAAGGGGTTATGGGTGTAGTTGCTGATGAAACATTACAAATTGTCATCGGTCCCGGTACAGTAAATAGGGTTTCAGAGGAATTAAGCCAACTTACAGGTCTTGGAATTGGGGAGGACGCTGAGCCCGAAGTAGATAACTTAACCTTTGAAGAACAAGCAGCGATAAAAAAAGAAAATATTAAAAGAAAAAATAAGACGCCATTTAAAAATCTTCTTCGCAGATTGGGAATATATTTATTCCATTAATTCCAGGTCTAGTTGCCTCTGGTATTATTAATGGAGTTGCAAATTTTGCTAAAAACGCAGGTGCAAATGACGAAGCAACTTGGATGCAAATTTTACTATTAATTGGAAGTGGTATTTTTACCTATTTAGCTATTTTAGTTGGCTGGAATACCGCGAAAGAATTTGGCGGGACGCCTGTACTTGGTGCAATTGCCGGAATGTTCCTGTTTAATCCGATGCTAGAGCAAATAACAATCTACGGGGATGCATTAATTCCGGGTAGAGGCGGATTATTCGGAGTGATATTCGCTGCGTGGCTGATGGCTTTTGTAGAAAAATATGTTCGTAAAGGTATACCTGCCTCAGTAGATATTATATTTACACCATTGATTACCGTACTTTTAGTAGGAATTGTATCATTATATGCAGTTATGCCAGTGGCTGGTCTCGTTTCAGATGGTATTACGAACGGATTGACCGCCTTGATTGATGTAGGTGGTGTTGTAGCTGGAGCTGTTTTATCTGGATTCTTTTTACCTTTAGTTATGGTCGGATTACATCACGGATTGACGCCGATCCATGCGGAACTAATTAATGCTTATGGTGGTACTGCTCTCCTAACGATTCTAGCTATGGCAGGCGCGGGTCAGGTTGGTGCTGCAATCGCTATTTATGTGAAAACGAAAAATAAACGATTGAAAAATATTATAAAAGGTAGTTTACCTGTTGGCTTCCTTGGAATTGGCGAACCATTATTATATGGGGTAACCTTGCCATTAGGCAGACCTTTTATTACCGCGTGTATTGGTGCAGCGTTTGGCGGTGCTTTCCAAGCTGTTATGCACACCGCAGCAGCAGGAATTGGGGTTTCCGGACTATCATTAATTCCATTAATTACAGATGGAAAATATTTTAGCTATTTTGTTGGTCTAGTTATTTCATATGTGTTTGGATTTTTATTTACGTATTTATTTGGATTTAAAGAAGAAATGGCAGACGGAATTTAAGTTCGTATGGTCACAAATAAAAGGAGGTTTTTTACCTCCTTTTTTCTATATACTGAAAAAGGATGTGTGATAGCAATGCTAGGGATTTCTGTATACTTAGGAAATAAAGAAATAGCAGATCAAAAATCATATATAAGAAAAATGAATGATTGCGGTTTTCGTTGTATTTTTACATCCCTTCATATTCCAGAAGAAGATAATTCGAAATATAAGGACCAGTTAAAGGAACTGGGTCATTTAGCAACCCAACTGGACATGGAGCTAATGGCAGATATATCTCCAGATTCTTTAAACCTATTAGGAATGAATTGGTCTAACGCGGATAAATTACTCAGATGGGGGTTGACCGGAATCCGAGTGGATTACGGTATTCCCGAACCTGTGATCATCGAACTATCTCAAAAAATGAAAGTAGCTTTAAATGCGAGTACGATTACAGAAGAGGCTTTAACACGAATGAAAGCAAACGGTTTGGTAACTGCATCTGTAGAAGCCTGGCATAATTTTTATCCACGCCCTGAAACTGGGCTTGATCTTGATGACTTTATAGAGAAAAACCGCTGGTTAAAAGAAAAAGGGATAACCATTATGACCTTTATTCCCGGAGATGAAGAGTTGCGTGGTCCATTGTATCAAACGTTGCCTACGATTGAGGATCATAGGAAACAATCACCTTTTGCTTCCTACATGGAAATGAAGATGGTTGGACGAGTTGATAAAATTTTAATTGGTGATGTAGCTATAAGTTCATCGACATTAGACCAATTCACTTCGTACAATAAGAATAATGAAATCCTTTTGAAAGCAGAACCGGATGAAAATTCAGCTGAGGAAATATTGCAGAAAATACCTGTTTTACATACAAACCGTCCTGATGGGGCTCGAGATTGCTTTCGTTCCGTGGAATCACGGCAGTATCCTCATAAAAACATTTCACCATCAAATTGTATGGAACGTCCAATCGGGACAATAACAATAGATAATAAAAAATATTTACGGTACCAAGGAGAAATACAAATTACAAAACGGGATTTACCAGCAGATGAAAAAGTGAATGTAGTTGGCAGGGTAGTGTCAAAAGACAGACCATTATTAAAATGGATCAGGGACAATCAAAAGGTGCGAATACAATGGGGATCTTAAAATGGCTCTCTTTAGAATTTTTTAGGAATTTCATAATATGAAAGGACCGTCTGAAATAATCTATAGAATAGTTTAATATTGTACTTATAACTAAATTATACTAACCTATAGATAGTTACCTAAAATATTCAAAATATTGAAAAGGACCTGATATTTAATGGGCAAAGGAATGGAACAGATGTCAACTAGTCCGCTGCTTCAACGTAAGTGGGTGGTGTATGTTTTGATTTTATTAATCACGCTTATTTGGGGATATGGCTGGGTTCTTATGAAAGAAGCTCTCCGGTACATGGGTCCATTTTCCTTTTCTGCGCTACGATTTGGTGTAGGATCTGTCATCTTATTTATGATTATGTTCTTTATGAAAATGAAAAGACCGCCAAAAGAGCAGTTAGGACACATTGTCATCGTTGGTTTGTTGCAAACAGCGGTTGTTTATTTATTGGTAATGTATGCATTACACTTTGTTGAGGCAGGTAAATCATCCGTATTATTATATTCCATGCCGATTTGGAGCAGTTTTTTTGCAGTGAAGCTTTTAAAAGAAAAAATTACGATAACTAAAATGGTGGGACTTGGATTAGGTGTTGTTGGACTTATCATGATTATTGGCTGGGACATATTTGTTGGTCAGGATTTTTCTGCTTTATTCGGTGAAATACTGATAATAATAGCAGCTGCATCATGGGGATTAGCAAATGTATATTATCAGTTAAAGGTAAAAGGTGTTTCAAAAATACAAGTAACTGCATATCAAATGGGGTTTGGAACATTAGGAATCACGGCAGCTGCAATTGGAATGGAATGGGGAGAACCCATCCAATTCAATGTAACAAGCATATACTATATTCTGTTTACGGGTGCTTTAGCTTCGGCTTTCTGTTTTACATTATGGTTTATTGTACTTAGTATGATCGATATTGTTACGGCAACAATCTCAACATTGCTTGTTCCTGTTTTTGGTTTGCTTTTCAGTGCGGTGCTTTTAGGTGAAAAGATAACAGCAGGGGTTATACTGGGATCTTGTTTGATACTTGCAGGTATATTTATTGCTCAATTACCAATGAAAAAGATGGAACAAACAAAAAGCAAATCCTTAACCTTATGATCAAGTTCATAGATTGTTTGAAGCTATAAAAAGGGGAAAACTTTATATGATCATAAAAACGTGAGTTCTTTTTAAAAGGAACTCACGTTTTTATGTGTGTTGATAAAACTTTAGGGGTGTCAGGAAGTGTTAGAGAGACGGGCATTGATCGAAGAAAATAGATGACTTTGGGTTAACAATTTTTATAAATGGTCGATAAAAAATAGGAAGGAAGAATCAAAAAAATCAGTTGTTTGATATAAAAGACCTAATCATGGGAGAATTTACTTCAATTCATGTTAGGTTCAAAACTTAATTTATTATGTGGATCGTCAGGATAGAGATGGAAAGGAAGTATTATATGGAAACAAGTCAATATTTAGAAATGTTTCTTGATGAGGGACGGGAGCACTTACAAGCGGTGAATGACAACCTTCTTAAATTGGAAAAATATCCGCATGACTTTAATCTTGTTGAGGCGATTTTTCGATCAGCCCACACCTTAAAAGGAATGGCTGCCACAATGGGGTTTGAGGATATAGCGGCACTGACACATCAGATGGAAAACATCCTGGATAAAATACGCAATAACAAATTGCCAATTTCTACAGAGGTTATTGACATAACATTTTTAGCAATTGAATACTTGGAAGAAATGGTGAATTCGATAGGTGAAGGAAGTGATGGCAAAAAAGATGTAACAAGTATAATCGAACATCTAGCGAATGTAGGGAATGGGGGAAATCCCAGTCAAACAGACCAAGTATTAGAGAAAGAAGACGAACCAATCATTGAATTAGATAATTATCAAATTACTGTAGTCACTCAGGCTGTAGAACAAGGGTATCATGCGTTCCTAATCACTATTAGATTAATAGAGGAATGTCTTCTAAAAGGTGTACGTGCTTATATGGTTTTTGAAATACTTGATAATCAAGGTGAGATTATTAAGACGATACCTGTAGTAGATGAATTGGAAGAAGGAAACTTTGAAAGGGACTTCACTTTTGCTTTTCTATCCCAAAAAACTGCAGATGAAATAAAGGATCTTATTTGGAACGTATCAGAAATTGAAAATGTGGATATTTCAAATCTCTCCCGGGTAACGAAAGCCAATGAAGATAAAAATAGTAATAATGAATCAGACGCAGAAAAAACACATAATAACTTCAATGGGAAAAAAAGTATAAGTCCCTCTAGTAAAACAATTCGGGTGAGTCTAGCACGTATTGATCATCTTATGAATCTGTTTGAAGAGATGGTGATTGATAGAAGTAGACTCACAGAACTGGCAAAAAAAAATAGAGAACCAAGCATTAACAGAAACCGTTGAACATACAACTCGGATTTCAGGTGAAATGCAAGATTTAATTTTAACGATGCGAATGGTACAAGTGGAACAGGTATTTAATAGATTTCCTCGTATGGTAAGAGGGCTAGCCAAAGATTTAGGCAAAGAAATTGAACTGAAAATTATCGGAGCTGATACAGAGCTGGATCGGACTGTTATTGATGAACTAGGAGATCCATTGGTTCATTTAATTCGCAACTCTGTTGATCATGGGATTGAAGCACCATCAAAACGTAAAGAACTCGGAAAACCTGCAGAAGGGAAGTTAATATTACGTGCTTTTCATAGCGGAAACCATGTATTTATTGAAATTGAGGATGATGGCGCAGGAATTAATCGTGATAAGGTTGAAGCAAAAGCAATTGAACAGGATTTAATTACATCTGAACAGGCGAGAAATTTAACCGATGATAAGATTCATCAGCTTATTTTAGCGTCTGGTTTTAGTACGAATGATAAAGTGTCAGATATTTCTGGGCGCGGCGTTGGCTTGGATGTTGTCAAAAATACGATTGAATCACTCGGCGGCGAAATTTCTATCAAATCGCAGCAAGGGAAGGGTAGTGAATTTTCTATTCAATTACCTCTAACCCTATCTATTCTCGCTGCTTTATTGATTAAAGTTCAAGGTGAAACATATGCTATTCCGCTATCTTCAATTGTTGAAACAGTACTGCTTGAAAAAGAGCAGATTATGTATGCACACGGACAAATAGTTATGGATTTTAGAGGGAAGATTATCCCTCTGATTTCACTGAAGGAATTTTTCGCTGTTCCAAGTAAAAACGAAGGTAAAAAACAACAACATGCTGTTGTATTAGTGAGTAAAGGAGAAAATATTACAGGGTTAATCGTGGATTCTTTTCTCGGACAACGAGAAGTTGTTCTTAAATCTTTAGGAAACTATTTAAAGGACGTTTATGCTATTTCTGGGGCAACCATTCTAGGAGATGGACGCGTATCATTAATTATTGATCCGAATGCATTAATCAAATAAAAAGATGCCAATAAGCATGTTTTACATATGTCTAATGGAAAATGAAGTCTAAACATAATTGACAAGGAGGTATATTGATGAATCATTTCTTGAATTTCAAAACGATTCGAATAAAGATGATACTAGGGTTTTCGATTGTTCTTATCCTTAATATATTTTTAGGTGTTTATATGTTTTGGAATTTAAATAAAGTGAATAAAAGCTCAGGTGATATTGTAAACCGAGAGCTTCCATTATTAATCGCTGATAAGCAATTAGTCTCAGCGCTTGCGAATGAGATCGGAGCGGTACGTGGATATTTATTATTTGGAGATGGCTTCTATAAAGATTTATTTGAAAAATATGCAGATGAAGGAATAAAACAGGAAGAGATCATTAAAGAGATAGGTGCAACGAAGGAATTTGAAACACTTAGTGAGCAATCTTCTCAATGGAGAGAAACCATTGTTCATGATGTATTTCAAGAATACGACAGGGGAAATAAAGAAGGTGCACTTCAAAATTTATCAGAATCAGGTCCATTTTTTGACGAAATAATAAATGGTTATCAGGATATGGCTAAAAAAAGAGAGAATAAAATTGTTTCTATGGAGGAAAACAATATTGCTAACGGCGAAAGAACATTAACAATTGTTTCAATCGTAATTGTATTAGTTATTGTTCTTAGTTTAATTGTGGCATTTATAACTTCATACTCTATTTCAAAACCGCTTAGAATGGTGATGAAACGAATGAAACGTATTGCTAGTGGTGATCTTAGCTATAAACCTATCGAAACGAGATCAAGGGATGAAATAGGACAGCTTATTGCAGCAACCAATGAAATGACGAAAAATACAAAGGAATTGTTGAATCAGATTATGACTGTCTCGGAATCGGTAAGCAGTCATAGTGAAGAATTAATGCAAACAACGAATGAAGTTAATGCAAGTTCTGAACAAATAGCAACAACGATGCAAGAATTAGCATCCGGGGCTGAGTCACAAGCTAATAGTGCTAGTGATTTGTCATCTATTATGGGGTCGTTTACAGTAAAAGTCCGGGAAACGCGTGAAAATGGGGAGCGTATACGCCAAGCTTCCCATGAAGTTTTAAATATGACAGATAGAGGTAGTCAACTAATGGAGTCTTCAAATGGACAAATGGAAAAAGTAAATGGAATTGTCAGTGATGCAGTTGACAAGGTTGATGGCTTAGATAAACAAGCTCAGGAAATTTCTAAGCTTGTATCAGTGATTCAGGATATATCTGATCAAACGAACTTGCTTGCCCTTAATGCAGCGATTGAAGCTGCCAGAGCAGGTGAACATGGACGGGGTTTTGCGATTGTAGCGGATGAAGTAAGAAAACTTGCAGAACAAGTATCTGTTTCTGTGACAGATATAACAGACATCGTTGAGCGTATACAAAGCGAATCAAGTATTGTCGTAGATTCACTAAAAGAAGGGTATCAGGAAGTTGAAGAGGGCACTATTCAAATAAGAACAACGAGTGAAACATTCCATACAATCAAAACAGCAATTAAAGAAATGGCAGAAAATATTAATATCGTTTCTATGAATTTATCGGATATTGCCAATAACAGTGAAGAAATGAATTCCTCTATAGAGGATGTTGCAGCTATCTCAGAAGAATCAGCCGCAGGGGTTGAACAAACATCAGCTGCCTCACAACAAACAAACAGTTCGATGGAAGAAATAGATGGAAGTTCACGTCAACTCGCAACATTAGCGGAGAACCTAAATGGCTTGGTACAACGATTTAAATTATAGTTAACAGGTAAAATGGGATTGAGTATTGTTGGACTCAATCCCATAAAAAATCTAATGCTGTTTTTTTAAGTCCTCTGCCTCCAAATAAAATTGTAATCACTGGACTTAATAAACAAAAGAAAGCAAATGGCAAATAGGTCATTACTGGCACACCTAATACATCTGCGATAAATACTCCACAAACACTCCACGGCACAAGTGGATTAATAACTGTTCCCGCATCCTCTAATGTTCTTGATAATGCCTTAGGAGCAAGGCCGGCTTTTTTATATACACCTTTATATGTTTCTCCTGTTAGCATAATGGATAAATATTGTTCACCAATTAGAATATTGACACCAATCGATGTTGCTGCTGTAGAAATGATAATAGACCGCACCTGATGTAATTTACTTTGAAATGCTTGTAATATAGACGGAACGATACCAGTAACAAACAGGAGTCCTCCAAATCCTAATGCTAAAATAACGAGTGAAATAGTAAAGAGCATACTGTTTATACCGCCTTTTGTTAGTAACTCATTTACAGGTTCAAAATCAGTTGAAGCCGTATATCCATCAAACCATACCGTCCAAATTTCTATCGGCGCTATATTACCTAATATGCTTGCAATGATCGTTGCAATTATACTGCTTAAAGCCAAAGAAATGAATGCAGGTATTTTAAAGATGGTGCAAAAGACAAGTATACCTAAAGGTAACCATGAGAGCCAATGTATTAAATCGGTTGCTTCTAATGCCATTTCATACTGATGCACGTCCTGCAAAGGTATTGATTGATTTGGAGATAAGGTCACAAATAGTATAAAAGATATAATAAAAGCTGGAATTGTTGTTAAGCTCATATGTTTGATGTGCTCAAATAAGTCAACCTGAACAATCGTTGACGCCAGATTAGTTGTGTCTGATAAAGGGGACATTTTGTCACCAAAGAAAGCACCGGATACAATCGCTCCAGCTGTAATGGCCATTGAAGCATCGATAACATCACCCATTCCAATGAAAGCAACTCCGATGGTTGCGGTTGTTGTGAGTGAACTGCCGAGTGAAACTCCAATGATTGCAGTAATAGCAAACACAATCCCATAAAACCATGTCCCTCCAATAAAAGAGAAGCCAGTACTTATTAATACAGGGATCGTACCGCTAATCATCCAGCTGCTTATTAATATACCAATGAGAAAAAATAAAAAAATAGCACCCATTCCAGATTTGGCCCCTGCTATCATACCTGTTTCTAACGTCTCAAAAGGTATTTTTTTTATTAATCCATATGCAACAAGTAAAATTATTCCTAGTAATATCGGGATATGTGGAACAGTATCAAGTCCAACTATAAAATAACTAATTAAACCTATAATAATAATGAAAAAGAAAAGTGCTTCACTTAATGTTGGATTATGTTCAGGTTTGATTGGGAACATCTCGCATTCTCCTTGTTGATTAGTAATATAAATAATAAAAAGCCTCGTCCCGAAAATAGGGACGAAGCTTTACTCCGCGTTACCACCCTGATTGTTGAATACTTTCAACCGCTCAAGAGATTTATCTATAAAAATAGAATGTGTATATTCGAATTTTTCCTGCCAAAGTTCACATCATCCACTTTGTTTCTTATGCTGCCTGGAAATATCTACTCGTCATTCCTAGATAAGTTTATCCATTTGAAATTGTTATTATTGAATATACATTGTCATCTGTTCTGTTGTCAATCGAATTAATAAAGTCCGAATTCTTTGTAATATGAAAAAAATCAGTTTATAATATATAGAATTTCGGGAAAGGGAGCAAAGTATATGGTGACAAATACAGCAGGAAAAGAACCTTCATCACAAGCGAAATTGATGATTAAAAAAGGTCTTGCCACTGGATTTCCAATTGTACTAGGTTATTTGCCTGTCGCTATTACATATGGCGTGCTAGCAAAGCAATCAGGTTTATCTTTAGTTGAATTAACATTAATGAGTATACTTGTGTTTGCAGGTGCAAGCCAGTTTATGGGGGCTAATATGATTGCGGTTGGAGCAGGAACTGTGGAAATAATTATTGCAACGTTCGTTCTTAATTTTCGCCATTTTGTGATGAGTTTGTCGTTTATGAATTCCTTAAGAGATATAGGGATAAATTGGAAGTTGCCTCTTTCACTTGGCTTGACAGATGAAACATTTGCGGTTTCAGCTTTACATACAAAAGAAGCAAAGATGGAAAAAGGCCCCTTATTTTATCTAAGCATTTTTTTGACAGCTTATTTTTCATGGGTTTTTGGATCTTTTTTAGGCGGGTTAATCGGGGAAGTTATTCCGGAGAGACTGAGCGATAGTATGGGAATCGCATTGTATGCAATGTTCATAGGTCTTTTAATTCCATCCGTAAAAAGAGAATTAAAAGTCGGATTGATTGCGCTTATAGCGATGCTTATCAATGTTTTATGCAGTCAATTTATGACCGATGGCTGGTCTATTGTACTAGGGACGATTATAGGTGGTTTAAGTGGTGTTTATTTTCTTAAGGAGGACAAGTCATGATATTTATGATTATAATAGGAATGTCAATTGTCACAATGATACCTAGAATCATTCCAGCATTTATAGTTGATAAATTGCAGTTTCGTGATTGGGTGAATCGTTGGTTAAATGCCATTCCCTATGCAGCATTAGGAGCTCTTATTTTTCCGGGAATCTTAACTGTGAAACCTGATCAGCCCGAAATTGGCTTAATAGGCGCGGGCGTCGCAGTTGGGTTAGCTTATATCGGATTAAATGTTATTCTAGTCGTGGCTGGTGCGATCTTATCCATCTTTATCGTTTCCATCTATATTTAAAGAAATAAAAACAGGGGGGGATAGCCGTTATGTTTTCGGTTAGAAAGGCTGTTTATACGGATGCAGAAACAATTGCTACTATTCATGTAAATACTTGGAAAAGCACTTATACTGACTTGCTTGAAGAACGTGATTTAACTAATATGACTTATGAAAATCGAAAAACGCTATGGGAAACAGTGTTGCGACTGAAAAAAAGAGAACAATGCACATTTGTGATTTGTGACGATGAAAAAATCGTTGGCTTTATTTCTGGAGGTCCAGAAAGAACCAAACGTTTTGCATATGATGGTGAAATATACACGATTTACATACTAGATGAATACCAAAAAAAGGGTTTAGGAGCAAAACTTTTAAAAGCATTTGCTCAAGAGATGAAAGGAATGAATTATCACTCTATTCTAGTGTGGGTACTAAAGCAGAATCCATCTAGCCGTTTTTATGAACGATATCTTGCCAAATCGGTAGGAGAAGAAGCAATTACGGTTGGAGAAGGAATCTATCAAGAAACAGCGTACGGATGGGATAGCATTGATGAATTGCTGGAAATACTTGCATGATATACATGGCGTATTCGTTCTTTTTTCTGTAAGCATTAGACTTGAAATTTATCTAAAAATTTAGGATAATAAGAAAAAGGAACAAGGGGGCATATTCCATGAAGAAGCAAAAAACAATTTATCGATATTACCGTTATGAAGGTAATATTCTTCATGCAAAACGAGAAATTCCATATGAACTAAAGCTCACGTCAAGATTGATTTTAGATGAATTATGTTTTAAATGGAATAAAAAAAGATTAGAAGCCGCAATCAACCGTTCCATCGATACTGGTAATAAACAGGAATTTTTAAAGTTAAGTAAAGCATATAACCACTTTATATGGGAGTAAATAAATATAGAAATAACCCGTACTAGTGACAAGCCGTATAGGCAGGTTTTAACGTGAATGAAAAGTGCAAGGTTATTTTAATCATAAGAGTCAGCAAACAATTTATTTTGTTCAGCTGGCTCTTTTTACTCGAGTTATTTCTTTGGGAGAGACATGCCTGTCTGATAGGATTTATTTCCGATTAATTGTAAAAGTTTTTTGGGAACAAAGGCATTTTCACTATGCCAATAATTTAATACTTCCGTTATAATTTCCAAACCCTCTGCCCGAGCATTTTCGTATAAATCAATAAAACTTTCCAAAGATGGTTTTTTGGTTACTGGATGATACCATGTTGTTTTCTGTAAGTTTAAATAGTCAATATGATCATTTACTGGCTGATGGGAATATAGAGAAACGTAGGAAGGAAATAGCTTATTCTTCCATCCATATGGATCTGAAAATAATCTTAATGCCAATTTCATATCTCTATATGATTTGTGAATGTATGCTGCATTCTGTCCTCTTATCTTTTGGTTATACTTTTTTATAAGGTCATGCAATAAACTTGCAATGTCTTTATTCATTCTAAACCCGATATCAATTTCTTTATAAGCTGGTGCTTTCCACGTTTTTAATCGATGGAACCTCTCCATCATTAACGTATCTATTTTTACTTCCAACTCTTGAGGTTCATGATGTAACGCTTGAGCCAAGTGATAAATATATGGATGTGTATTTCTGTCTAATAAATGATGTGTGATAAAACCGAAAACATACGAACGTACTTTTTCATTTTTATCTTTTGCAGCTTTAATTAAATCCACAATAAAGTTGCCACAGCGCTCTGTGTGCAAGAAATTACTAAGGGCATGTATATGCTCTTTATTAGTTGACCAAGGCCAAAAATTATAATATAAAAAAAGGTCTGGTCCTTGCGCACCTAGTTTTATAAATGTTTCATTTTGTGAAAATGGATGTGGACCGATAATTGTATCCAAAATATCTTCACAAAATAATATATGTGTCCAAATTTTTGGCATATCGAATCCTCCTTATAACAATTGCTCCAGTATAAGAAGACTTCTGGTTAAAAAAGTAATTATAAAAAAAGCTTGAACGTCTTCCTGTGAAAGTTCTTTGAATTACTTCGTGCATATTAAGTATTATATATCAACATAATGGAATCAGATAGTAAATTCCCAGCACAAATTTGTGTCAATATGAAGTTTCCTTTTTTTGTAACATTTGCAAGAAACGAAATGGTAATCTTAAAATGATTTAACTAACTGAATTATTTGGTACAATAGAAGAGTGAAGGATAAGCATACATAGGGAGGAAATGAACATGGATTACCGTATTGAAAAAGATACAATTGGAGAAATTAAAGTAGCAGCTGATAAGTATTGGGGAGCACAGACACAGCGCAGTAAGCAAAACTTTCCAATCGGTAATGAAAAAATGCCAGAGGAGATAATAAAGGCATTTGCTATTTTAAAAAAGAGCACAGCGAAAGTAAATAGCGACTTAGGATTATTAGATGAGAAAAAATCTGAAGCAATAGCTTATGCAGCAGATCAAGTAATCGATGGTAAGTTATATGATCACTTCCCATTAGTTGTCTGGCAGACAGGCAGTGGAACGCAATCAAATATGAATGTAAACGAAGTATTAGCATTTGTTGGAAGCGAATGGTTAAATAATAACGGCAGCGATTTAAAGCTTCATCCAAATGATGACGTAAATAAATCACAAAGTTCGAACGATACTTATCCGACAGCGATGTATATTGCAACAGCATTAAAAATGGAAGATCAAGTTTTGCCAGCATTAAAGCAATTAAAAGATAGTGTGAAGCTTAAAATGGATAAATTTCAAGACATTGTTAAAATAGGACGAACTCACCTGCAGGATGCTACTCCTTTAACACTTGGTCAAGAAATAAGTGGCTGGCACCGGATGCTTGAAAAATCAGAAAGTATGATAAAAGAAAGTCTGCAGCACTTAAAAGAACTTGCAATTGGTGGTACTGCTGTAGGGACTGGTTTGAACACTCATCCAGAATTTGCGGAACGTGTTTGCAGTGCAATCAGTGAATATACAGGGAAAGACTTTGTTTCTGCACCAAATAAATTTCATTCTTTAACAAGTTATGATGAAACTGTTTATGCACATGGTGCATTAAAAGCTCTCGCTGCAGATTTAATGAAAATTGCAAATGATGTACGTTGGTTAGCAAGTGGACCACGTTGCGGTATTGGAGAAATTACAATTCCAGCTAATGAACCTGGAAGTTCCATTATGCCAGGTAAGGTAAATCCGACACAAAGTGAATCGCTAACAATGGTTGTAACCCAGGTGATGGGGAATGACGCGACGATCGGCTTTGCGGCAAGTCAAGGAAACTTTGAATTGAATGTATTTAAACCAGTGATGGCTTATAACTTCTTGCAATCATGCGGGCTTTTAGCAGATGGTATGAGATCTTTTGAAGAAAGATGTGTACGAGGGATTGAACCAAACCATGAGCAAATTGAAAAGAATTTAAAAGATTCTTTAATGTTGGTAACAGCATTAAATCCACACATTGGTTATGAAAATGCAGCTAAAATAGCTAAAACAGCTTTCGAAGAGAACTCCACTTTAAAAGAAACTGCAGTTAAGTTAGGGTTATTAACTGAAGAAGAATTTGATCAATATGTGAATCCAAAAGAAATGACCCATCCAAACTAAAGATGATACGAAAGAGGTTGGGCCTTAACTAGCCAAGAAGTGACTTTCATTTTATCAGAAGGTGTCCTTTTTGTTTACTAAAACAAGCATATTAAAGCCCTTTTCATATCTAGTTGACTGGAACGAAAGGCGGCTGGCTCCTGCTGGAACAGCACGAGTCTGAAGACCCCGCAGGAAGTGGTTTTCTTCCAAAGAGGCAGAGGCCGTGCCCGCGGAAAGCAGTCGCCTGCAGTGCAAGTCAACGGGATTACTA
>NZ_JFBD01000061.1 GCF_000709085.1 Virgibacillus alimentarius | reverse complement strand
AAAAAATCACGACGTCTTGGCATTTCATTAACTGGTACAGGTAAAGAATTAGATAAGCGCCCTTATGCTCCTGGGCAACACGGTGCTAATCAACGTAGAAAGATTTCTGAATATGGCTTACAGCTTCAAGAGAAGCAAAAGTTACGCTATATGTATGGACTGAATGAACGCCAATTCCTTAACTTGTTTAATGAAGCAGGAAAAATGAAAGGTGTTCACGGTGAAAACTTTATGATTCTACTTGAATCCCGCCTAGATAATATTGTTTATCGCCTAGGTCTTGCACGTACACGTAAGCAAGCTCGTCAGCTTGTAAATCACGGACATATCACTGTGGATGGCAGCCGTGTAGACATCCCTTCATTCCGCTTAAAACCAGCTCAAGAAATTGGATTAAGAGAAAAAGCGAAGAACTTAGATATTATTAAAGAGGCTATTGAAGTAAACAATTTTGTACCTGAGTATCTTAATTTTGACGCGGATCAAATGACAGGAAGTTATGTTCGTTACCCTGAGCGTTCTGAATTACCAGCAGAAATCAATGAAGCGCTTATCGTAGAGTTCTATTCACGTCATTAATAAAAAAACTGTTCACTATTTGTGAACAGTTTTTTTATGGTATAAAAGGCTGTATGCATAACATATATGCTCATACAACCTTCATTTGTTTATTTATATTGAATTAAATTGTACTTTTTCTTTCCACGTCTAATAACAGTAAATCTATCTTCAATGCGGTCATTTGCTGTAATAACATATTGTAGGTCTTGCTGTCTCTCTCCATTAATATAAATAGCTCCATTATTAATATCCTCCCTCGCCTGTCTTTTTGACGAGGATATAGAAGCATTTACAAGAAGATCGATTAAACCGATATCTGTTTTTTCCATTTCATAAGTCGGAACATCTTTAAATCCTTGCTCAATATCATTGCCAGACAGTTGTTTCAAATCACCTTTAAACAATGAAGTAGATATTTTTTGGGCTTGTTCTAACGCTGATTGACTATGAACCAATTTTGTCATTTCTTCTGCTAAACGTCTTTGTGCAATACGATTCTCCGGATTATTTTCCACCTCTGCTTGCAAAAGATTTAATTCATCCTCTTCTAAGAACGTGAAATAATGCAAGAATTTCATAACATCCCGGTCATCCGTATTAAACCAAAACTGATAAAACTCATAAGCTGTTGTTTTATTAGGATCTAACCATACAGCACCGCCAGCGGTTTTGCCAAATTTAGTTCCATCCGCTTTCGTGATCAATGGAACAGTCAATCCAAAAGCCGTTACTTCTTCATCTTTATCTTCACGGGAACGACGAATAAATTCCATACCAGCTGTTATGTTCCCCCACTGATCACTTCCGCCTATTTGTAATGTGCAATTCTCTTCTTCATATAATTTCAGAAAATCAAGAGATTGTAAAATCATATAGCTAAACTCTGTATAGGAAATTCCTTGTTCAATGCGAGCTGAAACAGATTCTTTTGCTAGCATATAGTTAATTCCAAAATGTTTACCAGCGTCTCTTAAAAAGTCAATAATGGTCATACTCGCCAGCCAATCATGATTATTACGAGCAACAGCTGCATTTTCCCCATGATCAAAGTCTAATATTTTAGCTAATTGCTGTTTAATCTTTTCACTGTATCCTTTTACAACATCAGCACTATTTAGGGAACGTTCACTAGACCGACCACTAGGATCTCCGATCATTCCTGTTCCTCCGCCGATCAATGCGATTGGCTTATGCCCTGCCCGCTGAAACCTTTTTAACATAACAATCGGCAATAAATGACCGATATGTAAACTATCTGCTGTTGGATCAAACCCACAGTACAATGTGACCTGTCTATCTGTCAAATGCTTTTTAAGTCCTTCCCAGTCTGTTGTTTGTTGAATTAATCCCCGTTTTTCTAAATCCTGTAAAATATCCATTCATCACACACCTCACCATTTCTTAAAATAAAAAAACTCATCCCTAATCATCATAAGGGACGAGTTTATACGCGTTACCACCCTTGTTGCAAAAATTTTTGCCACTTTGGTATTGTTAACGATGAAATCACCGTCTCTTTAGCTCTAAATAATCGAACTAAAGTTGATGCTCGAGATTGTAATTCGTCTGTAAATATATACTGGCTCGCACCAACCGCCAGTTCTCTTTTATAGGGATTCACAAAACTACTTCGATCTTTCTTCGCAATTTAATTATTATATTATAATATATATTCTTACCATATTTTACACCAAAAAGCAATAGTATATATCCTCATCTCACCTATCTACACCTAAAATTTCTTGTATGCTATAATAATAATGTATTTTTGATGTTCGATTGAACATCATTTTAGGAGGTTAACCGTGGATCTTAAAGAAACACTTCGAAGATATTATACTAAAATTAAATCGATAGTAAAGAATGAGAAATTGCAAAAGAATTTTCGTATTACATATGACATTATGTGGAATATTATTTTACTTTTACTCCTTACAGCTTTTATTGGATTATTTTTCATTGGCGGGATGGGTGCCGGCTATTTTGCTTCCCTAGTTAAAGACGAACCCATTCGAAGCTATGAAAATATGAAAAAAGATATTTATAATTATGAAGAAACTTCAAAACTTTATTTTAGCGACGGGAAATATTATGGAGATGTGCGCTCTGATATATACCGAGAAGAGGTTTCTTTAGATCAGGTTTCTGATACCTTAATCAACGCCGTTATTGCAACAGAGGATCAATATTTTAATGAACATGAAGGCGTTGTACCAAAAGCTATCGTTCGAGCCATTGTTCAAGAAGTAACAAATTCAAATGTTAAAACAGGTGGAAGCACACTGACCCAGCAACTTATAAAGAATCAAATACTGACAAATGAAGTGTCTTTTGACCGTAAAGCAAAAGAAATCCTTTTGGCACTTCGCCTAGAAAATTTCTTTACAAAAGACCAAATATTAGAAGCTTACTTAAATATAATTCCATATGGCCGTGAAGCATCAGGTGGGAATGTTGCTGGCGTACAAACTGCAGCCAAAGGAATCTTTGGTGTAGACGCGGAAGATGCAAACTTACCACAGGCAGCATTTTTAGCAGGGCTGCCACAAAGCCCTTCATACTATACACCCTTTACAAATGAAGGAAAGCTAAAAGATAAGGAAAATCTACAACCAGGATTAAACCGAATGAAAACTGTTTTAAATCGGATGTATGAGGAAGGCTATATTACGAAAAAAGAATATAAAAAAGCAATAGATTATGATATTATAGATGATTTCATTGAAAAACCAAAGAAAAATCCACAAAAATCCTATTTCGCAGATGAAGTCCAAAAGAGAGCTAAATTTATTTTAAAAAACATACTAGCTAAAAAAGACGGATATACAAAAGAGGATTTAAAAAGTGATCAAAAGTTAAACAAACAATATACAAAATATGCAGATCGCGCTTTACGAAGAAATGGATATAAAATTCATACAACAATAGATAAGGAAATATATAATAAATTCCAAGAGGTCGTAAAAAATTATCAGCATTTTGGTCCTGATATTACTGCAATTGATGAAAACGGAGAAGAAATAACAGATCCTGTCCAAGCAGGCGCAGTCTTAATTGAGAACCACACTGGAAAAATAATCAGCTTTGTAGGTGGTCGTGATTACAGCAAAGAGAATCAAGTAAATTTCGCTACTCAATCTAAACGATCAAATGGTAGTACAATGAAACCGATCCTTACGTACGCCCCAGCTTTTGAAGAAGGTATTATTCAACCGGGAACACCACTGGCAGATTTCAAAATGCCAAGTGATGGCTGGCTACCAGACAACTACGCAAAAGGGGAGCATGGTCTCGTTTCTGCCCGGGAGGCGCTTACGAATTCATATAACATTCCTGTGGTAAGAGTTTATAAACAATTAATAGATGGTAATCTAGGAAAAAAATATATGGAAAAAATGGGGATTACTACTATCTCGGATGACGAGTATACATTCCCATCCCTTTCAATTGGCGGGACAACACACGGGGTCACTGTGGAAGAAAATACTAATGCCTTTTCAACATTTGGTAATGACGGAAAGTTTAGGAATGCCTACATGATTGAAAAAATAACGACAAGTGATGGAGAAGTCATCTATAAACATGAGTCCGAACCAGTAAAGGTATTTTCTCCAGAAACAGCTTATTTAACGCTAGACATCATGCGAGATGTAATCAATAAAGGAACTGGCACATATATAAAATCACAATTAAAACATAACGATGTTGACTGGGCCGGAAAAACAGGAACGTCAAATGATTATAAAGACGCATGGTTTGTAGGTACAAATCCAAATGTAACGTTTGGCGCTTGGATAGGTTATGATAGTAACCATGGCTTAGATGATTGTCCGGGCTGTTCATTAAGTTATAGTCAGCGAAATATGAGCTTTGGGCTGAGCTGATTAACAGTGCATCTGAAATTAATCCAGATCTAGTTACTCCAAAAGAAAAATTCAAACGTCCAAACGGTATTGTTGAGCGCAGCTATTGTGCACCTTCCGGGAAACTACCTACAGACCTATGTAGGAAAGCAAAACTTGTCAAGGCAGATTTGTTTAACGAAAAATACGTACCAACGGAAAAAGATGATAGTCTAATTAGCGGAAAATCCGAAAAGAGTAAGCGGAAAAAACCCAAAAAAGGAAACGGCGTATTATTCAACCGTGACTTTTTAGAAGAACATGGCTATGACGAATTAGACGATCTCAGTAAATTATTTCCACAAAAAGATTAGACAGAAATACATGCTGCTTTTAGCGATCAAATAAAAAA
>NZ_JFBD01000060.1 GCF_000709085.1 Virgibacillus alimentarius | reverse complement strand
AGATCAATGGATAGAAGATATATCGACCGGACCGGAGGAGATATCAACCGGATAGAAGATATATCGACCGGACCGGTGGAGAGGCGTGAGTCATTTGGTGTGAGCAAAAACATTCGAATTTTATCATTTCCGTGCATGTTTTTCCTGTTTTTTCAAAGGATAAAAAGAAAAAGGAGTCTTACCTGATGCGGTACCTTATCTTTCTTTTAGCTTCCATTTTTGTGTTCACTTCCTGGCCAGCATATGCATATTCATTTGATAACGATCTGCCCCCGATTGATGTTGAAATAAAGGAGGATCCTCATAAGAAACATGATCAGGATAAAGAGGATGAGAAAGTATCGATTATTGTTGAAGTGAAAGGGGATCCAAAAAAACACAAAGAATATCTTGAAATTCACCATCCTTTTGTAGAAGTAGTAGCTACATATCACAAATTATTTCATGGGCTCGCATTAAAAGCGAAGCCTGAACGATTGGAAAAAATGAAATCACTGGAATTTATTAAAGCGATCCATCCAGTTCGCACGTATGAGGCAGTTGCCCAGTCTCCAGTGAAAAAGGATAAAAATCCAAATGCAGTTATACCATCGCAGATAAATACAACAAACTACACCGGGAAAGGGGTTAAAGTCGGAGTTGTTGATACGGGAATTGATTATGAGCATCCAGACTTGAAATCAAATTATTCAGGTGGATATGATCTGGTTGATCTTGATAAGGATCCGATGGAGACTGAGGAAGATGAGGGAATGCCTACGTTGCATGGAACACATGTGGCAGGTATTATCGCTGCTGATGGGGATTTACAAGGAGTTGCACCTGACGCTGAAATTTATGCGTACCGTGCCCTCGGTCCGGGAGGGAGAGGAACTTCTGTACAGGTTATTGCTGCATTGGAACAAGCAGTGGAAGATGGGATGGATGTCGTCAATCTTTCCTTGGGAAATAGTGTGAATGGACCGGATTACCCAACAAGCATCGCTGTTAACCGTGCAGTCGAACATGGCACCTCTGTTGTCACTGCGAATGGGAATGATGGTCCCAAGAAATGGACAGTGGGCTCACCAGCGACTGCCACAAAGGCACTTGCAGTCGGAGCATCAACAAGACCACAGCGTATTCCTTTTTTATATGAACCGAAGGAAGAGAAAGCAATCCCGCTCGTTACGATGATGGGGGCTAAAGATTGGACATTTGAAAAATCACTTCCAATAGTAGACGCTGAAGATCCAAAAGCAAACGTAGCAGGGAAAATTGCAATAATTGAAAGAGGGAAAATTCCTTTTCAGGAGTTGGCAATAGAAATGCAAGAGCAAGGAGCGGAAGCGTTATTAATTGTGAACAATGAAAAAGGAATGTTTCAAGGGGTCATTGAAAACAAAGAAGACATCGAGATCCCCGTTGCATCGATTTCAAAAGAAGATGGAAATTGGCTTAGAAAACAAATGAATGGTAAATCCTTGCACATCGATACAGCCTATCAAGAAACAAAAACAGATATCGCTCTATTTAGCTCGCGAGGTCCGGTCACGATCAACTGGGATATTAAACCAGATATTGTGGCTCCAGGGGCAAATATTTTGAGTACGGTACCCGACGGATATCAGGAATTACAAGGAACAAGTATGGCAGCACCTCATGTTGCTGGAGCGCTAGCATTGATGAAAGAAGCACGTCCAAATTGGTCACATGCGCAGATTGTTGGCGCCTTGAAAACAACAGCTGTACCTATTCAAAATGAAAAGAAACATAATTATGATCCAATTGTTCAAGGGACAGGGGATATACAAGTAGAGCGAGCGATAGCTACAAAAACGATCATTCATGATCCGTTAATATCTTTTGGCAAAATAAAGCCATACAAAGAGACAAACAGCATGAAACTGACAATTGAAAATACGACCAACAAGAAACAAACCTTTACCTTTGATATTCCAAAAAAACAAAAAGGATTAACATGGAACCTACCGCAAACATTCACGTTAGATAAAAAGGAAAAAAAGGAAATCCCGATTGAATTAAGTGTCACCTCCCCTGAATTAAAAAAAGGAGTACAACAGGGCTGGATCACCCTTCACCAAAAGGATGAGACGTATCAACTGCCTTATTTATTTGTAAATGAAACGGCAGATTACCCGAAGGCAATGGGCTTTGAATTGTCGCTTAAAACCTTTTCAGATGACACCTATATTTACCGGCTTTACCTTACAGAGGATGCTAAAAATATAGAAGTTAATTTATATAATCCCGACACATTGATGCATGAACGGACCTTGTTGGAAGAGGAAGATTTATCTAAAGGGATGAATGAAGGGAAGCTTAAGAAAACCAAAGCGAGTAAACCTGGGCGCTATCTCGCGTTAATCACCGTACAGTTAGAGGACGGGGCCTATGAATCGCAAGCGGTAGAGTTATTTATCGAATAAAGGCCGAACTCCGTTTACGATTCCTGGGTGATTCAGCGAACAATCAGTGGGAGGAAAGAAACCTGCTGATTGTTCGCTCCTCCTTTACGAAAGTCAGGGAAAATTTACATATAAAGTTCACAAAAATGTCACCCATTCGTCTTATTCTTTTTTGTATAATATGGGAGATGATGATTTGAAAAGGGAAGAAATAATTCATCGTCTTTTCGACATAAAATTCCATACAATGATTGTGTTACTAAATTCTTCTTTCCCGCACGAACCATTGACATTAAGATATGGTTATTGTAAACTGTTTGAGGGCAGGATGATAAGGGTTTCATTATAATGCAATTTTTGTGCTTTTTCTCAAAAAGATGACATAGTGGGATTTTTTGCAACATACATAGTGACATACTCGAATCGCTGTAATGAGATACCTTTTATAATGAAAGACCTATATGAAACTGCTTCATTCAAACAGCATTCGAAAGCTCACTGGAAAAGAGTAATATCATGGGACAATATGAGATGATGATGGCCCGTCAGCGGAAGTGGATGTTTTATCTGCTTGCAGTGTTAGTAATGGGAGCAGGATTTACACCATATGTACGCATTTTTTTAGGGCTATTACTGGGAAGTGTCATAAGTTTTTACAACTTATATCTCTTACAAAAGAAAATAAATGATTTCGCAGAAGCTGTCGCAAAGAAAGCATCTGCAAAAGGTCTAGGGACCATTTCACGATTTGCAGCAGCAGCAGTAGCGATTATCATTGCCCTTCGTTTTGAGGAATATTTCAGCATCATTGCTGTGATCATTGGTTTAATGACTTCCTATCTTGTCATTATGATAGATTTTTTTGTGTTTAGGAATAAACAATAATGCATGAAAAGGGGTGAATAATGTGGATCATGGAGCACCGATCGTTGAGGATGTACTTGGAATATCCTGGCTTGATTTTAATTTATCAAACGTCCTCATGATTATTGTCACATCATTAATTGTCTTCATTTTATGTGTGTTGGGCGCACGGAATTTGCAAATGAAACCAAAAGGTGCCCAGAATTTTATGGAGTGGATCCTTGATTTTATAAAAGGGATCATTAATGACACCATGGATTGGAAAACCGGAAAGATCTTTCTGCCATTAGCATTAACACTTTTTACATATATTCTCGTGGGAAATATGCTTGGTGTTATTACAAATGGTGTTGTGGGCGGAGATGTATGGTGGAAATCACCTACAGCAGACCCTGGAATCACACTTACGCTTGCAGTAATGGTTATTGTGCTGTCACACTTCTATGGAATTAAACTTCGTGGCGGAAAAGAATATGTAAAAGATTATTTCAGGCCATTACCTTTTCTATTTCCAATTAAAATTGTCGAAGAATTTGCAAACACGTTAACATTAGGTTTGCGTCTATTTGGTAACTTATACGCTGGTGAGGTATTACTATCCTTATTGGTAGGTTTAACAACTTCTGGAGTACTCAGCTTTATAGGCGGAGCGATTCCGTTCTTAGCTTGGCAAGGATTTAGTGTATTCATCGGGGGAATCCAGGCATTTATCTTTACAATGCTGTCAATGGTTTATATTTCTCACAAAGCAAGTGACGAACATTAGAATGATTAATTAACCCGTTTTAATAAAAACTATTAAAGCAGGAAATTATTTTAAAAATTATAACTATATTGAGGAGGATTTATATTATGGGAGCTTTAGCAGCTGCAATTGCAGTAGGATTAGGTGCATTAGGTGCTGGTGTTGGTAACGGATTAATCGTAAGTCGTACAGTTGAGGGGATTGCTCGTCAGCCAGAATTAAGAGGTCAACTACAAACTACGATGTTTATTGGTGTTGGTTTGGTTGAGGCAATGCCGATTATCGCGGTAGTTATCGCATTAATTGTTATGTAACTGAATAAAAAGCAGAATGGCGAAGGCTATCTTCAAGTAGAAACTTCGCCCTTGTTTATGCCCTAGGTTAATTTGTAACAAATGAGTTAAAAATTAATAGAGAAATAGGATTCATTTTTTGGATGGAAGGAGTGAACGATGTGCAAACATTCACCGGATTTTCAACAGTTTATGCATCAATCGGTGGCCTTTATGTAGGAGACATGCTCGTACAGCTATTCTTTTTCCTTGTACTACTCCTTTTAGTGCGTAAATTCGCATGGGGCCCTGTGATGAATATGATGAAGAAACGTGAAGACTATGTGGTAAGTGAGATCGAAGCAGCAGAAAAAAGCCGCAAGGAAGCTGAAGTTGCTTCAAAAGAAGCCCAGGAGCGTTTGAAACAAACGAAACAAGAAGCTCAAAAGATAATTGAAGATGCTAAAAGTTCTGGTGTTAGACAGGAAGAAGAAATTATCATTGCTGCTCGTCAGGAAGCAGATCGAATTAAAGAAGCAGCACAGGCCGATATTCAAAATGAAAAAGAAAAAGCGTTACAAGCATTACAAGATAAAGTTGCCTCACTATCTGTTCTTATTGCCAGCAAAGTGATTGAAAAAGAAATTAGTGCACAAGATCAGGAAAACTTGATCAATGAATACATTAAAGAGGTAGGAGAAGAGCGATGAGTGATGCAGTAGTTGCTAAACGTTATGCAGAAGCTCTTTTTCAACTAGGTAAAGAAAAGGCAAATTTAGATCAATTAGTTGAGGAACTACAAGTAGTTCGTGAAGTATTTCAAACAAACCAGAAGCTATATACATTCTTGGAACATCCACGTATTAGCATCGTAACAAAGAAGCAATTCCTTGATGAAGCATTTAAAGGGTTGGGACAAGATGTCGTCAATACAATTAAATTATTGGTAGAACGTCATCGATCTGTACTCACACCTTCCATTATTTCTCATTTTATGCAAATGGTGAATGATGCAAAAGGAATAAATGAAGCGGTTGTTTACTCTGTCAAGGCATTATCCGATGCCGAGAAAGAACAACTTGAAAAAAGCTTAGCAAAACGTTTGAATACAAAGTCTGTAAAGCTTGAAAATAAAGTAGACCCTTCAGTGGTCGGCGGACTTAAAATACGTATTGGTAATACAATACTTGATGGTACTATCAATGGAAAACTACGACGCATAAAGCGTGATATTATAACAGCAAACAGATGATGATAGGGGTGAAATGGTATGAGCATCAAAGCTGAAGAAATCAGTTCACTGATTAAACAGCAAATAGAAAATTTCGATTCAGATATTGAAGTCAGCGATGTCGGAACAGTTATTGAAATTGGTGACGGGATTGCACGTGCTCATGGTCTTGATAATGTCATGGCTGGTGAGCTTGTTGAATTTGCGAACGGTGTTATGGGCTTAGCACAGAACCTTGAAGAAAGCAACGTAGGTATCGTTATACTAGGACCTTACACGGAGATAAAAGAAGGCGATGAAGTTCGTCGTACAGGCCGTATTATGCAAGTACCAGTAGGAGAGGAATTACTTGGACGCGTTGTTAACCCGCTAGGTCAACCAATTGACGGGAAAGGACCAGTTAATACAACGAAAACTCGTCCAATTGAATCAGATGCTCCAGGAGTAATGGATCGTAAATCAGTTGATGAGCCATTACAAACAGGTATTAAAGCGATCGACGCACTTGTTCCAATTGGGCGTGGACAGCGTGAACTTATTATCGGAGACCGTCAAACAGGTAAAACAACGGTTGCGGTTGATACCATTATTAACCAAAAAGATCAAGATATGATTTGTATCTATGTAGCAATTGGACAGAAAGATTCTACTGTAAGAAGTACAGTTGAAACGTTCCGACGTTATGGTGCACTAGATAATACAATTGTAGTATCTGCAGGTGCATCTGAACCAGCTCCACTGCTATACCTAGCACCATATGCTGGTGTATCGATGGGTGAAGAATTTATGTACAATGGCAAGCATGTGCTTGTTGTATATGATGACTTATCCAAGCAGGCAGTAGCTTATCGTGAACTTTCTCTGTTATTACGCCGCCCGCCTGGTCGTGAGGCATTTCCAGGTGATGTTTTCTACCTGCACTCACGTCTATTAGAGCGCGCAGCGAAGTTAAATGATGATTTAGGAGGCGGGTCTCTGACCGCACTTCCGTTTGTTGAAACACAAGCAGGAGATATTTCAGCTTATATTCCAACAAACGTTATATCCATCACGGATGGACAAATCTTCTTGCAATCAGATCTATTTTTCTCAGGTGTACGTCCTGCGATCAACGCTGGATTATCCGTATCACGTGTTGGTGGTTCGGCACAAATTAAAGCGATGAAGAAAGTGGCAGGTACATTGCGTCTGGACCTAGCATCATTCCGTGAGTTGGAAGCATTTGCTCAGTTTGGGTCTGATTTGGATAAATCAACACAGGCAAAACTGAACCGTGGTGAGCGTACAGTTGAGGTACTAAAACAAGGCTTGCATAAACCATTAGTAGTAGAGAAGCAAGTAATGATCATCTATGCGCTTACGAAAGGTCATTTAGACGATATCCCTGTTGAGGATATTACACGATTTGAAGAGGAATTCCATGTATGGCTAGATGAAAATCGTAAAGATCTGCTCGCTTCTATCCGCGATACTGGACAACTTCCAGAAGCAGAATTAATGGACGGCGCAGTAACTGAATTTAAAAAGGTATTCTTACCTTCTGAAAAATAAGTAGCACAACGATTATTAGGAGAGATGTATGCACACATAGACAAAAAGAAGGCGACTTCATTTTGTCTGTGTACTTCTCATCATGACACGATATACTTGAATGTGAAAAAAGATTAGGAAACAGGCAACCTTTTATAAGAAAGGGTGGTGAAAAGCTTGGCATCACTTAGAGATATTAAAGGTCGTATTGAATCGACTGAGAAAACAAAGAAAATCACAAAAGCAATGGAAATGGTTTCTGCTTCCAAAATGGGAAGAGCGGAACAAAATGCAAAAGGCTTTGTTCCATACAGTGAAAAATTAAAGGAAGTAGTATCGAGTATTGCGCAAAGTAATACAGATGTTTCTCATCCGATGTTACAAAAACGAGATGTGAAAAAGACCGGATACTTTGTCATTACTTCTGACCGTGGACTAGCTGGTGCATATAATGGAAATGTTTTAAGACATTTTCATCAGACCATTCAGAAACGACATCAATCTGCAGATGAATATACCGTTATTGTTGTTGGAAGGGTCGGCTATGAATTTTGTAAGAAGCGAAATCTGCCGATCGCAAAAAGCATATTAGGCGTGGCTGATCAACCAGATTTTGCTGATATTAAAGAACTGGCTTCAGAAACAGTACAGATGTACAGTGATGAAGAAATAGATGAGCTTTATATCTTTTATAATCATTATGTTAGTGCCATTTCTCAAAAAGTGACAACAACACAGTTATTGCCAATAACAAACATACAGAGCGGGTCAGGAGTAGCTACGCAGTATGAATATGAACCAAACCAAGAACAGATTTTAGAGGTTCTTTTACCACAATATGCTGAAAGCCTTATTTACGGCGCATTGCTTGATGGGAAAGCGAGTGAACACGCAGCAAGGATGACAGCAATGAAGAGTGCATCTGATAATGCAGAAGAACTTATTGATGACTTATCATTGTCTTATAACCGTGCGCGCCAAGCAGCTATCACGCAAGAAATCACAGAAATTATTGGTGGAGTAGCTGCACTTGAATAGCTCCTCCCAAGCAGTTCGAAAGTTAGTTAGGAGGGAAATCAATGAATAAAGGACATATAACCCAAGTCATGGGGCCCGTCGTTGACGTGAAATTTGATGACGATAAGCTTCCTGATATATATAATGCTTTAACTGTCCAAGTTCCTACCAATGAGGAATCCGGGGAAACAGTTAAACTTACATTAGAAGTAGCATTGCACCTTGGGGATCACTCCGTGCGTACTATTGCTATGTCCTCAACAGACGGTGTTAAAAGAGGAATGGAAGTAATTGATACGGAAGGTGCAATTTCAGTACCAGTTGGTGAAATAACTTTAGGTCGTGTATTTAACGTGCTAGGTGACAAAATTGACCTTGACGGAGATCTTCCTGCTGATACACGTAAGGACCCAATCCACCGTGAATCACCAGTATTCGAAGACCTTACAACAGATACAGAAATTTTGGAAACAGGTATTAAAGTTGTTGATTTATTAGCACCTTATATTAAAGGTGGTAAAATTGGTTTATTTGGAGGTGCCGGTGTTGGTAAAACGGTATTAATCCAAGAGCTTATTAATAACATCGCTCAAGAGCACGGCGGTATCTCCGTATTTGCCGGTGTAGGTGAGCGTACACGTGAAGGTAATGACCTTTACTATGAAATGAAAGATTCAGGCGTTATTACAAAAACTGCTATGGTATTTGGACAAATGAACGAGCCTCCTGGTGCACGTATGCGTGTTGCACTTACAGGGCTTACAATGGCTGAATATTTCCGTGATGAACAAGGACAAGACGTGCTGTTCTTTATCGATAACATTTTCCGCTTTACACAGGCAGGTTCTGAGGTTTCGGCACTACTAGGACGAATGCCTTCAGCGGTTGGTTACCAGCCAACACTATCAACAGAAATGGGACAATTGCAAGAACGTATTACGTCCACAAATAAAGGTTCTGTAACGTCCATTCAGGCAATTTATGTTCCTGCGGATGACTACACAGACCCTGCACCAGCAACAACCTTTGCTCACTTGGATGCAACAACAAACCTTGATCGTGGGTTATCTGAACAAGGTATCTATCCAGCGGTGGACCCATTAGCATCCACTTCACGAGCACTTGACCCAGAAGTTGTAGGTGAAGAGCATTATGAAGTTGCTCAAGGTGTGCAACGTACACTACAAAAATATAGAGAACTACAAGATATTATTGCAATCTTAGGGATGGACGAGTTGAGTGATGAGGATAAATTAGTTGTATCCCGTGCACGTCGTATTCAATTCTTCTTATCACAAAACTTCCACGTTGCAGAGCAGTTCACGGGACAAAAAGGTTCGTATGTACCTGTAAGTGAAACTGTAAAAGGATTTAAGGAAATCTTAGACGGAAAACATGATGATCTTCCAGAAGATGCATTCCGCCTTGTAGGACGCATTGAAGAAGTAGTTGAAAAAGCGAAAGGCATGGAATAAATGAAGCATAGGGCATGGCAAAGATGCTATGGCTCACTTCATACCAATCAAAGGAGGGGTTACATTGAAAACACTAACTGTGAGTGTTGTTACTCCTGATGGTCCAGTTTTAGAAGATGACTTTGATATGGTTAGCTGTAAATCAGAAAATGGAGAACTTGGTGTTTTACCAGGTCATATTCCATTAGTTGCACCATTATCAATCAGTGCAGTACGATTAAAACGAGAAAATGACGTGACGCTTTTAGCTGTAAATGGTGGTTTCTTAGAAGTACAACCAGAAAAGATTACCATTCTTGCTCAATCTGCAGAGAAACCATCAGATATCGATGTTGAACGTGCGAAAAAGGCAGAAGAACGAGCAAAACAACGTCTACAGTCTAAACAAGACAACGTTGACTTCCACAGGGCAGAATTAGCACTCAAAAGAGCACTAAATCGTATAAATGTTACGCAATAAAATGAAATAAAAAATCTCTTATAACTTTTTGTTATAAGAGATTTTTTATTCTATTTTTAGATAAGAAAGCTGAAAAATCCTCATTCTTTTGTGATCAGATTGCGTCGATATTTCCCGGGAAATGTTCCTAATATGAAATATTTTCCCGAATGAACGGGTTTGTTGATCTGTTGAGAAAGCAAATCTTAGAAAGCCCTTTATTGACATTCACTTGTTTAAATGGCAAAGTAACTATAGTAAAGAATGTACATCAATGCATTCAGTATATGAAAAAGGTGGTTTACATGTTTTCAATCGGACAGTTAGCTATAACAAGTATGATATCCCATTTAATATTTATTTATTTAACATGGCGTGTCGTACAAACGATCAATGTTGATCCGTTAATTCGCAAAGGACATGTTACAGAGGCAAGGGTTCTGCTGATTTTTATCACGATTACAATTGGGACAGGGGTAAGTCGATTCTTTCTTGATATTCTACAATGGTCTCAAGACCTTCTTTATCTATTTTAATCCAACTTACCAAACCTTGTATTCTATGAAAATATCATCATTGTTGAGTATGTTAAGAGCCCCTTAAGTTCATACTAGATTTAAGTATGATTTAGGGGGAATTTTCATGCGAAAAATTGTATTTATTCTTATTCTATTTTTATTTATACCAACCGTATCTGCTGCCAATAATGACCTGTCCAAAGATGAATTTGAGACTTTAGCTTCATTGATCATGCATCATGATCTATCAATTAAGGAGTGGCAGGTAACGAAAAAAGAGAAGGTAACCCAGGAATCTTTAATCCAGCTTATGGAAGGTATGAAGGATCAATATAGGGTCCGTACCGAAGAAAATGATAAAGCGATCAAATATATAATAGAAGACACACATAAAACAGTTGGATTATCCGTAATATATATTGGTATTCTTCCAAAGGAACATCGTTTTGATGCTGAGTTTACTGCTATTATTAAAGGAGAGAAGTGGAACAAATCCATTGAAGATAACTATCAAAAAAAGCGTGATTTTATCCGTAGACATTTTTTTACCAATTCCGTCAAAACATTTACTTGTCTGACGACTGAAGAAGATGCTATAATAGGTAATGATCGTACATTAACGAATATAGTAGAACAACTTGGTCTTACATATGTTTCGACACAAAACGATAAAATGAATCAATCCGTGAATAAAAAATTTATATACGGGTATACATCATTATGGTCAGAAAAAATTACTGTAATGGACATACCTGTGAATGTACAAATAGCAATAAAATATAAGCAAAATGGAGATTCTAATATCACTATTGGCACACCTATCCTAATAAATGAATATTAATATAGTGAGATTAGACTTGAAGGAGATTTAAAAACATGGAAAAAATCATCGTAAGAGGCGGGCAACAACTCAAAGGCACCGTTAGGGTTGAGGGTGCTAAGAATGCAGTGCTTCCTGTCATTGCTGCAAGTATCTTAGCTAGTGAAGGCAAAAGTGTTATTAAAGATGTTCCTGTTTTGGCAGATGTTTATACGATTAATGAAGTCTTACGTAATATAAATGCAAATGTTCATTTTGAAAATAATACAGTGACCGTTGATGCTTCTAAAGATTTAAAGACAGAAGCACCATTTGAGTACGTACGAAAAATGCGTGCATCTGTATTGGTCTTAGGCCCTTTACTTGCACGTTATGGTCATGCCAATGTTGCAATGCCCGGTGGATGTGCAATTGGTTCTCGTCCAATTGATCTGCATTTAAAAGGCTTTGAAGCGATGGGGGCAGAAGTGCATGTTGGAAATGGCTTTGTTGAAGTGAAAACGCAAGGTCGTCTGCAGGGAGCAAAAATTTACTTGGATATGCCAAGTGTTGGCGCTACTGAAAATATTATGATGGCTGCTGCTCTAGCAGAAGGAAAAACAATTCTTGAAAACTGTGCAAAGGAACCTGAAATTGTCGATTTAGCTAATTATTTAAATAAAATGGGTGCACGTATTGTTGGAGCAGGTACAGAAACGATCCGTATTGAAGGGGTCGAAAAGTTAACTGGTGTTGAACATGCGATTATTCCTGACCGAGTTGAAGCAGGCACATTTATGGTTGCAGCTGCGATTACTGGTGGAAATGTTTTGATAGAAAATGCAGAAAGTGAGCATTTACGCTCTGTTATTTCCAAACTGCAAGAAATGGACGTTAACGTGCAAGAGGAAAATGACGGAATACGAGTCATTGGACCTGAAAAATTAGCATCCACAGATATTAAGACGTTGCCTCATCCAGGATTTCCGACAGATATGCAATCACAAATGATGTCTTTAATGTTATGCGCACATGGAACAAGTGTGATTACGGAAACAGTATTTGAGAACCGTTTTATGCATGTTGAGGAATTTCGCCGGATGAATGCAAAATTAAAGATAGAAGGCCGCAGTGTTATTATTGAAGGACCTTGTGAACTGCAAGGTGCAGAAGTAGCTGCCACAGACCTTCGAGCTGCAGCAGCATTAATTTTGGCAGGACTGCGTGCAGAAGGGACAACACGTGTGACACAATTAAAACATCTGGATCGCGGATATGTTGATTTTGCCGGAAAACTAGCATCATTGGGTGCAGATGTTGAGCGTGTTGACGAAAATGGAGAGGTAGTAAAACCAGTTGAAAAACTGAAAAATAAGCACTACAACGTTCACAAAGTGATCGCAGAGTTATCTTAAAAACGTCATAGACCGAAATAGAAAGAAACAGATGAAATAGGCATTCATCTGTTTTTTCTTTTGTCTAAAATAGGCAGTACATATCTGCAGACATAGATACATAACTATGGATAGAAGGTAATCTTTGCCTTTTGTAAAGGAGAATGATGCATGATTCGACCGGAACGTTTATGTAAAGGAGATACGATAGGTGTCATTGCCCCGGCAAGTTCTGCTAGCTTGGAGATGGTGTATAAGGCTGTTCCTTTTTTTGAAAAAATGGGCCTCCGTGTAGAATTAGGCCAACACATAGACTGTGGCTATGGTTACTTAGGTGGAACGGATAAGGAAAGGCTTGATGACTTTCATCAAATGATCGTTAACCCATGGATTAAAGCAATTTTTTTTGCCCGTGGCGGATATGGGACAGGGCGAATTGTCGAGCAAGTGAACTATGATTTAATAAAAGATAATCCTAAAATTATTTGGGGTTATAGTGATATTACCTATTTACATACAGCCATTCAAAAAAAGACTGATCTTGTAACATTTCATGGCCCAATGCTAGCATCAGATATTGCAAAAAATGGATTTGATAAGTTTTCAGCTTGTATGTTTAGCCAGTTATTTGAACCAACAAAGCTCCAGTACCCTAATGCAATTGGAAAACTGCAAACGATCGTCGCTGGGGAAGCTTCCGGAAAATTGACGGGAGGTAACCTAACATTACTTGTCAGTACCTTAGGAACCCCTTATGAAATAGATACAGAGAGCAAGTTGCTTATCCTAGAGGATATTAATGAAGAGCCTTACCGTGTAGATGCAATGCTTAACCAATTGAAACTAGCAGGGAAGCTGGATGAGGCAGCGGGCATTCTAATCGGTGATTTTGCAAAAGCCGAACCAAAACAAGAGCCTTCCCTCTCATTAAAACAAGTATTTCAGGATTATCTCGGAAACCTTCCTTGTCCAGTGGTCAATGGCTTTAAAATCGGTCATTGTTTTCCGCACTTTTCAGTACCGTTAGGCGCAGATGCAACAATTCAAACAGCGAGCAAATCACTCTGTATTCGTGCGGGAGTGAAATAAGTTCGTTTTTAATATAAAACGTCAGAAATTATTATATTTAGTTCTATTGTTTTTCCTCCCTGTATATATTTAATAGTAGGAATGCTAGAGAAATTAGATTGCAAGGAGGACTGCCATGAAAAATCGCAAATACACCTACAAGACTGCTATGCCTAAAGCATGGAGAAAAAAGAAGCGCAAGAAACGACATGCCATCGATGCGTTAAGGCATAAGAAAAACACAACCAAACAATTTAATCGACCTATTCCCAGTTTATACTGGAAGCAGAAAAAATGGAAACAGTTTAAAAAACCAATATCAGCATGGAAACTTCTTAGCATTCTGGCTTTATCAAGTTTAATGATGATTATTTTGGTTATCCCAAGTTTAGTTGTCGTTCCTTTTGGTGATGATCATACAAATGAGTCATCAGCGAAACCAGCTAATGAAGCGAATAAGAAACAACCTGAGGCAGAGTCGGACTCGGCAGCGGAAATTGCAAAAGACTCTGCATTTACAGTTGCTGTCAAACGAGCAGATACAGAAAAAGTGGAAGATGTTTCGCTGGAAGATTATGTTGCAGGTGTTGTAGCGTCCGAAATGCCAGCTGAATTTGAACTGGAAGCTCTCAAAGCACAATCGCTTGCGGCAAGAACATTTATAGTGAATCACCTCCTGCATCAGGGGACTCCGGATGCGGAAGTAACAGATACAGTGCAACATCAGGTGTATAAAAGTGAGGCAGATTTACAAAAACAATGGGGAAAAGACTATAATCAAAAAATGGATAAAGTAAAGAAAGCTGTAGCAGCTACAAAAGGTGAAATATTAACATATGACAATTCCCCTATTACTCCGGCATTTTTCTCCACAAGTAATGGATATACAGAGAATTCGGAGGATTACTGGGATAATGAACTTCCCTACCTCAGAAGTGTAAAAAGCGGTTGGGATAAGAACTCACCGAAATTTCTAGAACAACAAATATTTCCCATCAATGAGGTAGAAGAAGCATTGAATATACAGCTGCCAAAGAACACAAAAGTACCTACAGAGTTAAATCGAACGGAGAGTAATCGGGTTGAAGAACTAAAACTTGCAGATCAAACGTTTTCGGGAAGAGATGTACGGGAGAAACTAAATTTAAGATCGAGTGATTTTTCCATAGAGCAAAAAAATAACCATCTTATTTTTACAACGAAAGGATTTGGCCATGGTGTTGGGATGAGTCAGTACGGGGCAAACGGAATGGCAAAAGAAGGGAAGAAGTATGATGATATCGTGAAATACTATTATCAGGATATTGAGATCAATAAGATTACAGAAACAGCTCCAACGCTTGTAGCAAAATAAAAAATTCGGATCATCTAATAAGATCAAGGTTATCTTGTTAGATGATTTTTTTAGGTCAATTTCTTACTTTCCCCTACTTTTTCAATAAAACACATAAAATCCGGAAATTTTTATTTTTCGATGTATAGTTTTTCCTTTTTCTGATCAGAATGGTTGTTGAGGTGATGATCTATGAAAGAGGAAAACAACAGTGCTTCAAAAAATAAATGGAGCCGTATATTTCGTAAGAAGTGGTTTTTCCCGGCAGTATATTTGACGATTGCTGCGCTCTTATTGTCGGTTGTGGTCTGGTACCAAAATACGAATAATCAAGACCCAGATGCACAAAATGATTCCGAAATGGCGGATGATTTCGAATCAAGTGAATTTGACGAAGACGCAGAAGCAGTTTTAGATCAACAAGAAGTGATAGGAATGCCGGTAGAAAACCAGGATCAAGCAGAAATCGTAACTAAATTTTATGACTACAACGCAGAGCAAAAAGAGCAAGAAGATGGATTGGTCCTCTACAACAACCGCTACTATCAAAGTACAGGTATTGACATTGCAGCAGCAGATGATGAGACTTTTGATGTAGTCGCTTCATTAAGCGGAACGGTAACAGAGGTAAAAGAGGATCCACTGCTTGGGAATGTAGTTGTTTTGGATCACGGTGACGATGTAGTAACTTATTATGCAAGTCTTGGTGAAGTAGATGTAAAGGCAGATTCGGAAGTAGAGCAAGGAGATAAGCTTGGTACAGCTGGGAAGAACTTGTTCGGAAAAGACAATGGAACACATGTTCATTTCGAATTAAGAAAAAATGATATTGAAGTAAACCCAGAAGAGTACTTTAATCAGCCTGTTAGCAAATTAGACGGAATCAAAGCAGAAGAAGTTAAAGAAGATGCAAAAGAAGAGGAAGATGAGTCAGCAACGGAGAAAGAAGATGCAGAAGCAACGGAAGAAGACGCTAATGCAGTCGAAGAAGATACGGATTCAACAGAAGAACAAGATGGCGAGGATTCCGAAGATATTGAAGTAGATCCTGAACAAGATGAACTTGATAACGAAGGAAATGAAGAGCAAGACGAAGAAGTTGTTGATGAACAAAAAAATGAAAAACAGGAAGACGAACAAGACGTCGAGGATAAGGAACAAACAGATGAAACCACTGATTCATCCGCTTCATCTGCAAGTGCCTAATCGTGACAGTGGCCCTAGTAAAACTACTAGGGCTATACTATTTGCTACGACTGAATTAATATTCATTTTTACCATCTATTGCAAAAGATGTCGAACGATATTTCTAAATTTTACGTTGTATCTGTGTTACGATAATAATGGAAAAAATATTCGAAAAAATCCAGGAAATAAATATGATGATCTATTCTATAAATGCGGGAGGAGCTTAACGTAATGCAGAAATCGATTCATTTCATAGAAGATAACACTGGTCTGTCACTGGGAGAAATTCAGTACTTTTTATCCTATCAACATGATAATCGGACTGCTTTGGATTTGACACGGGATTATATTTTAAATTCTACTTCAGAAGTTATTCAGAAAAAAGGCCTCGAATTTTTATACATGAATGGGTACTATGAAGAATTACAACTTCTAATCAAAAAAAATCTGGAATCGATGCACACATCCAATAAAACTTGGGGTGCTATTTATCAAATTATGGTCGATTGTTGTCTCAAAAAAGATTCCCCACAAAATTTACTAGAGAGGCTGCAGTATATTCATTCAAATGAGGCTGAAATTAAATGCCTCGTGGAATTTACAAGAATTTATATTTATTTTTCCTTGCGTGATTATGAGGAAGTTGGAAGTTTTTTAGTAGAGCAGCCATATTTATTTGAAGCAATCGAGGATGATTTCATCCTTTCTTATTTTAAATTACGGCTTCACCAAAGTTTATTTATCTATTATTGGATACGAAATGAATTAATCATCGCGAGAAAGTATGCATACCGCGCTTTAACGAAAACCAACAATGAAAAAATTATTGCCAGTCTACATAATAATCTCGGCTTATCCTATATTTTTGATCATTTTACGCAAGGGAAGTTTCACCTGACAAAAGCTCTGAAAATAGCAAAGAAAAATAAATTGCACAACCTTATTCATATTATTGAACAGCAAAACATTCCTTTTTTATGTGCACATTTCAAAAAGACCTATGGCATATCCTCTGTCGAAAAAAGTGAACAGGCACATATTGAAATTGCAAAGGGAAATTATTCAAAGGCTGTCGAGTTATTAAGGAATTTATCCATGGATAATCCATTTACGCTTTATTATATGGGGGTGGCGACGGAAGATAAACATATGCTTTATAAATCTTATAATTATTTTATCGAGAAGGAAAGTAATTATTTCTTCAGCCGGCTACCTTTACGGGCGTTAAAAGATGTAGGAGTCGGTTAACAGTAGACAAGGAGTAGGTTAAATACTTCTTGTCCTCTTTTTTTAAAGATGTAATTTTAAGCATAAACGACACTGTTCTGTAATAAAATGTTATAAACCAAGCCAATCAATAAAGTCTGAGGTGAGAGCTTGTGTGGCATTTAAAGGAAGTATTTAAGTGACAACCAATACATATAAAAATATCGAAATATTCTTTATTTTTAAGGGAACATAGGATTATTACTAAACGGGTCGTTTACAAAATGGCACATTGAAAATTTCTAGTAGTCAAGCAGGCCACGATTGATTTTACACCTTGTCTCAGAACCCACACCTCGGAAATATCCAACATAGGGAGGCGAACGGTGTGCATGATTACATCAAAGAAAGGACAATCAGGATAGGAAATTATGTCGTGGAGACGAAAAAAACAGTCCGAGTGATTGCGAAAGAATTTGGGGTCTCCAAAAGTACAGTCCACAAAGATTTAACAGAACGATTGCCCGAAATAAACCCAAAATTAGCGAATCAAGTAAAAGAAGTACTGAATTACCACAAATCCATTCGACATCTTCGGGGAGGAGAAGCCACAAGAAAAAAATATCGAGTAGACTTCCCCGATGAAAAACCTACAAATCCAGTTGGCTAAATAATAGGGAGGAGGAGGTGTACAAGAACACAAAGTGAATAGCTTGTTGTACAAACTTAAGAACCCAACGACTCATTTGGTTGGGTTTTAAGTTTGCAATCATACGCAGCCTGAGGATTGCTTGTCGCAGCTAGTGAGGAGAAAAAAGCGCATGCAGACCAACCGGATTTGAGAATATATCGACTGGCGTGTCGTGCGAATCGACTGGATTTGAGAATATATCGACTGGAGGAACGCGGAATCGACCGGATTGAGGAGATATCAACCGGAGTGTCGAGTGAATCAACCGGACAGAGGAGATATCAACCGGAGTGTCGAGTGAATCAACCGGACAGAGGAGATATCAACCGGAGTGTCGCGGAATCAACCGGACAGGGGAAATATCAACCGGAGTGTCGAGTGAATCGACCGGACAGAGGAGATATCAACCGGAGGAACGCGGAATCAACCGGATTGAGGAAATATCAACTGGAAGAACGAGTGAATCAACCGGAGGATCACGCGAATCGACTGGAGTGGCGTCCGAATCAACAGAAAGTGCGAACATCAAGTAGAAAACGTCAAATGAGCAAACATATTCTGTGTAGCGAAAGGGAACTGGCCCATGGCATATTTTATGACTTTTTGTTTTCATCTAGTAATCAAGTATAGATTTGTATTTCAAGGGAAAAACGGAATCCATTGGAAAGTCAATCGGAGCGTGGTATTTTCTTGCCTTGTTCTTGCCGGTTTGTTTGAGCTCCATTGATTTTAAAATGTTATATGCGCTTCGGGGGGATGCCAATTGAAGTAAGTTTCGGCACTCTTTATTTGTGATAGTATCCTTATACAGAAGGAAATAATCTAAAATGGCTCGTTCATGAGCCTTAGAATCCTGATTGGCACATTTCGGACACGACCATTTTTTATACTGGCGCACCATTGGATAATAATTGCACTGCGGACATGGGATGCCATCAATGAGATGTCGGTTGGAAATATTATATTTTTCAAATAAATTAGGAGTGAGTGGCGTGTTTCCTTTTAAAAGCAGATGGTTTAACTTTTTTAGCTGATCTTTATTCAAAACTACATTTGTATACTTAGACTCTAAATTATCTAAGAAAAAATGTATGCTTTCCGCGTGTATCCATTTATTAAAAAATGTAGGATCTTTATGAATGTTCGTTATGATGGTAGAAGGGTTACTCATGATAACAAGCGTTTCAATAGGAAGATTAAAATAACGGTTTCGATGTAACCAGAATTCCAAATTCCTCTTTTGTAGTTCAACCTGTTGAATGGGATCTTTATATCTAATGATTTTACCATCAGTTTCCTGTGTTAATTGTTGCTGCTCAGTATCATAATTTAGTTTACCTTTTAGATTTTTAATTTCTAAAATACAAATAAAATTTCTTGTGAGAATTAATGTATCCAGCTGGAAGTAGTGAGAATGGATTCCTAAACGTAGATCATGAAAGATAAAAAAATTTTCGTGAGGGTAGAGGGAGATTTGGTAGTCCACATTTTTTTCGCCGCGGTATCCCGCATTAAACTTCTGGTAGGATTCGTTTATCACTTCATTTTGCCTGTATCTCTCTTTTAGTCTCCTAAATAGAGCTTCATATGCCAAAATAATGTGCGGCTTTTTCCTTTGTTTTACAATCAAAATAATCACACCTTTATTTTTAAGGAATATTATACCTTATTTCTAACGATGTTGCGACAAAATATTTAGAAAATGACTGCAGTTAAGTATCGTATGAACTTAGGAATTGAAATATCGCCCGGACTCGCGCGTGAATCAACCGGCGGATCATAACCCTTTGAATCTGACTAGAATAACACATGTTTTATCGTGCTGGTCTGTTTGGATTGTTTTCCTTAAAAATTACATTTAGATTTTACCTTTTTTACAGTTAATTGTAGATTTTTGTGGTAAAATATTATGTTAGTAGCATTTTGTTCTTTTATAGATGCGAGATAGCAATTGGAGCAAGGAGGACCTTGAACGATGTTTTCGAGAGATATTGGAATTGACCTTGGGACTGCCAACGTTTTAATTCATGTTAAAGGCAAAGGAATTGTTTTAAATGAGCCAGCTGTTGTCGCCATGGATCGCGTTACTGGAAAAGTGCTTGAAGTGGGCGAGTCGGCATGGCGCATGGTTGGGCGTACACCAGGAAATATTGAAGCGATCCGTCCCCTTAAGGATGGAGTGATTGCTGACTTTGATATAACAGAAGCAATGTTAAAGCATTTTATAAATAAAATCAATGTTCGCGGATTTCTTTCAAAGCCAAGAATGCTGATTTGTTGCCCAACAAATATTACAATGGTGGAGCAAAAGGCGATTAAGGAAGCGGCTGAGAAATCAGGCGGGAAAAAAGTGTATTTGGAAGAAGAGCCGAAAGTGGCTGCAATTGGAGCTGGCATGGAAATTTTCCAGCCGAGCGGGAATATGGTCATTGATATTGGTGGAGGAACAACAGATGTAGCGGTATTGTCGATGGGGGATATCGTGACAGCGGAATCCATCAAAATGGCCGGGGATAAATTTGATATCGAGATCATGCAGTACATTAAGAAGCAATATAAATTATTAATCGGTGAGCGAACTGCTGAAGAAATTAAAAAGAATGTAGCGACGGTATTCAAGGGAGCGCGGGATGAAAGTCTTGAAATTCGCGGGCGTGATATGGTAAGCGGATTGCCGCGTACGATTACTGTGTATTCTGCTGAAATTGAAGAAGCGTTGCATGAATCAGCATCCTTAATTACACAGGCTGCAAGATCGGTGCTGGAAAAAACACCACCAGAATTATCTGCGGACATTATTGACCGAGGTGTTATTCTCACAGGCGGTGGCGCATTGATTCACGGAATCGATCAATTATTGAATGAAGAATTAAAAGTCCCAGTATTTATAGCGGAAGAGCCAATGAATTGTGTTGCTACAGGAACTGGTATTATGTTAGAAAACATTGATAAAATTGAACGAAAAAGAATTATGTAACCTTATAGGCGGGCGAAAACCCTTGGAATAGGGGATCGTAGCCTTTACCTATGAAGGGGGATAAATGGATGTTAAGAGGTTTTTATACAGCTGCAAGTGGAATGATCACGCAGCAACGGCATCAGGAGGCATTATCGAATAATATTGCCAATGCAAATACACCTGGTTTTAAGGCGGATCAATCCTCATCACGTGCTTTTCCTGAGCTATTCATGCAGCAAATGGGAAGTAAAAATATCCTGGCAAAAAATAGTGCGAAGCTGCGTCAGCAAAAGCCAATCGGTTCTTTACATACCGGTGTTTATGTACAGGAAATGGTTCCAAATCATCATCAAGGTGATTTGAAGGAGACACAAGCAGCAACAGATCTGGCAATTATTCAAAGTGATGTACCGGACGAAACGGGCAGTCTTTTTTTCACTGTACAAAATGAGGCGGGAGAACAGCGTTATACAAGAAATGGGAATTTTACTGTTGATGCACAAGGTTTCCTTGTTACGAACGAAGGGTATGATGTATTAGACGAATCTCTGAATCGCATTCAAACGAATGGGTCGGATTTTACTGTTGCAGCGGATGGAGAGCTTGAGGCTGATGGACAAAGGCTTGGAATTGCCTACGTGCCGGACGTAAATGAGCTTACTAAAGAAGGAAATAATCTATTTCGTGGAGATGCTGGGGAAGTTCCTGCTGAGGCTAGATTTCGTGTGCGGCAGGGAGTACTTGAACGTTCGAATGTGGATGAGCTACAAGCAATGACCCAAATGATGGAATCCTACCGAATGTTTGAAACAAATCAACGTGTATTAAAAGCATACGATGAAAATATGGGAAAAGCAGTAAGTGAAATTGGGCGCTTAGGCTAAGGGGGATTTTGATAGGAATGTTTCGAGCAGCAGTGACAATGAATCAGCTACAGAAAAAAATCGATATCATCGGAAATAATTTGGCGAATAGTGAAACGACCGGCTATAAAAGCCGTGATGCAAATTTTTCCTCTTTGCTGTTTCAGCAAATCGATCATATGACTGCCCCGGCCAATCGTGAAGGACGTCTGACACAAGAAGGCCTGCGAATAGGTTCAGGCGCAAAACTTGGCGCGATCAATAATAATAATACGCCTGGGTCTATTACGGAAACGGATCGAGTCCTAGATACTGCTCTACTGAAAGCGAATCATTTGTTTCCCATTCAAGTGAATGAAAATGGGACATCTGAAACAAGATTTACCCGTGATGGCGCTTTTTATTTGAATCCTGTTAATCATAATCAGGATGTTATGCTGACAACGAAAACAGGAGATCCGGTACTTGGGGAAAATGGACCAATTGTATTTGATAAGGAATTTGATGCGATAACGATTCAGTCAACTGGGGACATTATTCTAAAACGGGGAAATCAAACAGAACAAGTCGGACGCATCGCTGTTGTAGAAGCAGCTCGCCCTCAATTGCTGGAAGCTGCTGGAGGCAATACCTTTCGTCTGGCAGCTGGGCAAAATCAGGATAACATCGATGAAATCATATCGCCTCAAGAGGCAAATGTGTCTGTTTTAAAAAGCAATGCATTAGAAAATTCCAATGTTGATATGTCAAAGCAAATGTCCGATTTGCTTATGGCGCAACGTTCTTATCAATTGAATGCAAGAACAATTTCCATGAGTGATCAAATGTCAGGATTAATTAACCAGTTAAGATAGAGAGAATTCTTTGGGAATTAAGGAGAAACAAACCATGTCTAACCAATCTGAACAAACTGCCACAAAAGAGCGGTCAAAAGAAGAACATGAAGAACCAAAAATGCAGCGTGAAGAGGCTGTAAACAATAACCAGCAGACTAGCACAGAAGAAAATGCAGAGGTAGTGACGCGCAAGCAGCAAAAGCAGAAGCGTAAGCAAGAAAGAAAGCAAGAAAGAAAGCAAGCAAGGCTGCTGAAGCGCCGAATACTGCCGATTTGGCTGCGGATTATTATTGTTCTCGTTCTATGTGCAATAGCCCTTGCTGCAGGCCTAATGATTGGCTATGGAGTTATTGGTGATGGTGCTCCGCTTGATATCTTAAAAAAGGAAACATGGCAGCATATCGTTGATATTGTAAAAAAAGCAAAGTAAAAAAGGCGATTCCTTTTATGGGAGCGTCTTTTTTAAAATCCATCATAGAGAAGTTTATGGATCTCTTTCGTGGGTAAAACGGATAATGAAAATGATCAGTGCAATGACTAGTAAAAGATGAATAAGACCTCCAGCAATTTTAAAGAGGAAACCGAACACCCACAAAATTAATAGGATGATAAAGATCGTCCAGAGCATGCTGATCCTCCTTTTCATAAGTAAAGATCCTTAGCATTCGTGTATTCTATTATTTCCTCGCTTTTTACGTTGCATACATGGTGAAAAAGCGGTCTAAAGTTCGATTACCTTATTTTGCTTAAAATGAAACTTCCATTTGCTATAATGGGAGGAGCATGTTTATATCCATCTAGGAAAAGGAGAGAAAATTTATGGACAGTCAAGAAATAAAAGCTACGATTCCCCATCGCTATCCATTTTTATTAGTTGATAAGGTAACAGAGATGGAGGAAGGGAAACGTGTCGTCGGTTTAAAAAACGTTACAGCAAATGAGCCGTTTTTCCAGGGCCATTTTCCCGAGTATCCCGTAATGCCTGGGGTATTAATTCTTGAAGCGCTTGCGCAAACAGGTGCTATTGCTGTGTTACATATGGAGCAAAATCAAGGAAAGATTGGATTTTTAGCCGGCGTGGATAAATGTCGTTTTAAACGCCAAGTCAAACCCGGTGACCAGCTACAGCTAGAAGTTGAAATTACAAGAGTTAAAGGAAGCATCGGAAAAGGAAAAGGAATTGCTACGGTTGATGGCGAAAAAGCGTGTGAAGCTGAAATAATGTTTGCAATTCAGTAGTTATCAAAAAGGAATACAGCCTTTTGAGCTAAGCCGCACCGTTTCCATCCTTTATAAAGCCGATAACTGACCAAGCGAGGGCAGAACACTTACAATCGAAAATCAATCTCAAGTGAGATGTATTAGGAATAAACGTAGGAGGCCTGGATTTCATCCAAGCCTCCTACGTTTAGGCACATTTCTTTTTTCAATTTAGGAAGTGGATACAGGATATTTTACGCGCTGGAGTATCTTTTCATATGCTTCATCGATATGGTTGACATCGATCAGCCATTTTTTGTCATCCGGATAATTTCCAATAGCATGTTCATATCTCGGATCATAATAATATTTTAATAACAATCCAATGGCATTGGGGTAGTTTTCGTTTTGTAAATCTTTATCGATTTGTTTGGCCACAGGTGTGTGAATATGTTTTTTAATAATACGAAAAGCCTCAAGGAATGTTTCGGGATCACTCCAGGGCTGGTAATCATCTAAAATAATTTTAATTCTTTCATTCAATGGAAGGTTAATAAAAATCTGGAATCCAGCTTCTTTTTTCTGATAAAGAAAGTCAGGGAGAAGTACTTTTCCAATCCGTTTACTTTCCCCCTCCGTTAACACAAAAGGTTCATCCTGATAGCGGAGAATAGTCTGGACCAGTGCTGAGTCAAAGTTTTTCTGATTACTAGGCTCGCGTCCAATATGGCCAAAAATAGATCCACGATGTCCGGCCATCCCTTCAAGGTCCATGACTGGATATCCATTTTGTTTTAGCTTTTTTAATAAAGCTGTTTTTCCGGTTCCTGTATATCCATTAAGGACGAAAAGTTCGGGACGGAAATCTTGCTTGCCTAATACGTGGATGACCCATTTTCGGTAGGAACGTATTCCGCCTTCTAAACGATTGACGTGTATTCCCATGAGATCAAGCACCGTTGCAGCGGTTTTACTTCGCATGCCTCCGCGCCAGCAGAAAACGGTCATCGATGTATCAATTTGTTTAAATGAATCGATAAAATCAGGCAGTTTTTTGGAGAATATTTCCAGCCCCCGTTTTTTTGCAGCCTCTTTGCTGACCTTTTTATAGAGCGTTCCAACCTCAGCCCTTTCTTCATTTGTGAAGATAGGAATGTTTATGCTACCAGGGATAGTTGTCTCTTGGAATTCTTTTGGTGAGCGTACATCAATCAGTGTATGTTTTTCTTTTGCCTGAAGATCGAATAAATCTTGTAGCGCAATATTTTCGAACATTTTCAAACACCTCTTCAACTATTCAACGATAATTTTACCTTGATATTCAGCTGTAATTTCTCCGATCATCCTTGCCTCCACCCCTTTATCTTGTAAGTCCGAAAGCATTGGTTCTGCATCATCTTCATGAACAGCGATAAGGAGACCACCAGATGTAACTGCATCACATAAAATCCATTTATCGACTTGATCCATGTTCGCTGGATAGGTAACGATGTCTTTTAAATGAGCAAAGTTATTTTTTGATCCGCCAGGTACAGCTCCGGATGTTGCCAGTTCCTTGACACGCGGCAAGATTGGTACTTGTTTGTGATAAATGATTAATCCAACATCACTGCCAGCAGCCATTTCAGATGCATGACCAAGCAGGCCGAAACCAGTTACATCTGTGGAAGCATGGACATTATAGTTCTCCATGGTTTCAGAGGCTGTTTTGTTTAAGGTTGTCATCACATTTGTAACACGTTTGATTTCGTCCTCAGCAAGCAAATCTTTTTTAAGCGAGGAAGTTAAAATCCCGACCCCGATTGGCTTTGTCAATATCAATTTATCTCCAGGCTTGGCACCTGCATTTGTTTTTACTTTATCCGGGTGAACAACACCTGTGACGGCAAGTCCGAATTTTGGCTCTTGATCGTCAATCGAATGACCGCCGACAAGCGTTACATTCGCTTCTTTCAATTTATCGCCAGCACCACGAAGGATGTCAGCAAGGATTTGTTTATCAAGCGTGGAGATGGGGAAAGCAACGATATTCAGCGCAGTAATTGGCTTTCCGCCCATTGCGTAGACATCACTTATGGCATTTGCTGCTGCTACTTGCCCGAAATCGTACGGATGATTAACGATCGGCGTGAAAAAGTCTACCGTCTGAACGAGAGCGGTATTCGCATTTAATCGGTACACGCCAGCGTCATCACTCGTATCAAGTCCAACAAGTAAATCTGGGTTTAGGGCAGCAGGCGGCAATGTATGTAATACTTCCTTGAGGTCTTGAGGCCCTATTTTACAGCCGCATCCTCCTTTGGATGATAATGCTGTTAGCTTAATTGGATGATCCATTTTCCATCACCTTTTCTAAGTAGATTGTTAAAATAATTTTAACATAACTGGGAAGGGCCTGTACGGGAATAAGATTAGACTTCGATTCCCTTTTTTGGTATGTATTTCTAGTTCCTCCCATCTGCATCACACGAAACGATTTCATGCGGAAATGAAAATTTGCATGTATTTCCTTTTTTAAATGGGTAAACCTAAGGGCGAGAATACATAAGAAGGGAGGGATAAACGTGAGTAAAAAGTGGTTATTAAGACTGGGAACTCCGCTGTTTGCTTTAACCTTAATGACAGCCTGTGGTACAGCGGGTGATGAAAATGATCCAGTAGATGATGAAAATGGTCCGGTGGAAGAGGATCAAGAGACACCACTTGATCAAGAAGACGATAATACGAATTTGAACGATAATGATCAAGGTACGGATCAAGATGATGACATGGATCAGGAAAGAGACGATAACATGATGGAAAGAGATTCCGACAGCGAGAATAATTTAGAGAATGAAGACACGGACAATAAGGACAATAAAGATGACAATCTTGTCGAGTAAATGAAAACTAATAAAACATACCGTTAATGTTTACCGTTTCCTGTTCCACTGGGAAACGGTTTTTCTGTTTTTAATTTCGGTAAGCATTCACAAATTGATGCCTATGGTTGGCCTAGCTTGGATATTCGGTCATCATTAATTTTTTCATACAGTCACCTCAGGCGTACGACTTTTTATTCACAGAAATATCACAGTATATTGCTTGCAACATAGGGTTCTATCCGTGTATGATATAGAAGGATAAAAGTAAGTGATTATTAATTTTATAGAGGGGAGTGACTGACCGGTCAGTCACGAACGCTAAAAACAGGTGGTAAAATGAATGAAAAAAAGCGAAAGTTAATTGAATCGGGCGTGAAATTATTCGCTACGAAAGGCTACCATCAAACGTCTATCCAGGAAATTGCAACGGATGCAGGTATATCGAAGGGAGGATTTTACCTTTACTTTCATTCAAAGGAAACATTTATTGCATCTGCCATCGAGCATTTCCAGAAGCAAATATTTGAACGAATGGAAGCGGTAGGGTTGGAAAACATCCCTCCTAGACAAAGATTAGCGAAACAAATGACGGTATTAACCGAATACATATTTAAATATAAAGGTTTTATCATCATGCATTTACGTGAAGACATTTCGATGGGAAAAAGTGCCGACGATCTTATCAAACAGACAAATATAAGAAGTTTTCATTGGCTGAAGCAAAGTATTTATGCGATTTACGGAGAGCACATGAAACCTTACTTAGTCGATAGCATTATTCAGTTAGAAGGTTTGATGCACAGTTATTTTAAATGTATTGTTATTGATCATATAGACATAAGTGCCGAGCGAATCGGGAGTTTCTTGATGAAGCGTCTGGACGATATTGTCTACGGGATGATGAGAGGAAAAGAGGATGCACTCATAACAGAGGAAATGCTGCCATATAAATATGAGGTGTCTCTGCTTGAAAGTGAGTTAGAGGATGTTTTATTTCATCTAGAAGCGAAGATAGATCACTTATATCATCAAGGAGAGGAAGTAGAAAAACTTTACGAAGTGCGGGATGAACTGCGAAAAGAAATGCGTAAAGAAGAGCCACAGACAATCATAATCCAAGGTCTGCTTGCCCATTTCGTGCGGATAGATGGATTAAAAGATGAATGTCAGGAGATAGCAAGACGATTAAACGTAGAATTATTGGATTAATTCGATGAAAAAATTGATTTGAGAGGAGAGCAACAAATGAAAAAAATACTGCTGGGGATGGTCGCCATTTTATTGGTAAGTAGTTTAGCGGCATGTAATGAGGAAGAAGCGAAGACGAAAGAGGAGGATAGGGTTACATCGGTTGAAACGATTGAAGCGGAAAAAGGCGATCTTACGATGGAAGAATCCGTATACGGGCGTATCCAACCTGGAAGTTCGACCCCGATCATGGTCGAGAATCCTGGTGAACTAGATTCTTTAGAAGCAAAGAATGGGGATAACGTGGATAAAGATGAAAAAATCGCTACGATTCAGTCACCTGCTGGAAGTCAAACAATCAAGGCACAAGAATCGGGCAAAGTGGCTAATTTAAACGCTAGTGAAGGGGAAATTGTTTCAAATGAAGAGCCGTTAGCTGTCATCATTGATACAGATACGATGAAAATTAATTTTTCTGTTACTGCGGATATGCAAAAATTGCTAGAAAAAGAAGATAAGCTTAACACAGAGATTGATGGTGAGAAATACAAAGCAGAAGTGCTATCTATTGATTCGATGCCGGATGAAACGGGAATGTATACGGTCGCAGCAGAACTAGAAGAGGAAGATCTAGACATTTTACCTGGATCGGTGGCTGAGGTGCATATTCCAGAAAAACGTGTCAAAGATGCAATCATTCTGCCGACAGAAGCGATTGTCGAAACAAGTGATGAAACATTTATTTATGTCATAAAAAAAGATAAAGCAGTTAAAATGGAAGTTAACATAAAAGAAACGCAATCAGATAAAACAGCAATTGAAGGGAAAGTAGAAGATGGCGATCAAGTTGTGACAACTGGCCAGCTAACACTTTCAGATGGCGATCAGGTAAACGTTGTGAAAGAAAGCGGGGAATAAGCGGTGAAGTTAGTAAATACATCAGTTAAACGACCAGTTGGTGTGATCATGATCGTTCTTGCCGTCATTGCACTTGGCGTTGTATCTGTCCGCAGTCTGGTTATTGATCTTTTCCCAAAGATTGATCTGCCAGTTGCTGTTGTCGCTACAAACTATGAAGATGCAGCACCGGAAGAAGTTGAAAACTTAATCAGCCGGCCAATTGAATCCTCGGTCAGTTCAGTTGAAGGCATTGAGACTGTTCAATCACAGTCACAATCAGGCGCGTCCTTGGTATTGATGATGTTTAAAAATGGAACTGATCTTGATCAAGCACTACTGGATGTCAGAGAAAAAGTAGATCAAATAAAAGGCGCTTTACCAGAACGGGCTGGGGATCCAAATATTATGCGATTTAGCCCGGAGCAAATGCCAGTCATGTGGATTGGTCTGACAGGAAAAGAGCCTGAAGCATTAACAAAAATTGCGGATGAGCAAATTGTTCCTTATTTTGAACGGCAAGGAGGAGTAGCTTCCGTTACAGTTGAAGGAGCAAAAGAACGAGAAATTCAATTAATTCTCGACCAAGCAAAACTACAGCAGTATGGTGTCTCCCCACAAGCACTCGTCGAATCATTGAACAGTTCGAATAAATCTGTATCCGTCGGACAAATTGACAAAGGAAATCAGGACCTTCAATTAAGAGTGACAGGTGAATTTGAATCATTAGAAGATATTGAGCGTACGATTATTCAGACAGAATCCGAGTCAACCATTCATGTGGAAGATGTTGCCGAAGTAAAAGATACTTTTAAAGAAAATTCATCCGAAGTACTTGTGAATGGAAAATCATCAATGGTCTTGTCCATTATGAAAAAAACAGACGGCAATACGGTTGACGTTGCAAAGAATATCCGAAGCGGCATGGAAGATTTAAATAAAGAACTGCCAGATGATGTAAGTTTAGATGTCGTCATCGATACATCGGAATTCATTCAAATGTCAATTGATTCCGTTGTGAAGAACATTTTAATCGGTGGCATTATTTCCGTCTTTGTATTGCTTCTATTCTTAAAGAGTATACGTGCAACGGTTGTTATTGGATTATCGATTCCAATTGCAATTATCGCTACCTTTGCATTAATGTACTTTACAGGCGAGACACTGAACGTCTTAACGCTCGGTGGATTGGCCTTGGGGCTAGGGATGATGGTCGACAGCTCGATTGTTATTTTAGAAAATGTCTATTCCTACAGGCAACGCGGCTACAGCTTATTTGAATCAGCTACAAAAGGTGCTTCGGAACTGGCACCAGCTGTTATTGCGTCAACGACAACAACATTAGTTGTGTTTTTACCAATTATCTACGTGGAAGGTATAGCGTCGGATTTATTTACACCACTTGCACTGGCTGTTTCCTTTTCACTGATTACATCCTTGGTTGTTGCGGTAACATTAGTGCCGATGCTTTCATCGAAGCTGCTTTGGAAAGTCATCGATAAAGACCAGGGAAGAAGATATTGGTTTGACCGTTTTCTTGGGCGTGTTAATAATGGCTATCAGCGTGTCTTAAAATGGGTGCTGAAACACCGCAAAACAACGGTAGGTGGAACACTGATAGCAATTGTCGCCAGCTTGGCATTAACGCCATTTATCGGTGCAGAATTTATTCCTGCTTCAGACCAGGGGCAAATTGAAATCAGGGTTGAAACAGCACCAGGTAGCTCATTAGAACATACAGAAGCTATTACCGAAAAGGTAAATAAGAAATTAACTAAATATGATGAAACAACTGAAATGAGTTTTGCCAGTGTAGGTACGGATGATCTTGGAATGGGATCGAGCGTGAATCAGGCAACATTTACGATGCAGCTTATCCCATCCTCAGACAGAGAAAAAACAACAAAAGAAATTGTGCAGGAGATGGATAAAGACCTTCAGACCATTCCAGGGGCTGAAATCACGGTTAGTTCCATGGATAGCGGGATGGAAATGGGCGATCCCATCCAAATTCAGCTGAAAGGAACGGATCATAAGGTATTAACCGAACTTGCCGATCAAATTGTCACAAACATTTCCAAAGTAAAAGGTGTTTATAATCCTGAGTCAGCGGCATCTGAAGGTGTTCCGCAAATGACTATTGAAATTGATGAGGACAAAGCAGCAGAATATGGTTTAACGGAAGAACAAATTACAAATCAAATTCAGCTTCAATTCACCGGTCAGTTGGCAACACAGTATCGCGAAGAAGGGGAAGAGATGGATGTAACACTTCTTTATCCGGAAGGTGAACGAAGCAGTATCAATGATTTAGAAGGGATGAACATTCAATCGCAATCTGGAGCAAGCATCCCTTTAAGAGAAATTGCGAATTTAAAAGAGATCCAAGGTCCTGTTACATTACTGCGGGAAAATCAGCAGCCGCAGATGAACGTGACGAGCGATATCGTCGACCGTGATTTGATGAGTGTTGTAGGGGATGTCGAGGCCGAACTGGATCAAATGAATTTTCCAGAAGGATACAGCTATCAAATAGGCGGGCAAGCAGAGGATATGACAGAATCATTCACGGACTTAGCCTTAGCGTTGGTGTTCTCGATTTTCCTCGTATATGCTGTGATGGCCATTCAATTTGAGAACTTCTTATTCCCATTCATCATTATGTTCTCAATGCCTGCAACGGTAGTCGGTGTCATGGTTGGCTTGTTCGTTACCGACTTACCGCTGAGCATACCAGCCTTCATCGGAATTATTATGCTCGCGGGGATCGTCGTTAATAACTCGATCGTACTCGTCGATTATATTAATATTCTAAAGAGACGGGGAATGAATACGTACGAGGCAATCCTAAAAGCAGGACCAAACAGGTTACGTCCGATATTAATGACAACATTAACAACCGTATTAGCAATGGTGCCGCTTGGTTTGGCACTAGGTGAAGGTGCTGAAATGCAGCAGCCACTCGCGATTACGATCATATTCGGACTGACAATATCCAGTATCTTTACATTACTGCTTATTCCAGTCGTCTATACGTTGTTTGATGATTTAACCAAAAAAATGACTAGACGAAAGAAAAAGAAAACAGTAGAATAAAAGAAAGACTACCCAAGTGGGTAGTCTTTGCTATATCAAGGTGCTTAATTAGCGCGTAAATTTGAATGGAATCATCATGTTTAACTAACACTTTAAATAAATACGCACGAACGTCAAAGGGAGGAGGGTTCCGATGTCACCTTCAAAAGTGATGAAATGGGTCACTGGGGGTGCCGAGGCATTTTTAGGCATTCCATTTTTCGGCGGACTGTTTATTATTAGTCAAGGCTGGATACCACTATTTGTCATGTTAATCCTGCATATTATCACACTCCTGCTTACTTCAAAGGACGGGGGAGCTAATGGCGGAAGTATTTTAGGTATTATTACATCTTGTGTCGGATGGGTTCCGATCCTTGGCATGATTATGCATATCATCACAGCAATTGTGCTGTTTTTCACGGCACTAAAGCCAGATAGCAACGTTGTGAAGACGATGTAGTGTTTGAGGCTGTCTCATCAGAGGCGGCTTTTTTGCGTATGTCTCATAGGGGGAGTGCGGGGTGTCTGATCTGGCGTGCCGTTTCCTCGGTCCTTATTTTAAAAACAGTCAGCTCATTACAAAAGGAATGCAATAGTGGAAGTTAAAGCATAAGGCAGTCCTTTTCACCTTTTTTAAAAAAATAACAGCGTCACTACAGAAGTAACGCCTCACCAATATCAGTTTAAAGCTTTTCATATAAAATCGTCTGTGCGATTCCCATGAAATATTCCGATTCATCAATAATGTGATCAATCACTACTTTGGCCGTATGATTTCCTTTTGCTGCTTGGCTCTCCGTTTTAATCTGTCTGCAAAACTGGGTAAACGCGACACTTTCCTGCAAACAAAATGTAACGAGTTCCATCACCTGCTGATAGAGAGGAGGAGAAATGTGATAGTTACTGCGCTTAAGGGATGTAATAAAACGCCGCACCTGCTGATGTGTCGATTCAAGCACTTCCTCCCAGCGATTTAGCCCATCTATATAATGTTTTTCTAGATCTGTCATCAGCTCCCTCATGACAATGGTATGCTCCGCTTCCTGCTCCTTCCAAAATTCCGTTTCATCTAAAATCCTCAGTGGCATTTGACTCCCATAATAAAATTGCATTTTCCTTCCCCCTTCGTTGAGAATTACTTCTGTCCAATAATACGTATGTCCAATTTGAAGGAAACATGCTAGGAAATTGCATGGAGCAGTCTGGGCGGCGGAGTATCACCCGGAGAGAGTGGGGAATCAACCGGAGGGGGTGGAGTATCAACCGGAGAGAGGAGATATCGACCGGAGAGGGAGAGGAATCAACCGGAGGGACAGCATATCAACCGGAGAGGGAGAGGAATCAACCGGGAAGACAGCATATCGTCCGGAGGGGGAGAGGAATCAACCGGAGGGGGAGCATATCGTCCGGAGGGGGAGAGGAATCAACCGGAGGGAGCAGCATATCGTCCGGAGAGAATGGAAATCAACCGGATAGGCAGTATAT
>NZ_JFBD01000059.1 GCF_000709085.1 Virgibacillus alimentarius | reverse complement strand
AGCCCATGCTGGGCGCACTAAGAAGTAAATAAAGTGACTTTTAAAGAAGTCACTTTTTTCATTAAAAAGTTAGGGACAGACACAATTTACACTATATACTCATAGAAATGTTGTATAGGCAAAAGCCTAACCAGCATTTGAGGAGGTGTATGTGTTTGTCCGGAATTTTAACTGTTCTTGGTTTATTAATAAAAGAGGCACTTTTTTTTGTGTCCTACGTGAAAAACCACGCATTTCCACAACCACTTTCTAAAGAGGATGAAGCAAAATACATTAGTCAAATGCAGGGTGGTGATGCAGACGCACGGAATAAGCTAATTGAACATAATTTACGATTAGTAGCGCATATTGTAAAAAAGTTCGAAAACACAGGAGAAGATGTAGAGGATTTGATTTCCATCGGAACAATTGGTTTAATTAAAGGAGTAGAAAGTTTTAAAGCTGGTAAAGGAACAAAACTTGCTACTTATGCTGCCCGGTGTATTGAGAATGAAATTTTAATGCATTTACGCGCGTTAAAGAAAGTAAAAAAAGATGTTTCCTTACATGATCCGATTGGGCAAGATAAAGAAGGAAATGAAATTAGCTTAATTGATATTTTAGAGGCAGAGAATGAAGACATTATCGAATATATTCAATTAAATATTGAAATAGAAAAAATGAGTGATTATTTTTCAATTCTTGATGATCGGGAAAGAGAAGTTATTATTTATCGTTATGGTTTGAATGATTCTAAAGAAATGACGCAACGTGAGATATCTAAAAAATTAAATATATCTAGAAGTTATGTATCACGTATTGAAAAGAGAGCTTTAATGAAGGTATTTCGTGCCTATTATCGAGATGAGCATAAAGAATAGAACATAAAAATGAGCGTGGGTTGTATGATATATTCCCCGCTCATTTTTTTAATGAACATTTTAATTTTCTCATTAGCTAAATTCTCTTTGAATCATATACTTTGAATAAAGCAACGCACGGAAATTTATATCACAAATATTTGATCATAGATATGATGATTTTTGCCGCATTTGCAGCTGCTTCGTCCAAAAATTCATCAAATGTGATAGAAGATTGTTTACCTGCAATATCGGATAGCGCACGTATAACAACAAATGGTTTGTCAAATTGGTAACAAACTTGTGCTATTGCTGCAGCTTCCATTTCAGCAGCAATCATTGTGGGAAATTTACTATTTATCAAAGCTACGCGTGCAGGATCTTCCATAAACGAATCTCCTGTGGCAATCATGCCCTCGGAAAAATTAATTCCCATTTCTTCTACGGCGTTTTTGGCTTTCGTAATTAATGTTGCATCTGCCGTGTACGTTTCCGGCATACCAGGTACTTGTCCATATTTATAATTAAATGCAGTAGCATCAACATCATGATGAACTACTTGACTAGAAATGACAACATCGCCGACTTCTAGCTGTTCTGCAAAACCTCCAGCTGATCCAGTGTTGATAACATGCGAAGGCGTGAAACGCTCATGCATAATTGTTGTAGACATAGCAGCATTTACTTTGCCAATACCTGATTTTAATAACACAATATCCTTATTAAACATTGTACCTTGAACAAATAAACAATTAGCTACGGAAATCTCTTTTTGATTTTCCATATTTTCTAATAAGAGTGCAATTTCTTCATCCATTGCACCAATAATCCCAATGGTCACTATTTTTCCCTCCAGTTGCTTTGTTATCTTTTATCATTTACTTTTAATTCCTCAACCTTTGTTGGCTTCCAGCCATTATTATCAATCCAAGATAGGTAGACGCGATAGGTTTTGGAATTATCAGAAGGGGATACTGTAGCAACCACTTTTTGTTGATCGCCGTCATTTCCGACCCACCATAAAATCATATCATCATCCAAGCCTGTTACTGATTTAATCGCTTTTTCCATTTCTTTCCGGTCCTGACTTTCATCATCGTAATTTGTCGTATGCTGGCCTGATTGCTCTGTTTCAATAGGTTTCCAGTCACCTTTATAGGCTTTCGATACATTATCATCTGGTGACTCTACCTGTTCCGTTTCTACTTCATGGTTTTTTTCTGCATCCTTATCTTCTTCCTCTTCTTCCTTTTTATCTTTATTCTTTTCTTCGCTATCTTTTTCTTTATCTTTATCTTCATTTATTGCTTCTTTTTCATTATTATTTGTATCTTTTTCCTCTTTAACGTCCTCATCTGTGTCATCTTCAATTATTAAATCGTTTGATTCATTATCATTACGTTGAATTTCATTAGATGCTTCATCAGGGACTTCCGATTCTTTATCGCTTCCCCCAAAAATCCATATGAACAGTAAAAGAATAATAAGAGCAGCCCCTATTATGATCAATAATGTAATTGATTTAGTAGTTTTTCTGCGTTTCTCAAATTTATCGATACGAGAATCTTTTCTTTCAGCATTCACTATTTTCTCCACCTCCGTTTACTATATTATATGAACTGGGCTTATTTGTAAATTTAAAGCTTAATTCTTTCATAAAATACCTAACCTACATGTTAAAGTTACATAAAAAAAGGCAGAAGAAACTTTCTCTGCCCTTTTGCTGTATACTTTCAGCTTAATTAACACTTATAATTTTCACTTGAATTTCTCCACCAGGAGTAGAAACAGTTACTTCGTCCCCTTTTCCTTGGCCAAGCAAGCTTTTTGCCATTGGTGAATCATTTGATATCTTACCTGAAAAAGGATCTGCTTCCGCACTTCCTACAATTGTATATGTTTCCTCTTCTCCGTTTGGTAATTCTGTAAATGTTACCGATTTTCCTAAAGAGACAATGTCAGGATTCTCATTATCATTCTCTATGATTACTGCGTTACGGATCATTTTTTCTACTTGAGAGATACGGGTTTCCACAAAAGCTTGTTCATCTTTTGCTGCATCATACTCAGAGTTTTCCGATAGATCTCCAAAGTCACGAGCTATTTTTATGCGTTCAACAACTTCTTGTCGTTTTTCAGTTTTCAAGTAATGTAGCTCTTCCTCTAATTTTTCTTTCCCCTCTTGTGTCATATAATAACTTTTTTCTATTGCCATCGAAAACAACTCCTTTAGTTATATAGTATAATAAACCAATTTTAAAACATTTAAGTAAAAATTCTCTCCAATAGACTATATAGCAACCAATGAATGTTTGCTGAGAAAAAGTATTGTTGTCTATAATATATCATTCAAATTCGCTAACCATTACTATGGCAGATTTTTTTAAAATTTTCAATCCCTTTTTTCAAATTGCTATTTTGTGCGATTTTTTAATAAGATTGTTTCTATTTTGGTTGCCATAATGTCAATCGCAACCTGATTTTGTCCGCCTTCGGGAATAATGATATCAGCATAACGTTTAGTTGGCTCTACAAATTGTAGATGCATCGGTCTGACACTGTTTATATATTGGTCGATAACGGAATCTAAATTTCTACCACGTTCTTTTATATCCCTTTCCAGACGTCTTATAATCCTTAAATCTGCATCCGTATCAACAAACACTTTGATATCCATTAAATCAACCAAACGTGGATCTTCTAATATAAGTATTCCTTCTAAGATGATAACTTCTTTTGGCTCCACTGGAATGACTTTATTGGAGCGTGTATGGGTCTTATAGTCGTATACGGGTTTTTCTACAGGTTTTTGATTCAATAATGCATGAATATGTTGTATTAATAAATCATTATCAAATGCTAGTGGGTGATCATAATTCGTGTTTAATCTTTCCTCAAACGGCAGATGACTTTGATTTTTATAATAATAATCCTGTTCAATTACAAGAATTGTCTTATCGGAAAAACGTCGGCATATAGAGCGTGTAACAGATGTCTTACCACTTCCACTTCCACCTGCAACACCAATAACGACTGGCTTTTTCTGCATGATGCCGGATCCCCCTCTATTTTTTAATACTAATAGCAACGCCATCTCCGATCGGAACAATAGAAGTTGTGAAATTATGATGGTTTACAAGCCATTCGTTATAAGCATGAATTTTTTTTGCAATTTTATCTAGTCTTGATGATCCCCTATTTGGATTAGCTACTAGACCTTTAAACAATACATTGTCTGTTATAATGAGTCCTGTTGGCTTTATAAGTGAACTAGATAGCTCAAAAAAAACGTTTATATTGTCCTTTAGCAGCATCAATGAAAATCACATCAAATTGTTCATTTCTCGCCGCCAAATTATTTATTTCATTTAATGCATCACCATGTATGACATGTATGTTGTCTGACTGATGGCTTTTTTCAATATTTTTAATTGCCTGCTGCACACGATTCTCATCTCGTTCAATCGTAGTTATTTTAGTTTTTGGATATGCTTCTTGCATGCGTAATGCTGAATAACCGATCGCTGATCCTATTTCCAGTATTTTATTTGGTTTCGATAATCTTATTAATTGCATAAGAAATTCAATACTGATTTCGTCCATTATTGGTACGTTATCTTCTTTTGCCTTTTTTTCAATTTCCTTTACCCACTCTGCTTTTGCGGGCAAAGTTTTACTTATATAGTGTAATAAATATTCATCCATCTCACTCTTAGCCTCATTTATACTATATTCCGTTAATTTCCTACTGACTCATATTTTAAATATGTTCAAAAAAACGGGAAATGTGAAAAGAGAATCACACTTCCTGAAATGCTTATTTAATATATTTTTCTTTTAATTTTACATGTTCTTTATGTGTTTTAGCATAATGAATGTTTCCATTTTCATCATGCAAAAAATACTTATAATCTGTATCTTCCGGATGTATTGTCGCTTCAAATGAGTTTTCTGAGAAATTTGATATTGGTCCAATTGGAAGGTTTTTTATCTGGTACGTATTATAAGGTGAATCAACTTCTAAATCTTTTAATAAAACCTTGTCTTTATGCTTCCCTAACGCATAGAGAACCGTCGGGTCTGTTTGCAGTTTCATTTCATCCTCCAAACGGTTATAAAATACTCCAGCTATTTTTTTTCGTTGTTTTTTTGTTGCTGATTCATTTTCAATCAATGACGCCATTGTAACTGCCTCATGAACAGTAAGATTTTGCTTTTTAATATCATTAAGATGTGGCGTTATTACTTCATTCGATTTTTTAAGCATTTTGTCAATAACAGCTTCGACTGTCGGTTCCTCTTCATAAAAGTTATAAGTTGCAGCAAATAAATAACCTTCTAAAGGAAATCTAATATCAGGATTTAAAATGTCTTCCGTTAAAAGTTTTGGATAACGATCCATTAACTTCTCTATATAAGCTTGATCTTTCATTTTATCTATAAACGCTTTCTTTTTAAATCCTAATTTACTGGAAAAAATCTTAGCCATTTGTTCGATTGATTTACCTTCTGGTATTGTTACGGTATAAATAGGTTCTTTTTTAACCTTACCGCTTTTAAGAGACTTTATAACTTCATCGATTGATAAATCTTGTGTAAGTGTATAATTTCCAGCTTGAAATTCTGATTCATTTTTAAATTTTATATAAAAGCGGAAAACACGACTATCTTTTATAATGCCTTTATCCTCTAAAATTTTAGCAATATCAGAAGTTGATGATCCCATTGGTATTTCAACTTTGATCTTTTTTGTACTATCCGGGTCTACAGGTTTTAAGGCAGATTTTACATATAGAAAACCTGATATACTTCCAATAGTAAGTATTACAACCAAAGCTATAATAATAATACCTACTATTTTACGTACTGTTTTAATTTCTTCTATTCGAGTGATTAGGCTGTTTTTATCAATGTTTGTCTTTTTTTTTCTTCGACAAACAGCATCCCCCCCTCTATCATCTGGTCTATTATACTAAAAAAGGAAAAGATAAGCCAGAATAAAATCACGATGTTTGAAGGGGTAATCATTATTTATTTAATAGCTGTACCTATGTAAGATAAGGAAAAGGCTGATGCCTTTTGCTGACATCAGCTAAATCTATTTATTCATTCAAGTAATATTCCATATTACTATATTACTCTATATCTTGTTCTTCTGCTAATGTGTGAAGCATTTCTTCAACTATATCCCACTCTTCATCAGATTCTATAGGAAGAAGTGATAAATCATTATCATCATTATCCTTTTCTTCGTACCTGAAAGCATAAACTTCTACTTCTTCATCATCTTGTTGCTCAGCGGGAACTAATGCAATATACGATTGTTTGGTTTCATCCACATCAAATGTAAATAATACTTCAAATAAATGTTCTTCACCATTTTCATCCGGAATGATAATTCGTTCTTTTTCTTCAAGTGACATCATTTCACCCCTTTATCCTTTTTGATCGAGATACCCTTGTAATATTACAGCCGCAGCAACTTTATCAATCACTTTTTTTCTTTTATTTCTACTCATGTCTGCTTCTAATAATACTCTCTCAGCAGCTATTGTTGATAACCGCTCGTCCCATAGCACGACTGGGATGTGATGCGTGTTTTTCACATGTTCTGCATAGAGTTGTGAAGCTGTGCCGCGTTCTCCAATTGTGCCATTCATATTTTTAGGCAACCCTATAACAGCTTTCCCAATTTCATGTTCCAATATGATTTTCTTTAATGTTTCATCTGCTGAATGTATATCATTCTCATCCCATTTGATCGTTGTAAGCCCTTGGGCAGTCCAGCCAAGTGCATCGCTTATAGCTACTCCAATTGTTTTTGATCCAACATCTAACCCAATTATTTTCATTTATTTTTCCTTTTGCTGTTCTAAATAAAATTTCACTAATTCTTCAATCACTTCATCACGTTCGACTTTACGGATTAAATTACGAGCATCTCTATACCTTGGGATATAAGCAGGGTCGCCTGATAATAAGTAACCTACAATCTGATTAATGGGATTATACCCTTTTTCTTTCAATGCTTCATGGACAGTAAAAAGAATCTCTTTAATATCTTCATCAAACGGGTCTTCTGAAAAATTAAATTTCATCGTTTTATCAATAGATCCCATAGTGACACCTCATTTCAAGCTTTGCATTCTCCCATTATTCTAACATGTTTACGCGAATTAATATATATATTTGAAGAATAGAATACAAACTTTTCCTATTAAACCAAGTAATTAAGCTACTCACTGAAGAAGGTTATTTATTTTCCACATATTCTTTAACTGCATTTAATGCCTCATTAATTTTTTGAGGATTTTTTCCTCCTGCCTGTGCCATGTCTGGACGGCCTCCGCCACCCCCGCCGCAAACTTGTGCTGCATGTTTAATGAGTTTACCAGCATGAAATCCGCGGTCAATTAAGTCTTTGGATATACCAGAAGCCAACTGTACTTTTTGATTGTTTTCAGCCGCTAGTAAGATAACGCCTGAACCCATCTTTTGTTTTAAATCGTCTACCATCTTACGGAGTTGATTCATGTCTTTTGCTTGAACTTTTTGTGCTAGTACTTGTACATCGTTTATTGTTTTTGTTTGATCTAATATTGTAGAGGCTTCCATATTAGCTAATTTTGAATTTAAAGATTCATTTTCTTTTTGTACCTCTTTCATTTCGATAAACAGACTATGAAGCCGATCTGGAATATTTTCTTCTTTTACTTTTAAAAGTTGCGCAGATGTTTGTAGCAAATGTAACTTTTCATTAACATACTTATATGCATTCTTACTTGTAACAGCCTCAATTCTTCTTGTCCCAGCTCCAATTCCACTTTCACTGATAATCTTAAATAACCCTATTTCAGCAGTGTTTTGTACGTGACATCCTCCACATAATTCAATACTGTAATCACCAATTTGAACAACGCGGACAATACTGTCATATTTTTCTCCGAATAAAGCCATTGCTCCCATCGCTTTAGCTTCTTCTATCTGTTTTCGATCAATAATAAGTGACAACGAATCCCAAATTTTCCCATTAACGATTTGCTCAATACGTTCTAATTCATCTGTTTGAACCGTTCCAAAATGAGTAAAATCAAATCGTAGGCGATCAGGTCTTACAAGCGAACCTGCTTGATTTACATGCTCTCCTAATACATCTTTGAGCGCTTGATGAAGTAGATGTGTTGCTGTATGATTTTTCACCACTCCATTTCGAAATTCTTTCTCTACAATTGCGGTTACTTTATCATCTGTTTGCAATCTTCCTTCTGTTATTTTTACACGATGAATATGTTGTCCTTCTGGTGCTATTTGCACATCTTTTACATAAGCAGCAGCATGATCAGTATAAATCCATCCTTGATCGCCAATTTGTCCACCACTCTCTGCATAGAAAGGAGTTTCTTGTAATATAATGTATGCTTCTTCTTCCTCATCAGCAGAATTTGTAATTTGTTGATTGGTAATAATTGTCGATATAACCGTGTTTGTTTCTTGTTGACTATACCCAATAAACTTACTTTCTACTTCAAGATCACCTAACAGTTCATCTTGTACGTGCATGGAATCAACTTGCTGGCGTGCATTCCTTGCTCGCTCCCGCTGTTTTTCCATTTCTTCCTGGAAACCTGCCTTATCGATGGAAAAACCATGTTCAGCGACATACTCCTCTGTCAGCTCTTTCGGAAATCCATACGTATCATAGAGTCGGAACACTTCCACGCCAGGAAAAATAGTTTTCCCGTTCTTTTTTTCTCTTTCTAAGATGGATTCTAATATTTCTAATCCAGCATGTAGTGTTTCATGAAATCGTTCTTCCTCATGTTTAATAATATTTTCAATATATTCTTTTTTCTTGCTGATTTCCGGATAGGGATCCTTCATTATTTCTCCCACAGTAGCTACTAGCTTATACATAAATGGTTTGTCAATTCCGATCTGCTTAGCAAAACGCACCGCACGTCGAATTAATCTCCTTAATACATAGCCCCTTCCTTCATTGGATGGAAGCGCACTGTCACCAATCGCAAAAGTTACTGTTCTTATATGATCAGCAATAACTTTATAGGCTGTATCATCTTGGCGATCTTTGCCATATTTTTTTTGGGCTAGCTTCTCGGTTTGATGAATAATTGGCAAAAATAAGTCTGTTTCAAAATTAGTAGGTACATCTTGAATAACAGATACAATTCGCTCAAGTCCCATACCTGTATCTATATTCTTTTTTGGTAGGGGAGTATATGTATCATCCGGATTATGATTATATTGAGAAAAAACTAAATTCCAAATTTCTAAGTATCGTTCATTTTCCCCGCCAGGATATAATTCCGGATTCCCTTTATCATTTCCATAAACTTCCCCGCGATCATAGAATATTTCAGTGTTTGGGCCACTTGGTCCCTCGCCAATATCCCAAAAATTTTCTTCTAATCGTATAATGCGTTCTTCAGGCAATTGAATATCTTTAAGCCAGATATCAAATGCCTCATCATCTTCAGGATGTACCGTTACGGAAAGTAATTCCGGATCAAATCCTATCCATTTATCACTAGTTAGAAATTCCCATGCCCACTCTATTGCTTCTTTTTTAAAATAGTTACCAATAGAAAAATTACCTAGCATTTCAAAAAAAGTGTGGTGCCTTGCGGTATATCCGACATTCTCAATATCATTCGTCCGAATCGATTTTTGTACATTTACGATGCGGGGATTCTCTGGTATTATTCGACCATCAAAATACTTTTTTAGTGTAGCCACGCCACTATTGATCCATAATAAAGTAGGGTCCTCTTTTGGTACTAGGGATGCACTTGGTTCAATCTGATGTCCTTTTTCTTTAAAAAAGTCTAAAAACATCTGCCTAATTTGTGAAGATGTTAATGTTTTCATTTCCTTTACCTCCATAAAATCACATATATGTTAGTTAATAAAAATAAAAAATCTCCTCTCTGCGAATATACTTGCAGGGACGAGATTTGGTCGCGGTACCACCCTATTTATGAACGAAACTACATGCGTTCATCACTTTGAGCATCGTAACGGTGTGACACCGACGGGGATTAGCCGTACTTCAGTTTAGCTTTCCATAGAACCTTATTTAGGATTTTTCGCAGCCTTAGAAAATCCCTCTCTTTAAATAATAATTCATCTATGTACTTAGAACTTTCAACGTTTTAAAATTATACAAAGGTTTTCTTAATATATATCTCCTTTTAGATATGAAACATTGTAGGTAAATTTCAAAAAAAAGTCAATGCTCACGTCTAAATTGCCATATGTGTTTAGTCAAGACATTTAAGATGGTTAGTATTGGCACAGCTAATATCATACCAATTACTCCACTTAATTGCCCGCCTAATAATAATGCAAAGATAATCGCAATCGGATGGATATTTATACTTTTTCCTACAATATATGGTGACAGTAAATTACTCTCTATTAACTGAATGACAAAAATAGCTAGTAAAACTAATATAATTAATTTCCCGGACATTGTCAATGTAATGGCAACTGCGGGTATCGCTCCAATTATTGGCCCGAAATAAGGTATTATATTTGTAAGTCCCATGATTATTGCTAACAATAAAGCATACTTAATGTTCAATAAGTGAAATGCTATTAGAGTAGCTAAGCTTACAAATGAAGAAACAAGCAATTGCCCCCGTATATAATTTCCTAAGTTTTGATTAATTGCATGTAATACTTTATTTGATTGATTTCGGTATTTTTTTGGTATAAAGTTTTTTAAAAAATTTCTTATTTGATTATAGTCTTTAAGAATATAAAATACTAAGACAGGTATAACGGTAAGAAATACAATCAGATCAAATATCTTCGTAACGCCACCTAATAACTTTTCTAATAAATTTTCTAAAGATGTTTCAAGTTTAATAATTAGATTATCTAACTTATTGTGAACCGTCTCGGGCAAGAAAGATGTAGATTCATACAATTGATAGATCAAATCCTCATACATTTGAATTAAATGTGGTAAATGCTTGTTAAGATCTTTTAATTCATGAATAACAGCTGGATATACACTATAAATAATGCCTGCTAACCCACCAAAAAATATTATATAAATAAAAAGGATGGCTAACCCCTTTGGTATATTGTACTGATGTATTTTCTGAATTACCGGATAAAGTAAATAGGCAATTAAACAAGCGATAATAAAGGGTAAAAACAAATGCCATAAAAATGAAAAAACAGTTCCGTAGAAAGGGAATAGTTTTACGAGCAAATAGATAAATAAAAACGTAAATATTCCAGTGAGGTTCCATATTAGAAAATTAATTGCTTTGTTATTGCTAAACATCTCTCTCTCTCCTTAGCAAAAATCGTATCTGTTTTTATTGCTAAGGATTAATTAATTTTTCTTTGATCCTCAGTGAATAAATCATTTAATGAACTCAAAGAGCCGTCTGCTTCCACTTGATGGACTGTTAGTTTATTGCCCATCACTGTCATTTCAATGAAACAAGACCAACAATAAAATTGTTGTGAACCAATTTTTCCTATATCCTTACTTTTACAATTTGGGCATTGCAACATAATAACAACTCCTAATACAAGTTAAATTATTATGCTAGTTTTACCCAAATTTTAAAAAATATACATCATAATGGGGAAAAATTCTTACATGAAATCATATGGACTAATATCCTCTTCACCCGGATCCATTCTAGGTGTTTGATCAGGATAATCAAATCTTTCTATTAATAAGTGTTTCAATGAAGTATACCTTATATTTGTATCCTTCGTTTGAACCCCGCGTAAGAAGGCTTCTGGCTGACCACAAATAATCAACGAGCGTTTTCCTCTTGTAATAGCCGTATAAAGTAAATTCTTTCTTAACATCCGGTTATAGCCTGCTACAACAGGCAGTATTACGATTGGAAATTCACTTCCTTGAGATTTATGGATGGAAATACAATAGGCATGCATAAAGTTCACGTAGTCTTTGCGTTCATAGGCTACTTCTTTATCTTCAAACAAAATAACCAGTTGCTCTTTGTGATCTTTATTCTCATCTTCTTCAAATATCGCTACGATTTCTCCAATATCGCCATTAAAAACCCCATCTTCAGGTTGGTTTACTAATTGAATTACCTTATCGCCTACTCGATATGTGACATCATTAAATTTCTTCTCTCTTTTTCTGGAATTTTTAGGGTTAATTAATTGTTGTAAAGATTTATTAATGATTGTAATTCCGGCTTGTGAACGATACATTGGTGCAAGTACTTGAATATTTTTTAAATCAATACCCTTATCTTTAGCTTTTATATATATTTTTGTTATAACATCAATCATATGGTGCTCTTGGCAAGGAATAAAACTGAAATCTTGATCATTTTTTAATTCAGATCGATTGCAAGTATCATTTTTAATATGATGAGCGAGTTGTATTATCTTCGATCCTTCCTGTTGACGGTATACCTCATTTAAACGGACAGAAGGTAATAATTCACTTCGAAGTAAGTCAGAAAGTACCTGACCTGGTCCAACAGATGGTAATTGGTCTTCATCTCCAACTAATAATACTTGCATATCATCAGGTATTGCTTTAAATAAGTTGTTAGCTAGCCAAATATCTACCATCGAAAACTCGTCGACAATTAAAAATTTACCCGAGAGTGGTTCTTCTTGATTTTTTTCAAATGCATTTTTCCCATCCCAACCTAGTAAACGATGAATGGTAACCGATGGTATACCTGTTGACTCATGTAAGCGTTTTGCAGCACGCCCAGTTGGGGCAGTTAAGATGAATGGATAATCTTCCTTCTTTTCATAAGTAGTCATATCGATTGGAATATCATGAATCACACTATATGCCTTTAAAATTCCATTAACGACTGTTGTTTTTCCTGTTCCCGGACCACCTGTTACAATCATAATTTTGGAATGTAGCGCTTTATTAATTGCAGTAAATTGCTCATTACCATAACTTAAAATCTCTTTTTCTTCAATATCACCAGTTATCTTCATTAATTCAGCTAAAGTCGTTTCATGTTCTATCGGTTTTGAAATAATCCGTTTTAAGTGTGAAGCAAAGCCATCCTCTGCATAATAGAGAGATGGCAAATAAACCTTTTCCTCATAAATAATTACTGTTTTAGTTTTATTTAATTCTTTTAACCGGTTAATAATAACATCCTCTGTTAATGCATGCTCAGAATTAACTAGTAAGTTCCTGACTTTGCTCAGACAGTTATCCATCGGTAAATAAACATGCCCATCTTGAACACTTTTTTGAAGAATATATATACAACCCGCACCAATTCGGTTGGGATGTGTCAGAGATAGCCCATTTTGTTTGGCAATGCTATCAGCTGTTTGAAATCCAAAACCTTCAATATCAAAAACATATTGATATGGATCTTCTTCTAGCACAGATATTGCCTCTTCTTTATATTCTTGGTAAATTTTTTGTGCCATTTTTAGGCCTACTCCGTATTTTGCTAAATGAACAACTACATGTTCAAAACCTTGGTTTTCCTGTAACGTTTTCGATAAATTTTTTGCTGCTTCTTTTTTTAAGCCTTTAATATCTTCTAATACATTAGGATTTTTTAATATTTTACTGATCGCACTTTCTCCTAATTTTTCTATAATCCTTTCGGCTGTTTTTTTACCTATACCATAGAACAAATCACTTGATAAATAGGCAACCAATCCATCAGAAGTGTTTGGTATAAAAGTTTGATAGGAGTCTATATGATATTGCAAACCAAATTTAGGATGTTTTTCAATTTGACCATAAAATATATATGGCGTCCCTATTTGCAAATTGGAGAAATATCCTTTGATAACTATTTCTTTTTCTTGGTAGTCCTCATTTGTTTCTAGTATTCTAATTTTCGCAATTGAAAAATGCTCGTTTTCGTTATGGAAGATGGTATGAAGAAGTTCTCCTTTTATATAATCGTCATCCATTCTTTTTGTGGATTCTCCATTTAGTACCATGAAAAAACCTCACTATCTTACTTTTCATTCGAATCAAGCAATTCTTTTACTTGTTTTTTTCCATTAGCTGCTAGTACATGATCAGGTTGGTTAATTAAAGCCCGATCGAAATGATGAAGTGCTTGTGTTGGATTATCATTGTAAATAGCTATTACACCTAAATTATAATGAGCATCGCTATGTTCTTGGTTTATTTTGAGTACGTTTTTAAAAGTTGAAGCAGCATCTGAAATATGCTCACTTTGCGCGAGAGATAGCCCATATTGGAAAAGTATTTCCTCATCATCAGGATTTAATTCTACTGCACGAAGCAAGTACGGCAGAGCAAGTTTATAATGCTCTTGTTTCTGGAATGCTATCCCCAACATAAAATACACGTCACATTCTTTTAACCCTAATTTGATAGCTTCTTGAAGGTTTTCAATCGCCTTCGAATAATTAGATTGCTCCAAGTATAAATTTCCCAAACCATAATATGCTGTTGCCATATTCTTATCCAATTTAATGGCACGTTCAAAAAATAACTCTGCCCTACTAAAATCATGAACATGTACTAATAAGTTTCCAAAATTAATATAGCCTATAGGGTCTTGAGGATTTTCATCAATAATTTCTGTAAAGATTTTTGCTGCCTCGTCATATTTGTGCTCTTTCATTAATTGAATCGCTTTTGTATTTTTATCCATTTCAATTCCCCTTACATCTACAGAACTACGACCGCAAGAGCCGTCAGCGGTTCATAGTTCTATCTTGATAAATTAGCCAACATAGTCAAGATACTGATCACCTTTTATGATGTGATCAATCGTACCCCCGCCTAAACAAACCTCTCCGTCATAAAAAACAACAGCTTGTCCGGGAGTAATCGCCCGTTGTTGCTCAGCGAAAGTGACACGCACATTGCCGTTTTCAAGCAAATTGACTGTAACTGCACAGTCTTCTTGACGATATCGAAATTTTGCAGTGCAATGAAACATGGATTGAACTGACTCCTGATTTATCCAATTGACGTCTGAAGCAACTAACCCGTCAGAATATAATTTTTCATTTGTATAACCTTGTTCGACATATAGGATGTTTTCTTTTACGTTTTTTCCGACAACAAACCATGGATCACCTGATCCGCCAATTCCGAGACCTTGCCGTTGTCCAATCGTATAGTACATTAACCCATCATGTGTGCCTTTTTCAATTCCTGATAAAGTTTGCATTTTTCCAGGCTGTGCAGGTAAATATTCACCTAAAAACTCCTTAAAATTACGTTCACCAATAAAACATATTCCTGTACTATCTTTTTTAGTAGCCGTAACGAGTTCGTAACGTTTGGCTATTTCCCTTACCTCTAACTTTTTCATATGCCCGAGTGGGAACATTACTTTTGATAACACGTCTTCTGTTAATTGATTTAAAAAATAGGTTTGATCTTTATTCTTATCCACACCCCGAAGCATTTCAAATTTATCGTTACGATTTCTTACCTGAGCGTAGTGCCCTGTTGCTAAATAATCAGCCCCAAGTGAAAGGGCATGATCTAAAAATGCTTTAAATTTAATCTCTTTATTACACATTACATCAGGGTTTGGTGTTCTGCCAGCTTTATATTCATTTAAAAAATACGTAAATACCTTATGCCAATACTGTTCTTCAAAATTAACAGCATAATAAGGGATCTCTAATTGGTTGCAAACACGTACTACGTCATCAAAATCTTCTGTGGCAGTACATATTCCACGATCATCTGTATCATCCCAGTTTTTCATAAAAATTCCAACAACGTCATAGCCTTGCTCCTTTAATAGTAAAGCGGCTACAGATGAATCTACACCGCCACTCATACCGACTACGACTCGAGTATCTTCTTTTGCTTTCATGTTATCATCACCACTTTATGTTGTTAATCGTTTAATAATTTTTGCTATACGGTTTGCTGCATCCTCTACATTTTCTGTTGTATTTGCCATGCCAAAACTAAAACGAATTGAATTTCTCGTTCTTTCATTTTCTTTGCCATACAAGGCCGTTAAAACGTGAGAGGGTTCAACAGATCCAGCAGTACATGCACTTCCACTTGAAGCTGCAATACCAGCTAAATCAAAGTTAGTTAGAAGTTTCTCTACATTCGTTCCAGGAAAGCTAATATTAACAATGGAAGCGATCGCTGCTTCTGATGCCCCATTTATTTTATAGTTCACGCCATTTTCCGTTAAAATGGAAAGAAATTGATTTTTATACTGATTATATTTCCGGATACGTTCTTCTTTGTTTTTCATTGCCAATTCTACTGCTTTTTGAAAACCGACAGCGCTAATAACATTTTCAGTTCCAGGTCGGCGTTTTCTTTCTTGCTCTCCTCCATATTGTAGTGGATTTAATTTTACATCTTCATTAGCATATAATAATCCTATTCCTTTAGGCCCATTCATTTTATGTGATGATGCACTTAGAAGATCAATACCTAATTGCTTTATATTCATATCTAATAAACCAAATGCTTGAACAGCATCTGTATGAAAATATGCTTGATGTTCACGCAAAAGGTCTCCAATTTCCTGAATAGGTTGAATGATGCCTGTTTCATTATTAACAGACATAATTGAAACAAGAATTGTATTTGAAGTTAGAGCATCTTTCAAATCTTCTATATTAATTTGACCATCTTTATTTACAGGTAAATAAGTTACTTCAAATCCCTTTTCTTCTAAAGCTTCTGAAGTATAAAGTGCTGCATGGTGTTCTTGAGTTGTTGTAATGATATGATTTCCTTTTTGTTGGTTAGCCAATGCTGTACCTATAATTGCTAGGTTATCTGCTTCCGTGCCACCACTTGTAAAAATAATTTCCTTTTCATCAGCATGCATGCTTTTTGCTATATTACGTCTTGCTTCATCCAAATACTGGCGGGCTTTCCGACCGAATGAGTGAACACTGGATGGATTGCCAAAAACATTTGTATATAAAGGATACATCACATCAAGAACTTGCTTGTCAATAGGAGTTGTTGCGGCGTGATCAAGATAAATCTGTTCCATTAATACCTTTCCTTCCTTTTCCTTACTTAATTAAAAGTCTAAATATAAAACATATAAGCTTCTTGTGGCTCAGCGTCATCATAATGTTTTAAATCATTTAATGTCGTCGTATCCAGAACATCTTTAACTGCTTCACGAATTCGCATCCATAAAGCCTGTTTGGCAGGTTCCTCATTCTCTATACCTTCAACCGGGGTAATAGGCCCCTCTAATACACGAATAATATCACCAGCTGTAATATTTTTAGGCTCTTTTGCTAAAATATAGCCCCCATAAGCTCCGCGTATACTTTTAATTAATCCTGCATTTCTTAAGGGTGCTGCTAACTGCTCCAAATAATGCTCGGACAAATCATTGTCTTTTGCAATTGATTTTAATGATGTTGGCCCATCACCGAACTTTCTGGCCAGCTCAATCATAATTGTTAATCCGTACCGTCCTTTAGTAGAAATCTTCATATATTAACACCTCTATCTTAGATACATCAATTGTTGTAATTGATCGTTACCAGTTATTCTATAATCCATGATATTATAGCATGAAGAGGATGCTTCTTGCATTTTATCCGTTCCATCAGTACGCTTAAATTGTAAACTATAATGAAATAAAGGACGATTTACATGAAACAAAAACCCCTTGCCTATCGAATGAGACCTGAGCATGTTAATGAAATTATTGGCCAACCCCATTTAGTTGGAGAGGGAAAAATTATTTACCGAATGGTCAAAGCAGAACGTTTAGCTTCCATGATCCTGTTTGGGCCGCCCGGAACTGGAAAAACTTCGATGGCAATCGCTTTAGCTAAAAGCTTAGAGATTCCTGTAAAAATACTAAATGCAGTTGCTGATAAAAAGAAAGATATGGAAATCGTCGTAGAGGAAGCAAAAATGATTGGACAAGTCGTATTGGTGCTTGATGAGGTTCATCGTTTAGATAAGGCGAAACAGGATTTCTTACTCCCCCATATAGAAAATAACTTAATAACGCTTATTGGTTGTACGACTAGCAATCCATATCATTCTATCAATCCGGCAATTCGTAGCAGATGCCACCTTTTTGAACTTCATGCATTAACTGCTGCAGATATTGCAATAGCTTTGGATCGTGCCATAAAGGATAAAACAAAGGGACTAGGTACGAAAGATATATCTATTACAGAAGAAGCATTAAATCATTTTTCCCATAGCGCAGCCGGGGATATGCGCGCTGCTTTAAATGGTTTAGAACTTGCAGTGTCTTCCACACCAGTTTCCGAAAATAATCAAATTATGATTCATCTTAAAATAGCGGAAGAATGTATGCAAAAGAAAAGCTTTTCGCACGATAAAGACGGTGATGCACATTATGATGTTTTATCAGCTTTTCAAAAATCCATACGTGGCAGTGATGTGAATGCAGCACTTCATTACCTGGGAAGATTAATTGAGGCTGGTGATTTAGATAGTATTATTCGACGGATGATTGTCATTGCTTATGAAGATATTGGACTTGCGAATCCTCAAGCGGGGCCACGCGCAATGGCTGCTGCTGACGCAGCCGAACGTCTAGGGTTTCCTGAAGCACGCATCCCGCTCAGTGTAGCTATTATTGAGCTGTGTTTATCTCCAAAATCAAATACTGCTTATAAAGCACTTGATGCAGCATTGCATGATATACGTAACGGTATAAGTGGTGATATACCAGTACATCTTAAAGATAGTCATTATTATGGAGCAAAAACATTAGGGCGTGGAATTGATTATAAATATCCGCATAATTATGAAAATGGATGGATTGATCAACAATATTTACCTGATCCTATAAAAAATAAAAAATATTATTCTCCAAAAGCCACTGGGAAGTTTGAGCAAGCTATTAAACAAGTTTATGATAATATTCAAAAACAAAAAGAGAAACAAAAGAACTAAAAGACTAAATGTATAATTCTTTTTTCAGCGGTCATAATAGATATTAATTAACTAGAGATTTTTATTCATAATAAACAAGAATTAAAGTTTGAAACTATCTAATTATATTACCGCCTATAGAAGAAGGAGTTGAAGTACATTGGTTAAAGTTAGACAAGACGCTTGGTCACATGAGGATGATTTATTACTAGCAGAAACTGTCTTACGTCATGTTAGAGAAGGTAGTACACAGTTAAATGCTTTTGATGAAGTTGGTGATAAGTTAAACCGAACTTCCGCAGCTTGTGGCTTCCGCTGGAACGCTGAAGTCCGAAGGAAGTATGATAGTGCTATAGATTTGGCAAAAAGACAGCGTAAGGAGAAAAAACGCGCACTGGCTGCACAAACAAAAAATAGAAAACAACCGGTTATATCATTATCATCTGTTTATGATACAAAGGGAAACGATAGCGAAAATAGATCTGCATTAATAGAAAACTCACCTATCACATTAGATAGAGTTATTCATTATTTAAAGGATCTAAAAAAAGATTATAATGATTCAAATCAATCTAAATTGACATTGGAAGAAGCTCAAAAAGAAAATGCCCTTTTGAAGGATCATATAAGTGACCTAGAAAAACAATTGGAGAAAACAGAGGAAAAGTTAGCGACTATCCAAGAAGATTATCAAACCTTCGTACAAATCATGGATAGAGCTAGAAAAATGACTGTACTGGATGATCAAGGGGCGATGAAAGCACCCGCATTTAGGATGGACAAAAACGGCAATCTTGAACAGTTAGCGCATGAGTCTAGTTCATAAATCAAATAAATAAAGCGAACGAAGTTAGCTGTACTGCCAACTTCGTTCGCTTTTTAATTATGTATTGATCCCGATTGTGCCGTCTATGTATCCAGCTTTGAACCCGCTCTCGGCAGGTGGGTGCCCTGATCTACATTTTTTATGCTTCCTCTGACTAAAGGCGTGCACGCAACATAGAGACGGTCAAGCTCCCTTATTTTTAGGTGTTCGGTCAAAACGATTTGAATAGACGAACACATCAGGACTAATTTTTCTTTTATTATAAATAAAGTTTATCATACACCGATGTTATTTTCAATATAATCGAGTTTAATTTTTAGAAAAGTCCAATCATTGTGGCTTATTCATTATCTTTTATCATTTTGTTTTCATTTTTCTGGATATACAGTTCTTTTAATTGCTCTTTACTTACTTCACTTGGTGCATCTGTTAACAGATCAGAAGCAGATGCGGTTTTAGGGAAAAGAATCGTATCACGTAAATTTGATCTTCCGGCAAGCAACATAATAATTCGATCTAATCCTAATGCAATTCCGCCATGTGGAGGCGCTCCGTATTCTAAAGCTTCTAATAAAAATCCGAACTGTTCATTTGCAGATTCTTTCGTAAATCCTAAAACATCAAACATTTTGTCTTGCTGATTCCGTTTATAATTCCTTAGCGAGCCCCCACCAAGTTCATATCCATTTAAAACAAGGTCATAAGCATTTGCACGAACACTTGCAGGATCTGAATCTAATTTATCCAGGTCTTCTTCCACCGGCCTTGTGAATGGATGATGAGCAGCAAAAAATCTGCCCAAGATCTCATCATATTCAAGCAGTGGCCAATCTGTTACCCATAGGAAATTAAATTTTGAATCATCGATCAAGTTTAGTTTTTTTCCTAATTTTAAACGAAGTGCACCTAAGCTATTATAAACAATTGCTGTATTATCGGCTACAAATAGTAATAAATCTCCCTCTTGAGCCTCAGCTTTTTCTGCAATTGCATTTTTTTCTTCTTGAGATAAAAATTTAGCTATTGGACCTTTCATATCATCACTTTCAATTTTTAACCAAGCTAACCCTTTCGCTCCATAAATCTTTACATCCTCTGTTAATTTATCAATATCCTTACGAGAGAACTGATTTGCTTGCTGTTTCACATTAAGCAAACAAACCTTACCTTCATTTTCAATAGCACTTTGAAACACTTTAAAACTAGAATTTTTAACAATATCCGATACGTGAATTAATTCCATTCCAAATCGTGTATCTGGTTTATCCGACCCAAATCGTTCCATAGCATCCTTATAGGTTATTCGTGGCAAAGGTAAACGGAGATCTTGACCTTTTACTTCTTTCATGACCTTTTGCATCATTTTTTCAGTCATGTCCATGATTTCATCACTTGATAAAAAGGATGTTTCAATATCAATTTGCGTAAATTCAGGTTGGCGATCAGCACGTAAATCTTCATCGCGGAAACATCTGGCGATTTGGTAATACTTTTCAAAGCCGCTCATCATAATTAACTGTTTAAAAAGTTGCGGAGATTGTGGCAGAGCATAGAATTCTCCCGGGTGCACCCGACTTGGAACTAGATAGTCTCTTGCTCCTTCTGGTGTACTTTTTGTTAAGATAGGCGTTTCCATTTCTAAGAAACCATCATCATTTAGAAAGTTACGGATTACTTGCGTTGTATGGTGTCTAAGCTTAAAAGTTTCCTGTAATGATGAACGACGCAAATCCATATAGCGATATTTCAAACGTAAATCTTCTGCCACATCTGTTTCATCCTCAATAAGGAAAGGTGGATTTTTTGCCTTATTTAAAATATCAACACTTGAAACCATAACTTCGATATTGCCCGTTTCCATTAGTGGGTTTACAGTTATTTCTTCTCTTTTAACAACTGTTCCCCTTACTTCAATTACATATTCACTTCTAAGTGTTTCAGCTATTTCTAAAGCTTCAGAGGAAATTTCCGGATTAAATACGATTTGAATGAAACCTGATTTATCTCGTAAATCAATAAAGATTAGTCCGCCTAAATCACGCCGTTTCTGTACCCAACCTTTAAGTAACACCGTCTGGTCTACGTTCTCCTCACTTAATGTCCCTGCTAATATACGTTCACTCATTTTGACTTCCTCCTAAAAGCTCTGCTTGCATTGTTTTCACCAAATCTGTCAACGGTACTTCTGTCTGGTCGCCTGTTTTCATATTTTTAACGTTCACGATATCATCTTCCAACTCATTATCACCTAAAATTATGACATACTTAGCTTTTAATCGATCTGCAGCTTTGAATTGCGCCTTCATCTTCCGGCCTTGATAATCCTTATCTACCTGTATTCCGTTCACTCGCAGTTTGTGAACAAGTTGACTGGCTTGTTTTTCTGCTGTTTCTCCAACAGCTATAAAAAAGCAATCAACACTACTATCTATAGGTAGTTTAATATTTTCAGCATCAATAGCCATTAACAGGCGTTCAAGGCCCATAGCAAAACCAATCCCTGGTGTATTTGGACCACCTAATTCTTCAGTAAGACCGTTATATCTTCCGCCGCCTGCTAAAGTTGTGATGGCTCCAAATCCTTCTGCTTCACTCATTATTTCAAAAGCCGTGTGATTATAATAATCTAATCCTCGAACTAGGTTTTGATCAATGACATAAGGGATCTCCATCATATCTAAATATGCTTTTACTTGATTGAAATATTGCTCTGAATATTCATTTAAATAATCTAAAATAGACGGTGCTGTTTTCATTGCAGGATGATCACGATCCGTTTTACAATCTAAAATACGTAAAGGATTTTGATTCAATCGTTTTTGACAGTCTGAACAAAGCTCGTCTTTATAGGGCGAGAAGTGTTCAACTAAGGCTTTGCGATGATTTTGACGACTTTCTTTATCACCTAAACTATTAAGAACAAGCTTAAGCGATGATAAGCCTAACTCTTTATAACAAGTCATCGCTAATGCTATTACCTCTGCATCCACCGAAGGATCTGCACTTCCCAATACTTCCACACCAAATTGATTTAATTGGCGCATTCTTCCTTGCTGTGGTCGTTCATAACGAAACAATTGCATAAAATAGAATAATTTCACAGGCTGTATTGGTGAGCCATATAATTTATTTTCAACAAAAGCCCTTACCACAGTAGCCGTTCCCTCTGGGCGCAGTGTAAGACTCCGGCCTCCACGGTCTTCAAATGTATACATTTCTTTTTGCACAATGTCTGTTGAATCCCCTACTCCACGTTGAAATACTTCCGTATGTTCAAATAGAGGAGTACGAATCTCATCATAGTTAAATCGATCGCAAATATCCTTTAAAATACTTTCAACATATTGCCACCTTTTTACCTCATTTGGCAAAATATCGGCGGTTCCTCTTGGTGCACGCATGCTCATTTTTCAACAAACCTCCTTCAAATAAGTAAAAAACAACACAAAAAAACTCTCATCCCTTAGTAAGAAGGGACGAGAGTTTACCCGCGTTGCCACCCTAGTTGATGTGTGGATATTTATCTTTTACACATCCGCTCTTCACAGTTAACGCCTGCAAGACGTCTATACCTACTAAGGAAATTCATAAAACTATCTGAATTCATTCGATATAGATCCTTAGGAATGTCTTTCATTAGACCAATATGTAAAAATGTTTTCAGCCATTGACATTTTCTCTCTTTTCATATGGACCCTAATTACTTTTTCCATCATTGGTTTCAATTATAATCTCAACTTAGCATTATATCACAAATTAGTTTGAATGATTATAATATTAATGTTTTCCTAAATTAATGTCAAGTACGTGTTATTTTTTTCTTTAACATTTTTACTTCTCGTAACGAAATACCTAATTCTTGAGCCACTTCCATTGCATTATATTTCCCATCCATTTCAATAAAACGATGAAAATTTACATCATTTATACTTTTGTTAATTGTGGATTGCCATTGTTTGTCATGAATTCGCATTTTTTGCAACCTCCTTCAACTATGTACAGTTTTGCCTAATTGCATCGTTTTTATTATACTTTAGAAAGAATTGCATCTTTCTAAAATGAAGGGGTTTATAAAATGAAAACATCTAAAATAACTGTTTCCTTAATGTTTACCATTTTTATTTCAATTTTCGCAGGAAGTATGATTGTTTCTGCAAAGCAGGCGATTATTCATACGGAGAACTTAAATGTTCGAAATGGTCCTGGAACTGCCTATGATAAAATAAAACAGGCAAATCCGGATGAGGTTTATCCGATTATACAAATAAATAATGAATGGGCAGAAATTCAACTATATGATGACACGGGCTGGGTTAAGACTGATTTTATAACCATCAAAGAGAAAGAATTTGATCAGACCAAAGGAAAAAACACTAAAAAACAGATTGTTATTTCACAAGCTAATACGCATCTTCGGGAAGGTCCTTCGAATGAATCTAAGATTATTCATTTTGTAAAAAAAGGAACAGTGTTAGATATTTTAGCAATTAAGGGAAATTGGTATAAGATTTCATATAAAAATCGAACTGGATATATATTTAGGGAATTTGCAGAAAGGGAAATGGATAACAGCTCAAAAGGACTAAATAATAAGACGATCATTATAGATGCTGGTCACGGAGGTCAAGATGTTGGTGCCGTTGGGGCAAGTGATACATTGGAAAAGGAGATGACCTATAAAACGGCTCAGGAATTAGAAAACGAGCTAAACATGCTTGGTGCAGAAGTCATCGTTACGAGAAAAAAAGATAATTATATTTCGCTGGCCAGCCGGACAAGCCTATCTAACTTGAAAAATATAGATGCTTTTATAAGTATTCATTACAATAGTGTTCCCAATATTCCAGATGCAAATGGAATAGGTACTTATTATTACCATGAGCAACAAAAGAAATTGGCTGACTCTATACAACTAGAATTGATTAAAGAAACGGAAGCAAAAGATAGAGGCTCTTCTTATGGTGATTACCAAGTACTAAGGCAAAATTTAAAGCCAGCTATTTTAGTGGAACTAGGATTTATTTCTAATAAAGAAAAAGAACAACTCCTTTTAACCGATGGATATCAACAGAAAATAGTTTCAGGAATGGTAAATGGCTTGCAGAAGTATTTCTCTCATTAAATATGGATTAAAACTAAAAGAAGCTGTCCATTTTTAGGACAGCTTTTATTGCTCTTTACTATCAATAATTAATGTCACTGGGCCTTCGTTTGTAAAACTGACATTCATCATTGCTCCGAATTCACCTGTTTCTACTGTAATTCCTTCTTTTTCAACATGCCGATTAAACAGTTCATATAAATCGTTAGCATAATCAGGCTTTGCAGCTTTAATAAAACTAGGTCTTCTTCCTTTACGTGTGTCCCCATAGAGGGTGAACTGTGAAATCGATAAAATGCTTCCCTGTACATCTTTTAAAGAAAGGTTCATTTTTTTATTTTCATCTTCAAAAACACGTAAATGAATAATTTTATTTACGAGGTATTCTATATCTTTCACCGTATCATCATGTGTTATCCCAAGTAAAACGACAAAACCATACTCGATTTCACCGACCGTTTCCGCATCAACTGCTACAGTTGCATTTTTCGCTCGCTGGATTACTGCCTTCATGAATAAGAACTCCTTTTATGATAAAGATTTATTGTAATGTTCGAGTTACTGTGTATACATCTTTAATCCGCTTTATTCTTTCTACAATTTTACGTAAATGCTTTGTATTGTGAATGAGAATCGTTATTTGAATAACTGCCATTTTATTTCGATCTGATTTGCCAGTTACAAACGTCATATTTGTTTTCATCTCATTCATTGCTTGTAGTACTTCGTTTAATAAGCCTCGTCGATCATAACCGGAGATTTCCAAATCCACATGATATTGTTTGGTGGTTGTTTGTTCATTTTCCCATTTAACATCCAAATGGCGTTGTTTTGCCTCTTCTGTTTGCATATTCGGACAGTCTGCCCGGTGGACAGATACACCTCGTCCTTTTGTTATATAACCAACGATTTTATCACCGGGAACGGGATTACAACATCTTGATAAACGTACTAATACATTATCAATACCTTCAACATTAACTCCTGCATTTTTTTTCGGTAATTTTTTATCTTTCGATTCACTTTTTACCTCTTCAATCGTTTTTTCCAGATTCTGCTCCTGCTGTCTAGTCTGACGAATTTTATCAGTAAGTCTTGTGGCAATTAGAGCACCAGTTATCCCTTGATAGCCTACTGCTGCATACATGTCATCTTCATTTGTGAAGTTAAATTTTTCATACACTCGTTTCATATTTTCAGGTATTAATGCTTCTTTCGGTTCAATGTTAAGTGCTCTAATTTCTTTATCAACAATTTCTTTTCCTTTAACAATATTTTCATCGCGGCGTTGTTTTTTAAAAAATTGTTTAATTTTACTTTTTGCTTGAGAAGTTTGGGTAATTTTCAACCAATCTTGTGATGGTCCATAAGAATGTTTGGAAGTCATTACTTCTATAATATCGCCATTTTTTAGCTTATAGTCGAGTGGTTCCATTTTTCCGTTCACTTTTGCCCCAATTGTTTGGTTGCCGATCTCCGTATGAATCTTGTAAGCAAAATCAAGAGGAACAGATCCTGACGGCAGTTCAATCACATCGCCTTTTGGCGTAAATACATAAACCATGTCGGAAAATAAATCGACTTTTAACGACTCCATAAATTCTTCGGCGTCGTGCGTTTCATTTTGCCATTCCAAAATTTCTCTAAACCATGTTAATTTTTCCTCAAAAGATTGCTTATCCTTACTTAGTTGTTTTCCTTCTTTATATGCCCAGTGTGCTGCGATACCGTATTCCGCGATTTCATGCATTTCTTTCGTACGAATTTGCACCTCAAGCGGATCTCCCTTAGGACCTATTACAGTGGTGTGCAAGGATTGATACAAATTTGGCTTTGGCATGGCGATATAGTCTTTAAACCTACCTGGCATTGGTTTCCAACAAGTATGAATAATACCTAATACTGCATAACAATCTTTGATGCTATTTACAATAATTCTAACTGCGAGTAAATCATATATTTCATTAAATTGCTTGTTTTGTTTAGCCATCTTACGATAAATGCTATATAAGTGCTTCGGTCGACCTGATAAATCTGCATCAATATTAACTTCCTTAAATTGATCTTTAAGGTCATCCATCACATCTTTAATATAGGATTCTCGTTGTTCCCTTTTTTGTTTCATCAATTGAACAATGCGATAGTATTGTTGCGGGTTAAGGTAGCGAAGTGCCGTATCTTCTAATTCCCATTTTATAGTAGATATACCTAAGCGGTGTGCCAATGGTGCGAAAATTTCTAATGTTTCATTGGAAATACGTCGTTGTTTCTCAGGTGGTAAATGTTTAAGTGTGCGCATATTATGTAAACGATCAGCTAATTTAATTAAGATTACTCGAATATCTTTTGCCATGGCCACGAACATTTTTCGGTGATTTTCAGCTTGTAATGCTTCTTTTGATTTATATTTAATTTTACCTAATTTCGTTACTCCATCAACAAGCATTGCTACCTCATGATTAAATTCCGTCTCAATCGATTCAAAGGATATATTTGTATCCTCTATAACATCATGTAAAAATCCCCCGGCAATCGTTTCTGGATCCATTTCTAATTCAACCAGGATACCTGCGACTTGGATTGGATGGATAATATAAGCCTCGCCAGATTTACGATATTGATCTTTATGTGCCTGTTTAGCATAATTATATGCACTGCGAATAAAAGCAATATCATCGTCCGGAAGATACCGTGTAGCTTTTCCTATAACATCTTCTATTGTCAAAATATCATCTTTTGCCATATAACCACCTTATCCGCTGTACAAAATTTAAAAGATCTTTCTTAATAGTATTCATAAATTTTAAGAAAAAGTAAAGAAATAAACATTCAAATAATTTAAATGCTTATAATAATAGGCCTGACGAATAAACGATTATAATTCCGCCAGACCTTTCTTATATTCTACAAATAAAATACAGATTTATCCACAATCATGGTTAAAAGGTAAAAATTAGTAACTCATCAATGTTAACACGTCGTAACCGTCTAGCTTTTGTAAACCTTTTAAATAGGACAATTCTATAAGAAAAGCACAACCTACGACGATTCCCCCAAGAGCTTCTACTAATTTTATTGTAGCCTCTATTGTACCTCCTGTAGCAAGCAAATCATCTGTAATTAGTACACGTTGTCCAGGTTTTATAGCATCTTTATGGATGGTTAGTATATTTTCACCATATTCCAGACCATAATCAACTTTTATCACTTCCCGCGGGAGCTTTCCTTCCTTTCTCACAGGCGCAAAACCTACTTCTAAAGCATAGGATACTGGACAACCAATAATAAATCCCCTTGCTTCAGGTCCTACAACAATATCAATTTTCTTACTCCGAGCATAAGTGACGATTTCATCTATCGCAGCCTTATATGCTGCTCCATTATCCATTAAGGGAGTAATATCTTTAAATTCAATTCCTTCTTTTGGCCAATCTTTAACAATTTTAACATATTTTTTATAATCCATACATTACTTCCTCCTTGGGGGCTTCCATGCGTTTTGTACAATCTGTAAACCATTTTTTTAAATCATGATATGTTGAATAAAACAATGTTTTTTCTACTTCAACTTGGTGTAATCGCTTTTGATATATGACAGATGTTTTTAGGTCTTTTTTTACTGGATTTTGTTGCAGTTGTATTACTCCATTGTCTATCTTAACAAATCCCAATTCGAAAAACACATTCGCTATGAAAACAACTCGCTCTTTTGACCATTTTTTGGCATCCATAATAACTTTTAATTCTTTCTTTAAATCTAACATTTTCCGTTTCATCATAAGTCCATAAAACCATTTAAATTCATCTCTTGAAGGTATAGATTTTAAATAAGTGCTATCTTCTATATTATAACAAGCATGAATGTTAATCGGCATTGTCGTTTGAATAATCGCCTTTAATTGATCTAGCTTCTTAGGTAGGTCAGCAATGTATAAAGCATCCGTTACGGGAATATTATTCAAATCAGTTTCATAGGTGATATGCCTTGCACTTCCGGGAAAATGTGTGCTGTCCTTGTGATGACCAATTACTAAATTCCTTGCTTTTGGGTTACAATACGCTGCAATATCTTTATTCCTTTTTCCTCGATGATCAAACAATTGCCACTGGTCAATTCTTAGATCTTTCATAATGAGTTGGGCTTTTTTATAACCATTCCATTCGTTTATACTTAACTCGCCAACAATTGATATTGGTGTTTGGGGAGATATACGATGGTATAAACTTCCCATATTAAACCCTATACTTTCTAATTTTTTATCTTCGTTTTTGTATTGAAGTTTAAGATGTTTTTTTAAATTACCTATTTGACGTATATCATTAGGAGTAGCCTTTAAATGAAATGCAGGTTTAGGGTTATCCATACCAAATGGGGCTAGCTGATTTATGTCATTCACTAGCTTTTCATTTATTTCATGTACTTCAAGAGTCTTACTGATGTCGATTACTTGCTTAAAATCATCTTCCTCAAGCTGTTCTATAATAATTTGATTCAAATCATGTTGTATTAGAGATAAGTTTTCCAAAGGGAAACTCATGCCTGCTGCCTGTGAGTGGCCTCCGAAATGTGTAAAGTATTTTTTTATCTTCATACAATTTGTAAATAGATCAAATGCCGGTATACTTCTCGCTGATCCTTTGACTTGGGAGGTTTCTGGATTAATAGCTAAAACGATTGCCGGACGATCATACTTCTTAACCAGCCTTGAAGCTACAATACCTAAAACACCTTCATTCCATCCTTCTTTTGCAATGATGATAACTTTCGCTTCCCGGTCTTCTTCCACCATGTGCTCTGCTTCTTTTACGATGCTGCTGACGATTTTTTTTCTTTCTTCATTTAAGGACTGGATCTCCTCCGCTAACTGTTCTGCTTCTAATTGATTCTCTGTCATTAACAGTTCAACAGCCAAACTAGCGTTTTGTAACCTTCCCACAGCGTTGATCCTCGGTCCGATTCGAAAACCAACATCTTCCTCCGTAACATTACCTTCAATTTCACATACTTGCTTTAAAGCGTTTAATCCTATGTTTTTTGTTGTTGTCAATGCTATCAGTCCATAATGGGCTAAAATTCTGTTTTCACTTACTAATGGTACAAGGTCTGCTATTGTCCCAATAGCGACTAAATCTAAAAAATCTTTTGGGAAATATCCCAACAGATGTTCAGAAAGTTTAAAAGCAACACCTACTCCTGCCAATTCCTGAAATGAATAATTCGGTGAACATTTAGGATGAACTATGGCATATGCATCAGGTAACTGTTCTTGGATTTCATGGTGATCTGTTATAATTAGATCAATCCCAAGCTCTTTAGCAATGTTAGCCTCATGTACAGCAGCAATACCATTGTCAACAGTAATAATTAATGTAATGTCATTATCGTGGGCTTTTCTAAATGCTTCTTCATTTGGTCCATATCCTTCTGTGAATCGATTAGGTATATAGAAATCACAATTAGCGCCTAACTCTTGCAAAGTTTTCAAAAGTAAAGTTGTAGAACATACTCCATCTGCATCATAGTCTCCATACACTAAGATTTTTTCACCTTCCGCGATAGCTATATGTATACGATTCACAGCCTTATCAATCATATCTATTTCTGAAGTACTATATAAATTATCCAAATTAGGATGTAAAAAATTGTACATTTCTTCTTTAGTTGCAATACCTCGCTGTAACAATAATTCTCTAATAACGGGAGATAAATTATCTAATTCATGGTTCTCAATTATTTTACCTTCTTGCAATTCAGCAAAATTCCATTTCAACTTACTTTGTAACATAAATTCACCCCTGACCCATTCATTATACTAAAGCGGGTCAAGGGGCGCAATCCGTATTATTCTGATTTACTTATTCCTATTTTCCTTTCCTTCTGGTTGTTGTTTTGTTTCAATTATTTTTTCTTGTTCTTCAGCTGGAAGATATTTCTTCACTGTATGTTGCAAGTTTTGGTTTTCTTTTTTTAGTGTTCCATTTTCACGCTGCAATCGATACATCTTAAATAAACCAGCGGTTGCAGTAATTATACCTCCCATTAAGACTGAAAATAATATAATGAATATCAATGGTGATTCCGCACTCCAAAACAGATAATTAACTTCTACAGTATCTACGTTTGTCACAGCAAAAATGGCAACAATAATAACAAATATTATTACTAGAATAGCATAAGATTGTCCTTTCATATAAATCCTCCTTTAACTAGTTCGTAAAATACCCTTTTTTAAAAAATTTAACCCTGTCTTTTTAACAAAAAAGTCCTTATAACGTATATAAACGCTATAAAGACCTTTAAGGTTTCGTTAAACCTGTGGACCTTCCACACGTTTCTTTTTAACAAAAGATACCGGCTTTTCTTTAATATTTTTCCCTCGCCAAGCGAGCCATATTTGTGATGAGAGAAGTAAAGAAGAGTATGTACCAGCAATTAATCCAATAGCAAGAGCTATTGCGAAAGATGTAATAGACTCCGCACCCAGGAATAAAAATGCCAGCACAGCAACCATTGTTGTTATGGATGTATTTATACTTCGCCAAAAAGTTTGCACGATACTTCTATTCACGATTTTTGCAAGCTCCGTTGTTGAACGAATTCGCTTATTTATTTTTCTTAGATTTTCCCTAATCCGATCAAACACGACAATTGTATTATTAATGGAATAACCAATGATCGTTAATATAGCAGCAACAATCGTTACATCAAATTCGATTCGTGTAAAACTAAAAATAGCAAGAATAATAAATGCATCGTGCAATAAAGCAATTATTGCTGTAAGTGCAAAAAACATTTCAAATCTTATGGTAACGTAAATAATCATTCCTACAGCCGCAATACCTAACGCTTTTATCGCATTTTTCACAAGTTCTTGCCCTACTATTGGTGATACGACACTAACGCTAGGCTCATTGCCATACTCTTTTTCAAAATGCTCCTTAACTTCTGCTATTTTATCCTTAGATAAAACAGAATCAAATCTGACAACACCGATATCGTTATTCTCACCGGATAGTACAATAGATTTTGCTTCTAAATTGGTCTTTTCTAAGTCTTCTTTAATAGTTTCCGTTGTCAAGCTTTGATCAGCTAAAACTTCAATACGTGACCCACTGGTAAAATCAATTCCTGGATTTAGTTTAAAAATCGCTAAAGACGCTATCCCTATTACTACTAACACAATCGTAGCAACAAAATATTTCTTTCGATGTTGAATTAAGTTAACTTCACGATTAAATAACGTTGGAGTTTCTTCTTTTGTATCTTTAATATCTTTAATATCTTTCTTGTTTACTCCGAACCATCCAGGACGATTCTTTAAAAATTTCATTCTTATCCATAAACTTAATAATAACCTTGTACCGAAGACAGCGGTAATAAAACTGATCAGAATACTTACAATTAACATGGTAGCAAAGCCTTTTATCGAGCTTGTACCAAACATAAATAAAATTCCGGCTGCTAATAAAGTCGTAATATTAGCATCAACAATCGTTGCTAAAGAGTTTTTGGTACCTGTTTTAAACGATGCTACCATTGATTTTCCAGCTCTTATTTCTTCTTTAATCCGCTCAAACGTAATTACGTTTGCATCAACTGCCATACCTACCCCTAATATCAAAGCGGCTATTCCTGGTAATGTTAAAACACCGTTCATCAATTCAAATACCAAAAGGATTAAATAAATATAAATACTTAAATTGATTGCTGCTATAAATCCTGGGAAACGGTAAACAAATATCATATAAATAAAAATTAAACCGATCCCAATAAATGCAGCAAAAACAGTTTTATTTAGTGCATGTTCACCAAATTGAGCACCTACTGATGTTGAATAAAGTTCCTTCATATGTACAGGGAGTGAACCTGAATTTATGATGTCAGCTAATTGCTTTGCAGATTCAACTGTAAAATCACCATTTATTTGTACATCCGTTGTATTTAATCTTTTTGTTACACTTGGTGCATATATATATTTCGGATCTTCTTGCTGACTTTCCTTTGCATAAGAGTCACCTTTCTCATAATCCATCCAAATGACCAGTAAATTATTCGGTATTCCCATATTCTTAATTGTTTCAGTTACTTCACCGAACTTTTTGGCATCTTTTAACTTTAAAGTAACGATGGGTTCATTTGTCTGTGGATCAAAATCTTGTTTCGCACTTCCTTCTTTAATATCAGAGCCATCTAAATATTCCTTGTCATTTACATCACGAAACGAAAGCCTGGCAGAAGTGGCTAGCATTTCTCTAGCTTCATTTTGATCTTCAACCCCTGCTAATTGAACGCGTATTCGATCTTTACCCTCGATATCAATATTTGCTTCACTAATGCCAAGTCGATTTACACGGTCATTTAAAGTTTCCACTGTTCCTTCTAATAGACTTTTTGTAACTTCTTGACCTTCATCAACAGGCTCAACCTCGTATAATACTTCAAATCCGCCTTGTAAATCCAGTCCTAGCTTTATGTCTTTTGTTATTCCTGTAACCGTTGTTCCAATCGTACCAGCAAATAATAATACAATTAGAAAAAAGGCAACGATCTTACCCCTGTTTTTCATTTATGATTGCCTCCCACTTATCCATACGTAATACAATTCACATTGAAAATACTAATTTTTTCTGTTTTCACCCATTAAAGCGGTAATGGAATTCATTAAATCATTATCCTGTTGAGCATTCAATGTCAGGTAACTCATATAAATATTTGACCCGAGATGAAATATATCTCCGACTACTTCATATAAACGTTTTTTAGGATCACCTTTCCAAATCTTATGTTCTAAACAGCCCCATATATCTTCATCGGTTACTTGTGTATAGCCTAGCAAACGGAATTCATTAGCCTTGCTCTCTAAAGCTGGTTTAACAAAGGTTTTCCATTCTGAAACAGATTTAAAAGTCTTCACTTTATTACCTCCTGCATTACGTTTCAATGAAATTATGTACCTTCTTGTCATGCTTGGCCCACTCTATTGCATATATATCATTGTATATTAAATTTAATTTTTTGAGAAGGCAGGTCTTAAGCAATGACCAAACAATCTTTTTTACAAGGTACATTAATATTAATTTTCGCAGGAATGATTACTCGATTCTTAGGATTTGTCAACCGCCTTGTTCTTGCTCGTTTTCTCGGTGAAGAAGGGGTTGGACTTTATATGATGGCCTTACCAACTTTGTTTTTAGTCATGACATTAACTCAGTTGGGATTGCCTATTGCAATATCGAAACGGGTTGCTGAGGCTGATGCCAAAAATGATCCCTACAAAGTGAAAAAAATTTTAACTGTGTCACTTATCATAACTGGTATCTCCAGTATCATTTTCACTACAGGGATGATGCTGGGAGCACCTATTATAGCAAAAACATTACTCACAGATGATCGTACATTATATCCGTTATTAGCAATTAGTCCAATTATTCCTATCATAGCAATCTCTTCCATTTTGAGAGGGTACTTTCAAGGGAAGCAAAATATGAAACCCCAAAGCTATTCAATGGTTATTGAACAAATTGTGCGCATTACATGTGTTGCGTTATTCATTAAATTATTTCTTCCCTTTGGCATTGAATATGCAGCAGGAGGAGCAATGTTTAGTGTTATATTAGGTGAGCTTGCTTCCCTTTTATTCATGATCTATTTATTTAAACGGAAAAAAACAATAAAAATAAGATATCGTTTCTTTTCTTATTTGAAAACAAGTAAGAAAACCTTAAAAGAATTATTTTCAATTGCTTTACCTAGTACGGGCAGTCGTATGATTGGGTCCCTTACACATTTTTTAGAGCCTATTTTAGTAGCCCAGAGTTTAGCGATTGCTGGAATTTCTACCACATTGGCAACAAAGCAATACGGAGAGTTGACTGGTTACGTGATGCCGCTTTTATTTTTACCTACTTTTATCACCCAATCTTTATCAGTTGCGTTAGTACCCTCCATCTCTGAAGCAGAAGCGAACAAGTATAACGATTTAATTCATTATCGTATTCACCAATCTATTAGGATTTCATTTGCATCAGGAGCTATCGCAACAATCGTACTATCTCTTTTTGCAGAACCAATTTTAATTTATATGTATGGGACCGATAATGCAAGCAAATTTTTAATTTTAATGGCTCCTTTTTTTATTTTACTTTATATACAAGCCCCTTTACAAGCAACACTACAAGCGCTTGATTTAGCAAAGCCCGCGATGTGGAACAGTTTAATTGGAGCAGGTTGTAAACTTATTATGCTTTTTTTACTAGCATCTAACGAAAAATTTGGAATTATGGGAGTTGCTCTTGCAATGTGTATGGGAGTTGTTTTGGTAACATTGCTGCATTTATTTTCACTTAAAAAGATCATACACTTTTCAATTCCCTTCAAAGATTTAGTTAAGATGGGTATTCTTCTTTTGTTAACATTTGGAGTTGGACTTGCATTGAAAAATATCTATGTATCAACGATTCCTAATATTTTCCTTTTTCTTTTGGTGTTACTTGTATTGACTATTGTTTATATCTTATTGCTTTTCTTCCTAAGATTTATTACGAAAGAAGAATTAAAACAAATTCCATTTATACAAAAGTGGATATAAAAAGAATGATATAAAAAGCGAAAACCATGCGTCTATTTTTTTT
>NZ_JFBD01000058.1 GCF_000709085.1 Virgibacillus alimentarius | reverse complement strand
CGATCGATGCTCAGACGTCGTAGACTAAACATATTATACGAGGGGGGATAAAAATGAGCAGCGTTACAATCTATACTTGGGTCGGGTTTATTGTCTTTTTAGCAGTGATGTTTTTTCTTGGCTTCATCAGTTCCAAGAAAACAAAAGATATCAGTGATTTTGCAATTGGAGGGGGAAATTTAGGCCCCTATGTGCTTGGACTATCCTTTGCCGCCACGTACTTAAGTGCTGCCACATTTCTAGGGTATCCAGGCTGGTCACATGATTGGGGATTTTCGAATCTTTGGCTGTTCGTAGCTATCATTGTTGGGGGTCCTGTAGGTGTGATGATGATAGCGAAGAAAGCGCGGAACTTAAATAATAAACAACAATCCCTATCCCTTCCAGATTGGCTGGGAGATTTTTATAACAGCGATATTTTGCGTGTCGGAACAGGGCTCATTTTGCTTTTCAATGTATTTTATATTGCTGGACAATTTGTGGCTGGAGCCGGATATTTGAATATTTGCTTGGCATTCCCTATCAAACGGGGATCATCCTGATTGCGTCCATTGTTGTTCTTTATGTTTTTGCGGGCGGAGCGGTGGCTGATATTTACACAGATGCTGTGCAAGCGGTAATGATGGCGATTGCTGGTGTGTTTATTTTTGTATCCGGTATTGTTATGTTTTGGGATGGTAGTATAGGCTCGACTTTTCAAGGAATTACGCATAATCTAGCTCGTCAGAATGAAAACTTGGTGAAGGTATTTAATCCTGAATCGACCCATTTTTATTCATTCAGTGCCGCGGCTGGGGCGATTATGATTCAATGGGCATTTGCTTCAGCACCCCATCTATTTAATAAAGTACTCGGTTTAAAACATGAAAAGGATTTGGGGAAAATGATTGCCACCTATATCGTTGCTAGTATTTTCTCCCTCGTTATTTTATTTGGCGGGATTTACAGTCGCGCGGCCCTGGGGACGACGGTTGCAGATGCAGATGTGGCTTTGATCGAGTACGCAGTTTGGGCTTTTCCCGCTGTGATTGTTGCCATCCTTGGGGTTGTCATTCTGGCAGCAGCCATGTCGACGACAGATGGGATATTCGTCTCGATTTCTACTGTATTTGCCAATGATATTTTTTTAAAAGTATTCGTCAAACGAGGAATGATGGATATAGAAGATCGACGTGCTGAAAGAATCGCATTTATCATAAGCCGGATCACTGTCCCAATCATTGGATTACTCGCATGCTTGCTTGTGGTAAAACCGCCTGCCTACATTGGTGACGTCATGTGGATTGGTATCTCTGGAGTAGCGGCAGGAACGATGGGACCGATTCTTTACAGTGTGTATGGTAAAAAGAAAGCCCCTGCATTAGCAGCGGAATTATCCATGGTTATTGGACTTCTCTCTTATTTGATCCTTTACTTTGGAGGGATCATTCCAAGCACCATGTCAGCAGGAGCGGTGGCTACCTTCATCGGCATTGTTACAATGGCAGGGCTTGCGCACACCCTGCAGCCAAATGAATCCGTAAACGAAAAAGCAGGATAAAGGGTGGGCTGTCCCTTACTACTTTAACGCATTCGGCGAGGGACAGTCCCCCTAAATGGATCAAAGCCAAATTCATTCCAGATTTCGAAGCGGCCGATTTCGGTCACTTGGATCGAGCGGCGGATAGAGCCTTCTTGAATCCATCCTAAATCAAGTAGACGTTTTGTAATCGCTAATGCGAAGGGACCGGCAATATGGTGTTTCCGTTCTGTCCAGTCAATATGGTAAGGAATGGAATGTTCATTAACTTTTTGTGGTGGAATCGCCTTAAAATCATAGATCCATTGCTTTCCTTTTTCCGTTAATCGGTATTTATCTTCCAAGTCTTCCACGTATCCTAACTTGATAAGGGATTCGGTCAGTTTAAGCCCTAATTTCCCCGCCAGATGGCCATAGCAGGTACGTGCTGCATATAGCGCTTTCTTATCATTTGATTCACGCAAAGGGTGAACCTGTATCGATGGTGAGCTTTTCGCAATCGCATGAACGGCTTCCTTTACTTGAGGGCTAGACAGCTTATAGTACCGATGTCGTCCGGGATTCTCTACCGTTAACACGAACCCTTCCACTAATGTTGTGACATGTGCCTTTGCTGTTTGATGTGTGACCCCGGCTATGTCTGCAAGGTCACTGACTGGTAGTGACCGTCCATCGGTTAAGGCCATTAGCATGGCTATCCGAGCGGGGTGTTCGATGCGTGTTCCGTCAAAAGAAATATTAGCATCCTTTACCATAAAAATCACTCCATCCAGAAAGGTTCATTGCTTCATAGGGGGGCGAAAGGGGCCTATCCCCACCAAGTGCCTGGCTAATGTGAAAAAAGACCGGGCCTGTTACTTGCTCAGCCCCGGTTCATCCCGTGGTATTATACTAATTCCCTTAGCTGTACTTTTAAAATTTTTCCGCTTGCGGTTTTCGGCAGTTCATCTAAAAACGTGATGGCTTTTGGACATTTGAAATGAGCCAATTTTTCCCGTGAAAAGTCAATCAATTCTTGTTCTGTTACGATATGTCCTTTGCGGAGGACAACAATGGCATGCGGTGTTTCTCCCCATTTTTCATGCGGTGTAGCAATAATGGCCACTTCTTGAACGGCTGGGTGCTCATAAAAGACCCCCTCCACTTCGATTGAGGAAATATTTTCTCCACCGCTGATAATAATATCTTTTTTACGATCGACAATATTAATCCGGCTACGTTCGTCGATCGTACCCATGTCACCGGTATGCAGCCAGCCGTCTACAATCGTCCGGTTCGTTTCCTCTTCATTTTTCCAGTATCCTTTCATAACGCCATTGCCTTTGACGATGACTTCTCCGACTTCTTTTCCGTCATTAGCAACATCCTGATGCATATCATTGACAACGCGTACCTTCGTTCCAATCATTTCATAACCCGCCTTTGCTTTCATATAGTAATAGTCATCTCCGGTCAGATCACCGTCTTCGGATGACATATAGGATGCCAGTGTGAGAGGGGAGGATTCGGTCATGCCGTACACTTGGTAGAATTCCCAGCCGATTTCCTCTTCCACTTGTTTAATAAACGCTTGTGGCGGCGCAGCTCCTGCAAGCACAATGCGCACATCTTGTTCGATCACCGGTTTCGTTTCCATAAATTTATCAATGATTCCGTTTAGAACCGTTGGTGCCATGTGCATGACAGTTACACCATATTTTTTAACCTTATTTAAGATGGACGCGGAATCCATATACCTTTGCATGACCTGGGTTGATCCATTTGCTGTATAATAGAAAGGGGAGCCCCATCCATTGACATGAAACATTGGCAAAATGTGCATTAATGTATCTTTGTCACTCACCCGGATATGATGCATGCTGGACATCGCGTGCAAATAATTATTCCGGTGGGTGAGCATCACACCTTTTGGCTTTCCGGTTGTACCACTTGTGTAAAGCAGGGTAGCGGTATCATTTTCATCAAGGTCAGCCCGCGGAAAAGCTGTGTCTGGCTGGGAAACGAGCCACTTTGGATAGGCAATAAAGTCGCCCTTATCTTCTGAAGCTCCGTGGATGATAATTTGTTCTACTGTTTTGAGTTGATCGATAATCGGTTCAATTAAAGAAATAAGTTCATGATCGACAAAAAGAATCTTACTACCGCTGTGATTCAGGATATATAAATAGTCATCAGGTTTCAGTCTAGTATTAAGAGACACCATAATGCCCCCTACCTGAAAAATACCATAAAAACCTTCATACATTTCCAGTGTATTTGGAGCAAGATAAGCAACACGATCTCCCTTTTCCACTCCTAATGAAGCCAGCCCATGAGATAATTGGTTCACGCGTTTATTTATTTCATGATATGTATAACGCGTCCCCTCCTCATCAATAATCGCTGGTTTCTCTCCGTATAAACGTACTGCACGATCCAAAAAATCAGTCAATACCAATGGTGTATTCATTAGAATCTCTCCCCTATCATTTTAAATTGAATGAATTGTTTAAATTATACCATATTTGCAAGCGCATACAAAATGGTATGAAGATTTTTTAGTGGTGCCTGGCACTCCCCGAATTTTGTCGAATGGAATGAAGGAGGACTTCATATTCCTTCCGTTGTGGGGGTGCTAAATCTTCCATAATTTTTAAAAATAGGATTGACCAGGTAAAGAACCTAAAGTATAGTAAAAATGATGTGCAAAAATATTATGATGATTTGATGAAAAAGGGGAGATTCTATTACGGGATAATATAGAGACTCTTTCCTGATGGTTCTTACTCTTTTTTATCCTAAATCAAGTAATAGTATCTTTGCATATTCACAAAAATCATTACTGAAAGGAAAATGTACGGTGAAAAAAATAGGAATATTTTTATTTTGTTGTTTGCTTACAATAGCATTGATGGCTTGCAGTGGATCAAAGGATAAAGAGGCAGATGCTGACTCATCAGGTAAAAGCAAAACCATTGAGGCTTCGATTGATAATGCATCCTACATATTATCCGGTAAAGATGATGGGGTATCTGAGGATGATGATCAAGATGGTGGTTTATTGATGGTTGATTTGAAAGTGAAAAACGTTTCGGATCAGCCCATTTCGGTTTTTCCTCATGCGGATATTCAGTTGTATGATGGGGACACTCAAACCGATCCTAGTAAAGATACCAACCCAAGCATTGATTTGAAAAGTGAATCGATGGGCGAAATTGGTCCGGATAAACAGAAGAATGTGACTGTCTTATTTGATGTCGACAAAGATACAAAATATGAAATTAATATTGCTCCGAAGTCTTCTGATTTTGAAAAGGACACAGAAGATGTCCAAGTTCCTCTAGACACAAGTAAATATAATGATAGCCTAAAAGCTTTACAAGATCCGGCCAAAGCCCTAAAGGCCTATATTGAGACGATTTATTTCGATAAAGATAATAGTGATTACGAGAAGTATGTCTCAGCTGACAAAGACGGTGTCCAGGATGACGCTAAAAAAGAATTTAACAAAAGCATAGAATCCATTCTCTCTAGAGATGTTTCGGATAGTAAAATGGATAAATATTATAATAGTTTCAAGCAAGCTTCTGCTGAAAAAGATGAATTGGAAGTTGAAGTGAAAGCGAACGCCAATGATAAAGCGAATGTGGAACTTGAATATTCTGCGCTTGCGATCGATGATATATCGAAGAAAGTAAAGGAATATAAAATTAAATACCGAGAAAATAATGATGATTTTGATATAGAAAAGGAACAAGAATATGCTTTATCCAAATTCGATTCTATTCTCGATAAATTGGATGCTAAATCCGCGAGTCGGGAACTAGAAATCCAAATGGTGAAAAAGGATGGAAAATGGATGATTGACGATTCCAGAGATGCAAGTGAGAGATTAATGAGAGCCTTTGCCAAAGGAAGTGTCTATTAACGATGAGTAAGAAATCGCTTATTTCCGCCGGAGGTGCGATTGTCATCATTGCAGCCCTTGTTGTCATATACGCCGTGCTGGCTAACCAGCATAAACCGGAGAAAACGGTGAATGCCTTCAACGAAGCTGTAGAAAAAAATGACACAGATACATTGAAAAAGTTGATCGAGCCGGATCAAAAGGACGCGGTCATCAACAAAGAATCTTTATCTGCGTTCGTCAAATATTTGAAAACAAATAATGAGAGCTACCAAGTGATCAAAGACAGCTTGAATAAACAAATAGAAAACGAAGATTTTACGTCGTCAGCGGAACAGGTCAGTCTTGTCGAAGATGGCAAAAGCCTGGGTATGTTTCCAAACTATAAATTGAAGGCAAAGACCGTGAATTTGATAGCCAAAGGACAAGATGATAACGATAAACTTAATTTTGCTATTAAAAATTTTAAGAAATCATTGAATAAAATCGATAAAAACAAAGAAATCTACGGGCCGCTTCTTCCGGGTGAATACAAAGTGAAAGCAACCGTGAAGAACGATCTAGGGACGTTCAATAAAGAGAAAAAGAAAGATGTGTGGGGTAGTGCTGACGTCAGCTTCCTGATTGATGATGAGAAATTGGCCCGTGATAATAAACAAGTGCAAAAAGATATCATCAATGCGGCCAACAAATTTAACGAGGACATGTCGGTCTATGTCACGTCCGGTTTTGACCCCGATAAACTCACGAATGTCACCAACGATTTTAAAAAGAATCTCACCGGGATTGATGCCAACTTTAAGGCGATCAAAGAACATGTCGAAAAAATCGAGTCCCAATTCTTGGAATCGACAGTCAATATGGATGATTTAGATTTGAGTCTATTTGAAGGGGATTGGAAGGCTGAAGTGACCGTACTCGTTTCTTATAATGAAAAGATTAAAATAGAGCAAGGAAAAGATTTCGAAGACGTTTCTTATCAAGAGTTACGTAATTTTACGCTCACGTATGACAAGGATCAAGGCAAGTGGATGGTCGATGATCTTAGCGGCAAGAGTGCTGAAGGATCTGAGGCAGATGATTGGGATAATAAAAAGGAGATAAAGATCGATGATCCACCGGTACGGAAGTGGCCGAAGAAAGATTCTTTCATTTAAAAGCATAGCGAAGATTTTGAGTGGGGGAACCCACTCTTTTTTTATACATGGAATCAGAAATAAGTGGGTCTATCAGAGGTAAGCAGGAACAACGGTATACAAATGCAATAAAAGAATCAAACATATAAACGCTTGAATTGACAGGGTATGATGTTATTAAAATTCCTATGTGGGATCTTGTTTTGGTGAAGCACAATCGTTTACAAGATAATCGAATTTTGGTATAATTCTAAAAATAATAAATGTAGGAATAATATGGTTGGCGATTTGCTTAGGATTCATGACGAATACTTCATGAAAAGTAGCACAAACGGAGGTACAAAGCTTGTATACTTCTAAAA
>NZ_JFBD01000057.1 GCF_000709085.1 Virgibacillus alimentarius | reverse complement strand
TTCGGGGGTCAATACCTATTTGTGTTGCTCTTTATCATTAATTGGAATCAAATATAAATACAGAGAAAAAACAATATGGGTACGCTGTATACAAAAAAGGATCAAAATATATTTACTATACAATAGGGGGATAAGCACATACAGTCCTATATTATTACGTACGTAACTATAACTCTTAGGGTTTATGATTTGGGAACTTTTTGTGTATAGGAAAAGGAACTAAATGAAAACGAAGAAGGTGCATCCGAAAATTGTGCAAGAAAGACTAGGACATTCGACTATTCAAATGACATTGGATACCTATTCCCATATGTTCCGAATATACAAGAAAAGGTAGCTTCTAAATTGGATGAAGTGTTCCAAAGAAGTGAGAACGAACATTCCATTTAAAAGTCAATATGACCAATCGGTGACTAGTTTATGTTTTTACACAAAAATAACAAGGGGTGCAAAATGCCGCAACCCTTGCTATGGTTAGATTTAGAGGGACGCCCCCGGCAGGATTCGAACCTGCGACACATGGTTTAGGAAACCATTGCTCTATCCCCTGAGCTACGGGGGCATATAAATTTAAAACAACATGATCTATTATACAAAATTATATCTATATTGAAAAGGAAGGACTAGGCTCTTTTATCTGAAATGGAAGAAACTACCGGGAAAAACCACCTTTAAATAAAGCTGCTGCACAAGGATAAAACGCCACATTCCTTTATATAAAAGGTGTTATATCCTTATGCAACAGGTTTTTTTACATTAACTTTCCTAATTCAATGGAACGCTCTTTGGCATTTTTCACACAGTCCATCATTGCTTTTTCGACATTATATTCATCCAGCGTTTCAATAGCCGCCTGTGTCGTTCCATTAGGGCTTGTTATTTTTTCTCTTAATGTTGATGCAGTTTCTCCTGATTGCTTTAACATTTCTCCGGCCCCAACGATTGTCTGCGTAATTAATTCCGATGCCACAAGTTGATCAAGCCCTGCTTCACTTGCAGCTTTCTGCATTGCCTCTACTACATAATAAAAATAGGCAGGTCCGCTTCCAGAAATACCTGTCACTGTATGCATTTCTTCCTCTTTTACAATAGACGTTGTACCAATCGTATTAAATAGCGATACTGCTTTTTGAAGATGTTCCTCTGAAGCATTTTCTCCCTTTGTAACAGCAGTAGCTGATAACCCAATGGAAGCTGATGTATTAGGCATAGCCCGAATAATAGGAATCTCCTTCCCGATAAGTTTTGCAATATAATCAGTTGATACACCAGCTAGAATGGAAATAATTAATTGATCTTCCTGGATATAGTCTTTCATAGAATCGATAGCTTCTTGAGCATCATGTGGTTTCATCGATAATATAATTAGATCTGCTCCTGCTACTAACTGCTTCTTGTTAAAATCACAATGTATTTCATAGCGTTCCGAAAGATTTTCTAATCGTTCCTTATTATTTTTATTCATGACAAAAATTTGTTCTTTTTTTAGAAAAGATGTTGTAATAATTCCTGATATAATTGCTTCTGCCATCGATCCTGCACCGATAAATGCTACTTTATTAAACAATATGTACTCCCCCTTTTAATAATTGAATCTAAAAAACTCATTCTATCCTATCTATAAGGACGGAATGAGTTTTCCGTGGTACCACCTTGTTTGGTATGTCTTCTACCCACTTTATAGTTGATAACGCAATAACATTGCGGTTAAGTATTAGGTAACGACTCCCAGGTAGGTTCAATCATGTCTATGTCCATAGGATCTCTCAGCCAATGAATCCCACTCTCTTTTGATACAACATGTATTTACTGGCCTGTTCACTGTCTTTTTATTTTACATTCAATTTTTTATACTATATGCTTCCTTGCCTTAATTGTCAAGTTTGAAGTAAATATGTGGTTTAAAAAAATAAAACCGCTACAATTGTAACAGTTTTATGTATCTCCAAATTTTATGCGCTTATTTAAATGGAGGAGGAAGAGGGATTCGAACCCCCGCGGGCTTTGACACCCCTTTCGGTTTTCAAGACCGACCCCTTCAGCCAGACTTGGGTATTCCTCCTTGATCAAATCGACAAGATATATAATATCATGCCTTTAAAAGGTTGTCAACAAAAATCAAATATTTTTTGGCAAGAAATAGGGAGAACGATAATGAGCCTGCCCTACTTCAGCCAAAATGAGATAAAATTTACTTTATAACTTCTCTTCCACCCATATAAGGACGCAAAACTTCTGGGATAACGACTGAGCCATCTTCCTGCTGAAAATTTTCTAAGATAGCTGCAACTGTACGTCCAACAGCTACACCTGATCCATTTAGTGTGTGAACAAACTCGGGCTTTCCGTTTGCTTCCCTTCGAAACCGGATTCCGGCACGTCTTGCCTGGAAATCCTCAAAATTAGAGCAAGAGGATATTTCGCGGTATGTTTCTTGACTTGGAATCCATACTTCAATGTCATACTTCTTTGCTGCAGTAAATCCTAAATCACCCGTACACATACTCATAACGCGATAAGGCAGATTTAATAATTGTAACACTTTCTCCGCATTTTCCGTCAATGTCTCTAATGTTTCATATGATTCCTCTGGTTTTGAAAAATGAACAAGTTCAACTTTATTGAATTGATGCTGGCGAATAAGACCTCGAGTATCTCTTCCGGCAGAACCTGCCTCAGACCGGAAATTTGCACTAAATGCAACATATTTTTTTGGCAGTTCCTCCATGATTTCATCACGATAATAATTCGTTACAGGTACTTCAGAAGTTGGTATCATAAAGTAATCCCAATCAGCAACACGAAAAGCATCCTCTTCAAATTTTGGCAGTTGTCCAGTACCTGTTAAACTTGCACGATTTACCATATATGGTGGTAGCATTTCCTCATAGCCGTGCTCATCAGCATGCAGATCAATCATGAAATTAAAAAGTGCTCGTTCAAGTCTTGCTCCGATTCCTTTATAGAAAACAAAACGGCTTCCGGTAACTTTTGCGGCTCTTTCAAAATCCAGTATATCTAGATTCTTAGCAATATCCCAATGTGGCTTTACTTCATGCGTAAACTCTGGTACATCTCCCCATTTTCGTACTTCCACATTATCCTCATCATCTTCTCCAATTGGTACACTTTCATGTGGTATATTCGGAATAGCATACATAATATTAGCTAATTTGTCTTCAGTTTCCTTTAGTTCTTTATCATAATTGGAAATTTGATCTCCTACTTCACGCATATCTTTAATTGCTGTATCTGCGTCTTTTTTTTCCTTTTTTAATACAGAAATTTGTTTTGAAACTTCATTACGCTTTGCTTTTAATGTCTCTGTTTCTTTAATTAATGTGCGCCGCTTTTCATCAAGTTCAGCAAATTTTTCAAGTTCCGACAAGTCTTCTCCACGATGTTTCAGTTTATCCTTTACTTCTTGTAAATGATTGCGCAAAAATTTCATATCCAACATAGTTATTTCCTCCTTATATGAAAGATCCTAGCTCAATAAAAATAAAAAACTCCCGCCCTAAAAAAGTAGGGACGAGAGTGTATTTCCCGCGTTGCCACCCTTGTTGAAGAGGATAACCCTTCCGGCTCACAGTTATAGTTATTAACGGTACTTAACCGGGTTTATCTACATAAATAATCTATCAATAAACCAGTTCAAGGATGGATTCATAGCACACTACACCGATTTTCACCAACCATCGACTCTCTATAGAAGTTAATGCTATTACTAATTCCTATCGCTACTGTTAAACATTGTATAAGAATTATGATATATCATAGCGAATAAATAAGTAAGATGCAAGTACATATGATCATTATTAACCTTATGCTTTGCTTTTATTCACTTCGATCCTGCATACGCTCTCCTGCTTCTAATGTACTCATTTCAATCCCTTTCATAGCAGTACCTAGATCTTTGGAAAGCTCGCCAATTAATTTATAATCTTTGTAATTTGCTGTCGCCTGAACGATTGCTCCTGCAAATTTCTTAGGATTATCGGATTTAAAAATACCTGAACCTACAAACACGCCGTCAGCACCCAGCTCCATCATTAATGCCGCATCAGAAGGGGTTGCAACACCACCTGCTGCAAAATTATTTACAGGTAAACGTCCTTCTTTACGAATAGCCATTAAAAGTTCATAAGGTGCTCCAATATTTTTAGCATAGGTCATGACTTCATCTTCAGACATTGCTACAAGCTGGCGAATTTCTGAATTAACTTCTCGCAAGTGACGTACCGCTTCGACAATATTCCCTGTACCAGGCTCACCTTTTGTACGAAGCATGGAAGCACCTTCACCAAGGCGGCGCGCTGCTTCGCCTAAATTACGGCATCCACATACAAATGGAACCGTATAGTCTGATTTTTTAAGATGGAATACCTCATCAGCTGGTGTTAACACTTCACTTTCATCAATATAATCGACACCCATGGCTTCCATCACACGCGCTTCGACAATGTGTCCAATGCGGCCTTTAGCCATAACTGGAATAGAAACAGCATTCATCACTTCCTCCGTAATCGTAGGATCAGCCATGCGGGCTACTCCACCAGCTGCGCGAATATCTGATGGCACTCGCTCTAAGGCCATAACTGCTACTGCTCCAGCTTCCTCAGCAATTTTAGCTTGCTCAGCGTTAACAACATCCATAATAACGCCATTTTTAGGTATTTCTACGCTAGTATTTGTCATTTGATTTCCCCCTGTATTCTCACAATTTAAAATTTAAAAGCGATTATTTATATAATACCATTTAGAACCAGCCTTTAACAGTATCAACAATAGTAGAAAATAAATTTGCGAAGAAAGAGCCAATTGCTCCTAACGCTAGCATAAACCAATTCTTTTTCTCCACTTCTTCTGTAGCGATTACATCAACCGTTTGTTTATCTTTTTTATCGAAAAGGTAACCGTAGTCATCATCACCATCATACACAAGTTCAGCAGTCCCTATCTTTTCTCCCTTTTTAATGGGCGCAGTTAATTCCCCATCTTTATTTAATTTCTTTTTATCAAAATGGTATTTGACACTATATTTTTTCTCGTCCCCTTTTTTCACTGGGGCCTGAATCGCATCTTTAAGCGCAATATCTATATTTTCATCTTTTCCTTTTATTACTGGAAGCGTTGATTTACCTTTCAATTGATAGTTTTTAGGGAATAACTCTTTCATTGTAAAATGTTTAAATCCATAATCAAATAGTTTTGCAGTTTCCTTAAAGCGTTCTTTTTCGCTTTCTGTTTTCATCACGACAGAAATTAGCTGCTTTCCATCACGCGTAACTGTTCCAGTAAAGCAATAGCCGGCAAGGTCTGTAAAACCTGTTTTTAAACCTGTTACCCCTTCATAAGCAAATTGTTTCAGATAGGACGCATCATGTGGAAGCATGTAGTTCCAATTGCGAATGGTTTGACCATCAAATTCAGTTTCTGGAATTTTTGATATTTCAAGTGCCTCTGGATAATCATTTACTAAATTATAGGCTAATATGGCGGCAGAACGGGCGGACATTAAGTTCACCTCATCCGGTTCTGTCCCTTCCGGATGATTATCACCTAGTGATTTATTATCTAAGCCGCTGGAATTTACAAATTTATACTCTGGCAGTCCCATTTCTCCAGCTTTTTTATTCATTAATTTTACAAATTCACCTTCTGAACCAGCAATAAGTTCAGCAAGTGCAATGGTTGTTGCATTATCGGAATTAATCGCCATTGCCTCATATAACTGACGTACAGTGTAATCCTTATCTTGTTTCAAACCTACTCCTGAAAATGATTCATCTGCAGATATACTATATGCATAGTCACTGATTTGCGTTGTTGTCTCCCAATCTATTTCCCCTTTTTCAATAGCTTCCCAAACAAGATATTCTGTCATCATCTTGGTCATACTAGCAGGTGGAAGTTCGATGTCTGGATTTTTTGCATATAAAACCTTCCCTGTTTCAGCATCAACTAATATAGCTGATTCTGCATTAAGATTTAATTCTTTAGCTTGTACAGCATTTGGTTGTGCTGAAAACAATGCTGTCATTACAAAAGTTATGAGTAAAAATGACAAACCCTTTCCTATGTTGTGTTTCAACTTTCTCTACCTCCACTTTTCACCTTTAACATTTTTATTTTTAGAACGAACGAGACACACCTTTGTTATTTTACCATAATAAAAAGTAAAAAAATAGATAGGGAAGTGTCCCTATCTATATTATTATTTAGAAATTTTTTATGCTTATTAAAGCGTCTATTGAACGGAATAATTCGGTGCTTCTTTGGTTATTTGAACGTCATGCGGATGGTTCTCTCTTAGTCCCGCATTGGTAATTTTAATAAATTGAGATTCATTTCGGAGGGCATCAATTGTTTCTGAACCAGTATACCCCATACCAGCGCGAAGTCCTCCGATTAGCTGATGAAATGTTTCTGCCAGCGGACCTTTATAAGCGACTCTTCCCTCAATTCCCTCAGGAACTAATTTGTTCGACTGTGAAGAATCTTGGAAATAGCGATCTTTAGAGCCCGCCTTCATTGCTCCTACTGATCCCATGCCACGATACACTTTATATTGTCTTCCTTGATATATTTCCATTTCACCGGGGCTTTCTGTAACGCCCGCAAACATACTTCCAAGCATAACCGCGTGAGCGCCCGCTGCTAATGCTTTTACAATATCACCAGAATACTTGATTCCTCCATCTGCAATGACAGGAACACCATATTCCGAAGCTGCTTTTGCACAGTCATTTACTGCTGTTATTTGTGGAACTCCTATTCCTGCTACAACACGGGTTGTACAAATAGAACCAGGTCCAATACCGACCTTAACAATTGATGCGCCAGCCTCAATTAAGTCCCTTGTCGCCTCTGCTGTAGCAACATTTCCAGCAATAATATCGAGATTTGGATACGCATCGCGAATACTTTTTACTTTTTCTAACACCCCTTTGGAGTGTCCATGGGCTGTATCAATGACAATAACATCGACACTTGCTTCAACCAATTTTTCAATACGTTTCATTGCATCATTCGTTACGCCTACAGCAGCACCAACAATTAATCTCCCTTGTGAATCTTTTGCAGCATTTGGGAATTCAATTACTTTTTCAATATCTTTAATTGTAATTAAGCCTTTAAGAATATTTGCTTCATCAACTAAAGGTAATTTTTCAATTTTGAATTTCTGCATTAAATTCTCTGCTTCTTCCAATGTTGTACCCACTGGAGCAGTTACAAGATCTTCACTAGTCATAACATCTGCGATAGTAATGGAATAATCTTGAATAAAGCGTAAGTCCCGATTCGTTAAAATACCGACTAATTCTTGGTCTTCAATATTGTTAACGATCGGTACTCCGGAAATGCGGAATTTCCCCATTAAATGTTCAGCATCAAACACTTGATGTTCAGGAGTTAAGAAAAATGGATTTGTAATTACACCACTCTCAGAACGCTTTACACGGTCAACAATCTCTGCCTGATCCTCAATGGACATGTTTTTATGAACAACTCCAAAGCCGCCTTGGCGAGCCATTGCAATTGCCATAGATGCTTCTGTTACCGTATCCATACCAGCACTAATTAAAGGAGCATTTAATTTTAAATGATCTGATAACGTTGTTCCCACATTTACATCACTTGGTAAAACTTCTGATTTAGCTGGCATTAATAAAACATCATCAAATGTTAACCCTTCTTTTGCAAACTTATCTTCACGCATCATTTTTCCTCCTTATTTTTTAAGTTTCGTATATATGAACTATGATTATAATTAATCAAATTGGTGAAACTATACAGTAGTCTATTGTAATATACAATACGTGATCACAAATGCTTTTTCAATAACAGATTCTTCATCGATAAAAAGTAAATAGATTCTAAATTTTTTAAATAGTAAAGAGAGGTAATGGGATGAATAAAAAGCGCATAAAAGACTTTTATATTTATTTACAATCCCAGCAAACTGCACAACACTTTCTTCATCAATGTTATAAAAAAAGACAAATATCGAATGCTGAGGCAAAGAGCTATGAAAATTGTAATACTTTTATGTATTACTTGGAGCATGGATACCAATTTTACACAAGTGGCAAAGACAGTAAACCCATGCTGCAGCCTATTCTATATTTTTATGGAATGACGCATCTTATTAAGGCTTGTCTTTTAACAAAAAGGCCAAATTATCCAGAATCAACATCTATGCTAGCACATGGTGTCTCAACTAGGAAAAGGAAAAAAAAAGATTATACATTTATCCAAGATGAAATCAAATTACAGCATAATGGTCTTTTCCCCTATTTTTCTGAACATCTGTTTTCTATACGCCAGTTTCCTTTTGGAAAAATCAAAATGTATGATCTATTATCCCTAATTCCCGAAATATCTTCATTATTCCGTTTCCAAAATAGCGAAAAATTAACGATAATAGGTAAGCTTGACTCAAGAATTTTAAAATTTCCTATATCCTTATTAGATAGCTATCATTTAACAAAAAAAGCCTTTATTCAGCGTATACAGACGTATTTACCAAATATAGAACATATTAAAAGTGAGTCATCATTTCTGTCCGTCGAATTAGAAAAACCTATCTCAGAATCTTATGGTCCTTTCTTTTTCCATTGTTTGGATCATACCATTCATTTTCCAATCTTCCGAGAACATGATATCCATATTTCGGAAGTAATGATTCATTATTTATTATTATATAATCTGAGTATGTTATCCCGGTATGAAACAGAATGGTGGGGAGAGCTTTTAACAACCAAACCTGAAGTAGACTATCCATTTATCATTCAGTTTCTCACATACACATTTGAAAAGATTCCGCTATTACTTGGACAACTGCTTTATCAAATGCATCTTTCCAAATAACCAGTAAAGCTTTTAGCAAGTAGATAGGAAAAAAGATGACTTCAGAAAGTGTTTGGCCTTCTGAGTCATCCTTTACGTTTTTATTCTTCGTCTGGTCTATTTTCTTCGTCCTTGTTTACTTCTGAATCAGATTGCGATGCTTCTTCTTGTCCTTTTTGCTCATCTTCTTCATGTTCAACTTTAGCAACAGTCGCCACTTCTTCATCATTTTGCAGACGAATGAGACGCACTCCCATTGTATTGCGGCCGGTTTCGGATATATCGGTTACAGGGATGCGAATTAATACTCCGGCAACTGTAATAAGCATTAATTCTTCTTCTCCAGTAACCGCCTTTACTGCAACAACATCACCTGTTTTATCTGTTAATTTACATGTAAAAATACCTTTTCCACCACGATTAGTAGTACGGTACTCTTCTTCAGGGGTTTGTTTTCCATATCCTTTATTGGTAATGTGGAGAATCTTAGAGTCTTCTTCAATAATTTCCATAGAAACCACCACATCTCCACCACGCAAAGTGATACCCTTCACTCCTGCAGCAGTCCTGCCCATTGCTCTTATTTGACTCTCATGGAAACGGATGAGATAACCATTTTCCGTTGCAAGCATCATATCTTTTGTGCCATCTGTTAGCCGTACCGAAATTAATTCGTCTTCATCACGAAGACCTACAGCAATTAATCCACCCTTACGAATATTTTTGAATTGAGATAGTGTTGTCCGTTTAGAAATGCCATGTTTCGTCGTAAAGAATAAATAATCATCTTCACTAAATTCATTTACTGAAATAACCGCATTAATCCACTCATCTCTTTCAATTTGAATCATATTAATGATAGGAATGCCTTTAGCTGTTCGACTGAACTCAGGTATTTCATAGCCTTTCACCTTATAAACCTTCCCTTTATTTGTAAAGAAAAGAACAGTGTCATGTGTAGAGGTTGATACAAGATGTTCCACAAAATCATCCGCATTAGTGCCCATTCCTTGAATACCACGGCCTCCACGCTTTTGTGTACGATAGGTGGATGATGGCAGGCGTTTAATATATCCTTGATGTGTTAGCGTGATGACGATATTTTCTTCAGGAATTAAATCCTCGTCTTCAAAGAAGTCTACACCACCAGGCACAATATCGGTGCGGCGATCATCGTTATAGCGCTCTTTTATTTCGTTGAGTTCTTCACGGATGATTTCTAATACTTTCTCTTCATCAGCTAAAATAGCCTTTAATTCATCAATTAATTGGATTAATTCATTATATTCATTTTCAATCTTTTCTCTTTCTAAACCGGTTAGTCGTTGCAAGCGCATATCCAAGATTGCTTGTGCTTGTTTTTCAGAAAGATTAAAGCGTTCTATTAACCCTTGCCTTGCTACATCTGTGGTTTTTGAGTTACGAATCAATGAAATGACTTCGTCCAGATGATCAAGTGCAATTCGTAAACCTTCTAAAATATGAGCACGTGCTTCCGCTTTGCGTAATTCAAAAGCAGTACGTCGCTTGATAATCACCTTTTGATGTTCCAAATAATGCTCTAAACATTGCTTAATGGATAGTACCCTTGGCTGGCCCTCTACTAAGGCGAGCATATTAATACCAAATGTTGTTTGTAGGGCTGTGTATTTATACAAATTATTTAAAACAACACTTGCATTAACATCACGACGTAATTCGATAACAATCCGCATCCCGTTTCGATCAGATTCATCACGTAAATCAGTAATGCCATCTATCCGTTTATCACGAACATGATCAGCTATTTTTTCAATTAATTTTGCCTTATTGACTTGATATGGTAATTCAGTAACGATAATCATTGATTTCCCATTCGGTTGCTCTACGATATCAGACTTAGCCCGAATTGTGATTGAACCCTTCCCAGTTTCATAGGCTCTGCGTATACCGCTTTTCCCAAGGATTTGCCCAGCTGTAGGAAAGTCGGGGCCATACAGATAATTCTCCATTAGTTCATCAATCGTAATTTCCGGATCTTTACTAATCGCCAAAACGGCATCAATGGTTTCTCCCAAATTATGTGGTGGGATGTTGGTGGCCATTCCAACTGCAATCCCAGACGTGCCATTAACAAGTAAATTTGGAAACCTTGCTGGAAAGACGACAGGCTCCCTCTCTGTACCATCATAATTGTCCTGGTAATCGATGGTGTCTTTATTAATATCACGTAATAGTTCCATTGATATTTTGGACATACGTGCCTCTGTATAACGCATTGCTGCTGCTGAATCACCATCAACCGAGCCGAAGTTACCATGACCATCTACAAGCATATTTCGATAACTAAAATCTTGGGCCATACGAACCATTGCTTCATAAACTGCTGAATCACCATGGGGGTGGTACTTCCCGATAACTTCCCCAACGATTCGTGCAGATTTTTTATAAGCTTTATCCGCATGCATCCCGAGATCATTCATTGCATATAATATACGACGATGAACAGGCTTTAACCCATCACGGACATCCGGCAGGGCACGCGCTACAATAACACTCATTGCATAGTCAAGAAAAGATGTACGCATTTCTTTGCTTATATTAACTTCTTGAACATTGGGACGTTGTTGATCCGCCATTTGATTACCTCCTATTGGAAAACCCTTTGTAGATTCCCCTTATACATCTAAATTTTGAACATATTGCGCATTTTCTTCAATAAAGTTTCGGCGCGGTTCCACTTTATCACCCATTAAAATATTAAAAACTTCATCCGCATCCATCGCATCGGTTAACTCAACTTGAAGTAATGTTCGAGTTTCTGGATCCATGGTTGTTTCCCATAACTGTGTCGCATTCATTTCACCTAAACCTTTATAACGCTGAATACCTGGTTTCGGTGATTTAGGAATTTCTTCTAAAATACGGTCTAATTCTGCATCATCATAGGCATAATGTGCTGCTTTTCCTTGTTGGACCTTATAAAGTGGTGGTTGTGCGATGTAAATATAACCATGTTCAATTAACGGTTTCATATAACGATAGAAAAACGTCAATAATAATGTGCGAATATGCGCTCCGTCGACATCTGCATCCGTCATAATAACGATTTTATGATAACGGGCTTTGCTGATATCAAAGTCTTCCCCAATACCCGTACCTAGTGCTGTTATCATCATTCGTACTTCGTTATTCGATAAAATGCGGTCCAAACGGGCCTTTTCCACATTTAAAATCTTACCGCGAAGAGGCAAGATAGCTTGGAAATGGCGATCTCGTCCCTGTTTTGCAGAACCCCCAGCAGAATCCCCCTCAACAATATATAATTCACTTATTTCTGCGTCTTTTGAAGAACAATCTGCTAGTTTACCCGGTAAATTGGAAACTTCCAGGGCACTTTTTCTTCTAGTTAATTCTCGAGCTTTCTTTGCAGCCATACGAGCACGAGAAGCCATAAGTCCCTTTTCAACAATTGTTTTTCCGATCGAAGGGTTTTCGTAAAGAAACTTTGAAAATGCTTCACTAAATACAGAATCTGTCACCGTGCGAACTTCACTGTTTCCGAGTTTTGTCTTTGTTTGCCCTTCAAATTGCGGGTCTGGATGTTTAATAGAAACAATAGCAGTCATCCCTTCCCGAACATCATCTCCGGATAAATTCGGATCATCTTCCTTAAATAAATTATTTTTTCGAGCATAATCATTGATGACACGGGTCAGTCCAGTCCTAAATCCAGATTCATGCGTTCCACCCTCATACGTATGAATATTATTTGCAAAGGAATAAAGATTGCTAGCATATCCATCATTGTATTGTATAGATACTTCTACTGCTATTTGCTGATCTTCACCTTCAGAATAAAATGGCTCGTGTAAAGCATCTTTGGTTCGGTTAAGATATTCAACATAAGAGATAATTCCACCTTCATAATGATAAGTAACAGGCTCTTCATCATTTCGCTTATCTTCTAGTGAAATGGAAATTCCCTTATTTAAAAATGCCAATTCACGAAGACGTTGCGCTAACGTCTCAAAATCAAATACAGTAGTTTCTGTGAAAATAGTCGGATCAGGTTTAAAATGAATAATTGTTCCTGTAATATCCGTCTCGCCAATTACTTTAATGTCTTCTTGAGATACTCCCTTTTCAAACCCTAGATAATAAACTTTTTCATCACGATGCACATATACTTCTAAGTTACTGGATAATGCGTTTACTACGGATGCACCTACACCATGCAAACCACCAGATACTTTATAGCCGCCACCACCAAACTTTCCGCCTGCGTGGAGGACAGTCATAATAACTTCCAGTGCAGATTTTCCTGTTTTCTCATGCGTATCAACCGGAATACCCCGGCCATTATCTTTAACAGTAATACTATTGTCTTTTTCGACAATTACCTGTATATGATCGCAGTACCCTGCCAACGCTTCGTCAATACTGTTATCAATAATTTCCCAAACAAGATGGTGAAGTCCCTTTTCACTCGTTGATCCAATATACATACTAGGGCGTTTCCTAACAGCTTCTAGACCTTCAAGAATCTGTATTTGCTCCGCATCATATGCTTGTTCATTTGTTACTTTTTCGTTCATAGACATTATCTCACCCACATTTCATATACTTAAAACTAAAAAACTTTTATTCCAGTTCTTCCGAATAATCCTCAAGCTTACTAATTGTAGAAATCATACTTGCCCGTTTTTGTAGGGTTGGAACGGACAATGTACTAAAATAAATAATATCCTTTGTGATCACTACTGATTTTGCATCCGTTTCTTCTCCCATAATTTTGTCTTGTTTTTTTGAAGCAGCAACCATTTCCTCCATAATCACAGAAGATGAAATGATATTATAATCAACGATTGAAATGATGTTTCGTGATTGAATCACGTTAGCATTGCCTAAATGAATAAACATTGTATACCCCCAAGTTTATCTAGCTTTTTTTTTACTTGGAAACGATTGATCGATTCTTAAACTATTTTTGTACTCGAATTATATATCTATTATTCCATTGCGGACGCGAAAAAGTTCCGCTCTTTTTAATGTTTCATGATTAATTCCATCAACATTCGTGGTGGATACAAAGGTTTGGACTTTCCCTTGAATCGTATTTAACAAATGAGATTGCCTATAATTATCCAATTCACTTAAAACATCATCAAGCAGCAAAACAGGATATTCACCAACCTCGTTATATATAAGGTCTAATTCAGCTAGTTTTACAGATAAAGCTGTTGTTCGCTGTTGACCCTGAGATCCATAGACTTGGACATCTTTATCATTAACATAAAATACGAGATCATCACGGTGGGGCCCAATTAATGTGGTTCCGCGATCAATCTCTTTTTCTTGTATTTCATTAAATTTATTCGAATAGATTGTTTCTATTTTCTCCTTATTTTCCTCTTCTGATACCCCAATTGTAGGGTTATATCGAATATCTAAGTTTTCCATCTGACGACTAATTCCAGAATGAATTGGTTTTGCCCATTTCCTTAACAATTCTAAAAACATAAATCTTCTTTCTAATAAAATTGCCGCATGTTCAATTAATTGATCCGTTAAAACTTGAAGCATTGTTTTATCTTGTTTTCCTTTACGTTGCATTTGTTTTAGAAGATGATTGCGCTGTTTTAAAATCTTTTGATAATGTCCTAAATGGTAGACGTACTTAGGTTGAATTTGTCCAAGTTCCATATCAATAAAACGTCTGCGGATATGTGGCGGGCCTTTTACTAAGGTCAAATCTTCCGGGGCAAACATCACAACATTTAACGCACCAATATACTGGCTTAATCGCTTTTGTTCAATATGATTTAATTTTGCTTTTTTGCCTTTTCTTGAAATAATAATATCAAGGGGGAAACTTTGCTTTCGTTTTGTAACCCTTCCTTCTATTTTAGCATACTCTTCATCCCAGCTAATGAGTTCTTTATCACGTGGTGTACGGTGGGACTTCGTAAAGGCTAAAAGGTAGATTGCCTCCATCAAATTGGTTTTCCCTTGGGCATTTTCTCCAATAATCACGTTAACTTTATCATCAAAAGGGATATCCAATTTCTGATAATTACGATAGTTTTTTAGTTTTAATTGTTGAATGTGCATACTAAATTCCTCTTTTTAGCGCTAAATATACACGCCCTGCAAGTGTTTGAAAGCAAAATAAGTCGTTACATTTCTTTTTTTACAGCTATAAATGAACCAATACCTTCTACTTCTACCACATCATTTGGATATAATTTTCTGCCACGGCGATGTTCCCTCTCCTTATTGACGATCACACCTTGATCCTTTAGGAAAGATTTAATCATTCCGCCAGATTCAAGAATATTTGCTAGTTTAATAAATTGTCCCAATGTGATGTAAGTTGTAGAAATTTCTATTTTTTCATACATTTCATTCACCAAATTCTATTTGTATAATGTAGATATAAAACTTGTTACCTATAATTTTTTGTTAACCTTAGATTTACGGTTTTAAAAGCTCTAATACCTATTTTACTAAACTTTTTGTGTTTAGGGAAGGATTCCCCCTTTAAATATATAAAAACGCCAAAATAAGCCTTAAAATACCTTTTTTATCATTCTGTACATATATGAAAGAAAAAATACTAAAAATATGCTAAATAGAAAAGCCCTTATCCTTTATGATAAGAGCTTTCTATTTTTAATATGTTCGAACAGGCAGAATCAGTTGTAAAATGGAATCATTGTTCACTGGCCTAATAATGAATGGTCGCATTGCACCTGTAAATTCTATTTTAACCTCATCATATTCAATCGCTTTTAATGCATCTAGCATATACTTTGAACTAAACGAAATTTTCAATTCTTCTCCCTCAATGGATTTAGCAGAAATCTCTTCCGTAGCTCGACCAACTTCCGGAGAATTACTTGTTATTTCAACAGTTTGTCCATCTTTTGTTGTTAATCGGACGACATTATTTCGGTCTTCCTTGGCAAGCAGGGAAGCTCGGTCAATCGTATTTAATAAATCTTTTGTGTTTACGTAGAGCACCGTTTTACTCTGATCCGGTATTAAACGGGACGTTTCCGGATATGTACCATCAAGCAATCGCGATAGGAAATATAAATGTTTTGTTCGAAATAGAATTTGATTGTTTGTAACACTAATTTCAATAGGTTCATCCGTGTCATCTAAAATTTTATACAATTCATTCAAGCTTTTTCCTGGTACGACAATACTTGAAAATTCGATATTTGCCTCTTTTACAGGTATTTCTCTTGACGCGAGTCGATGACTGTCTGTTGCTGTAAATTTGAGCTGTTTACCTTCTAGTTTCAGATTAACTCCAGTTAAAATTGGACGGGTTTCCATTGTAGAAATTGCAAATACCGTTTGTTTAATTAAGTTTTTTAAAAGATCTGTTTGTAATTCAAAACTATCATCTGTTTGCAATTTCGGAAGTTGTGGATATTCCTCTGCGTCTTGTCCATTTAAATTAAACTCTGCTTTTCCTGAACGTATCGTTACCTTTAAATTTGAATCTGCCTCTATTTCTACTGTTTTTTCCGGTAATTTTCGAACAATATCTGGAAAATAGCGTGCCTGCAACACAATACTTCCTTCTTCAATTTCTTCTACATGTACCATTCCATCTGATTCAGCAGGAATATAGGATTCAATAGAAATATCAGAATCACTGCCGGTTAGTTTGATTCCATGATCTTTCGCTTCGATTTTCATACCCGTTAATATTGGAATTGCTGTTCTTGTTGAAATTGCCTTCATTACATCTTGTACGCTAGCAATTAATTTATCTCGTTGAATTATAAATTTCATGGAATTAATCCTCCTATATGGAAGTATATTATATATATTTTATTAATATAATACAGTAATAATAGTAATAAGAACTGTGCATATGTTGATAACTGGGATATAACGAATCATAAAAAGGTTATACACATGTGGATAAAATGTTTACAACTGTCATTCTTCGTTCACACTATTAACATGTGTATCGATTAAATACCTTTTAATTTTTCTTTAATTTCTTCAATGTTTTTGCTTAAAAGTGTATCTGATTCGATTGTTTTTGTTATTTTTTCATGAGCATGAATGACGGTTGTGTGGTCACGACCGCCAAATTCCTCTCCGATTTTAGGAAGAGAGAGATCCGTTAGTTGTCTGGAGAGATACATAGCAATTTGTCTTGGGAATGCAATCGACTTTGTTCTCTTTTTAGCCGCAAAGTCTTCTAGTTTGACATTGTATTTTTCTCCAACAGCTTCCTGAATAGCTTGTACTGTTATTACTCTCGGTTTATTGCTGGGAATGATATCTTTCAGTGCATCAGCTGCCAGAGCTGCATCAATATCCTGGTTTACTAAAGAAGAGTATGCAACAACACGGATTAATGCACCTTCTAATTCACGGATGTTTGTATCAATTTGATTTGCAATATAAAGCATCACTTCATTCGGAATGTCCAATCCATCTGCTTTTGCTTTTTTATTTAGGATTGCTATTCTCGTCTCCAAGTCTGGAGGAGTAATATCGGTGATCAAACCCCATTCAAATCTTGAGCGTAATCGATCCTCTAAAGTTGGTATTTCCTTTGGTGGCCGATCACTGGATATAATAATTTGCTTACTTTCTTCATGTAATGCATTAAATGTATGGAAAAATTCTTCTTGAGTAGATTCTTTTCCGGCGATAAATTGAATATCATCAATTAATAGGACATCAACATTGCGATATTTATTTCGGAAGTTAATTGTTTTATTATCCATAATTGCATTAATAAATTCATTCGTAAATTTTTCTGAAGTAAGATATAGCACATTTGCTTCGGGATTATTTTCTTGCACGTAATGTCCGATTGCATGCATAAGATGGGTTTTACCAAGCCCGACTCCACCATAGATAAAGAGCGGGTTGTACGCATTTGCCGGTGCTTCAGCAACTGCCAGGGATGCAGCATGAGCAAATCGGTTGCCAGCCCCAATAACAAAAGTATCGAATGTATATTTTGGATTTAACATTGTTTTTTGTTTTTCATAGGTTTTATTTGACTTTGATTTTGACATAGGTTTTGCAGGCGGATCTTTCATTTCTGCTTGGTTATTAACTTCGGGAATAATGAATTTTGTTTTTAGCTCTGCGCCTGTCACTTCGTATAATGTGTCTGTTATTAATTTGGTATATTGACCCTCCAGCCAATCTCTTGAAAATTCATTAGGTGCAGCAATTATAAGCGTATTGTCCTGGAGCGCATCAGCTTTTGTATGTTTTAGCCATGTTTCAAAGCTAGGCTTACTAACTTTTTCTTGAATTTTTGTCAAGGTTGCCGACCATAATTCGTTAATATTTTCCATACTGTTTTCACCCCTTTTTTTAATGATTTTGATCCTGAAAGGAATTAAAAAGCCTTTTACAATCTTTCTTTAGGAAACTTGGGATAAATAAAGAAAGATGATAAGGCCCATTTATATATACATGTTGTTATGGAAAGGCACAAAGAATGTGGACAAGAAAATGGCTTTATTTATATAGCTAGAATGAGTTATCTACTTCACGCACAATCTTGTTGATAACTATTTTAACAAGGTGTGGATTTTTATCCACACGCTATCCACATTCTGTGGATAAAAATATAAGTGTAATTACATGTTAACATAACAAAACATGAATATAATATCAGATAAAAGCTTTTATTGCAATGAATTGTAGACACTTATCCACAAAGTTCGCAAGGTGTAGATAAATATTATCCACATTGTATTATATTGTGGTTATCTTGTCGATAATTGTTGTGAATAAAAAAATATTGTCGTTTTGTTGTGAACATTGGATGTGGATAACCGGAGTAAGGGTGAAGAAGTTATAAATTTCAAAGAAGATGTAGAAGCTGGTCCTGTAAAAAGAAAAAAAGATGTTCTGCAAAATGAAGTTGACAGATTCGATAATTTTTACGTATAATTATCAAGACTGTCTTCTGAATATTAACGTTTAGTCAGTTTTTAAATTCCTCGGGGAGGTGCAAGATAGATGAAAAGAACATTTCAACCAAATAATCGTAAGCGAAAAAAGGTACATGGCTTTCGCGCGCGTATGAGTACAAAAAACGGTCGTAAAGTGTTAGCTCGTCGCCGTCAAAAAGGAAGAAAAGTAATTTCTGCATAGGCCACTGAAACATGTCAGTGGTCTTTTTTAACTTTTAGATATAAAAAGATTTTGGAGTTTGAGATAGAGCTGGAGAGGCAGATTTACTATTCTGTTTGATCCATTGCTTATTCTTAGACAGGCTTATATAGGTGGTCAGTATGAAAAAAGCATTTCGCATAAAAGATAATAAAGAGTTTCAGTATGTGTTCAAACAAGGGAAGTCTTTTGCAAATAGGCAGCTTGTTTTATAT
>NZ_JFBD01000056.1 GCF_000709085.1 Virgibacillus alimentarius | reverse complement strand
TTTTTTAGAAAATTGTCGCTTTATTGCTTTTATGTGCTCGATCGTATACAATTTAAATGATAATAATTATCATTTAAATAAAGGAGACGATTTTTGAATGGACCAAACAAAAAACCAGACAGAATTGGCGAAAATCATTCGTGAACGTCGCTCTGTTAAAAAGGGTTATAATGATAAGAAAGTAACAGAAGAAGCAGTTCTAGAACTGTTGGAAGATGCCATATGGGCACCTACACATGGCATGAGACAACCATGGCGCTTTATTTTTATCGGAGAAGATCAAAAAGCTGACTTTGCTAAAAGGGTGGCGTCTACATACCCAGAAGAAAGACAAGAAAATCGTGAGGCATTTCTAAATGAACCGAGTGCCTATCTTGTTGTAATTATGGAAGAACCAGATAACCAAAAACAATGGGATGAGAATTTTGGTGCTACTGCAAGCATGATCCAAAACTTCTGGCTTTTGGCATGGGAAAAACAGCTTGGTGTCGTATGGAGAACAAATCCACATATCTATGAACCGAAAACAAAAGAAATCTTAGATGTTAGTGCCAACGAAAAAATAGTCGGTTTCTTACACCTTGGATATTTTGATACGCAACCAGCCAAAAAAGAAAGAATACCAGTAGTGGAAAAATTTGAAACGTATAAAGGATAACTAAAAAACACTGAATGTCCTCCCCGACATTAGTGTTTTTTTGTTTTCAGCATCACTCTAAACACAACACACTTTAGTAATATTAAGAATAAAAGGATACTTCTAAAAATATTTTTAAAACTGTTGACTTTTACTCAAAGTTGCCTTATCATTAGTTTCAATAATTAAATCGACAAGCGAAGACGAAGAGTAGTAATCTATAAACACATTCAGAGAACTGGTGGCAGGTGCAAACCAGTGTGACATTATAGATGAATGGACTTTAGAGCTTCCAAACCGAACCAGAAGATGAAGTAGGCTTTGGCGAAATGTCTCATCGTTATACGAGATAATATGAAATGTGATTTTCATATTACCAGAGTGAGCTATTTTAGCTAATAAAGGTGGTACCACGAGATCCTCGTCCTTTTTCCGGATAGAGGTTTTTTTGTTTTTAAAAATAAAGTTGTAAACATAATCTAAGATCATACGTAGTTTTCATAAAACTGAATATTTAAATCAAGGAGTAAGAGAAGTAGGCATATTTGAAACGTCACAGAGAGCCGGGGCTGCTGGAAACCTGGTACGTGGATGATGTTGAATGGACTTACGAGAGGTTTCCTGAAGTAAGACTAGGGAAACACGGAATTCCACCGTTACAAGGATAGGGTATACGATTTTAATGAATCCGTACCTGAATAAGATGAAAATTGTTTTTTTCAAAAGAGGTGGCACCGCGGTCACACTATCGTCCTCTATAAACACAGATCAAATGTGTTTATAGAGGATTTTTTTATTTATTGATGAGGAGGCTAAAACGATGAAAGTTAATACACAAACTGCTCTTCCCTATAAAGTTGTAAAACAAAATGCTGATACATTAACACCAATTGCGATCTTCAGCAATTTGGAAGGGCGGAAAAAATTTTTATTAGAAAGCTCCATGTCTCATGATCAAAAAGGAAAGTATTCATTTATGGGAGCTAATCCTTATCAGGAAATAATCGGTACAAAAGGAGAAAGTACGATCCTAAATAATATACGTGGAACAGTAAATATTGAAAAAAAGCCGGCTTTGTCTGCCTTACAAACTTATTTTCCAAAAATGGATATCGAGCTCCCCTTTCCTTTCATCGGCGGCGGAATTGGATTTGTTGGCTACGATGCGATCCGTTCCTATGAAAATTTGGGATGCGAGCTCCCTGACGATCTGAATATGCCTGATGTTCATTTAATGTTTTATAAAGACATCATTGTCTTTGACCATAGAAACGAGTCTGTTTATCTGATTGCAATGAATCTTGAACGGCAAGATGAAAACATTTTAGATCAGAGGATAAACAAGATGAAAAAGGCATTAACTGCCATACAAGACGAAAGCATAACCAAGGAAGAAAATATGGTATTTGAACCTGAGATGGAAAAACAACGATTTATCGATAATGTTAAAAAAGCAAAAAAATATATTCAAGACAATGAAGTATTACAAGTTGTTCTATCACAGCGAATGAAAGCAAAAACAAACGGAGATCCATTTACGTTTTACCGCAAGCTTAGAAGAGCTAATCCATCACCATACATGTTCTATATTGATTTTCATGATTATATCGTTTTAGGTGCATCTCCGGAAAGTTTGGTTCAAACGAGCGGTTCAACAATTATCACGAATCCAATAGCGGGAACACGTCCCCGCGGGAAAACAACACTTGAAGATGAAGCAAACACAAAAGATCTTCTCTCAGATAAAAAAGAAAGATCGGAGCATGATATGCTTGTCGACCTAAGCAAATATGATCTTAGCCGCATTTGTGAAAAAAGCACTATTTCCACTCCCACCTACACGGCTATTGAAAAATATCAACACGTTATGCACATGGTCTCTGAAGTTCGCGGCGTCTTAAAGCATAATCTAACAAGTATTGATGCGCTTATTGCTTGCTTACCAGCTGGAACAGTATCTGGTGCACCAAAACTCAAGGCGATGCAGATCATTAACGGATTAGAAGATAAAAAACGTGGTGTCTATGGAGGAGGAATTGGATATATTGGCTTTAATTACGATTTAAATATGACGCTAACGATACGATCACTCATTATAAAAGAAAAAAATGCATACCTTCAAGTTGGCGCAGGAATTGTGGCCGACTCTAAACCGGAAGCGGAATATCAAGAAACATTGCATAAATCCAGGTCATTAATTGAAGCAAGTCACTATATCTAAGCTAAATAGGAAAGGAGTATTAGGATGAGGAAATTTTTGGAAAAAGTGATCAATCAAGAAAACCTTCGTATAGAAGAAATGAAAGAGGCAGCAAAAAGCTGTTTTAATGAACAGATATCTGATAGCGAATTAGCAGCATTTCTAATTGCTTTACGGGCAAAAGGAGAAACGCCAGAGGAAATCGCTGGATTAGCTGAGATCATCCGTTCCGAATCAAGTCAAAAGTCAAATCGATTAACAAATGTGATGGATAATTGTGGAACAGGAGGAGATGGTTCCTATAGTTTTAATATTAGTACAACTGCTGCCTTTGTTATTGCTGGTGCAGGAGTAACAGTTGCCAAACACGGAAATCGCAGTATTTCCAGCAAGACTGGAAGTGCGGATGTACTAGAACATTTAGGCATTTCATTAACGTTTCAAAAAGAACAAATGGAAGAAATTTTACACGAAAATAACATCGCCTTCTTGTATGCCCCAAATATTCATCAAGGGATGAAACGTTTTATGAAAGTGCGACAAGACCTACGGATTCCAACCGTTTTTAATCTTATTGGTCCCCTTACGAATCCGGTCACATTGGATACACAATTTGTTGGGGTTTATCGACGGGATATGCTTCCTATGATCGCTGAAACCATGCATCGATTAGGACGACGAAGAGCAATTGCAATTAATGGAGCTGGATATATGGATGAAGCCTCTCTAGCTGGTGAAAACCATCTTTCCTTACTAAACGAAGGAAAAGTCACGAATTTTACCATCCATCCGTCAGAACTCGATTTGCCAGTCTACCCTAACGAAAAAATAAGGGGTGGCAATGCCGAAGAAAATGCTGACATATTGTTGCGTGTTTTAAACGGAAAACCTGGTCCCTATTATGATACAGTTCTTTTAAATGCTGGCCTTGGGTTATATGCAAATGGCATCGCTCAAACGATGAAAAGTGGGATTGACATGGCTAGAGAAAGCATCGCAAGTGGTGCAGCGCTTGAAAAACTACATCGATTAGCGGACTATAGCAAAAAAATCCTAGTGGGGTGATGGAATATGACTATTTTAGATAACATTTTAAGGCAAAAAGAAAAGGAAGTAGAATTACTGAGAAAGCAAACATTTGATAAAATAAATTTCAACAAAGACATAGCAAAAATTTCAGAAACATTTGCTCGTAATCTGCAGATGAATATCATTGCCGAAATCAAGCGTGCATCCCCTTCCAAAGGTGCGATTAATTCGAAGGTGGATCCTGTTATTCAGGCTCGAAAATATGAGTCCTCCGGAGCTGGTGCGATTTCTATCTTAACAGATAAAACATTTTTCAATGGTTCTATGGATGATTTACGAGCTGTACGCGAGGCAGTCAGCCTTCCCCTATTATGCAAGGATTTTATAATTGATAAAGTGCAGATTGATCAAGCAAAAGCAGCTGGAGCATCGATTATTCTGCTTATCGTAGCAGCATTGTCGGAATCTTCATTAAAGTCCCTCTATAACTATGCTGCAGAATTAGATCTGGAGGTGCTTTGTGAAGTACACAATGAGCATGAAATGGAGCGCGCAATTCATCTTGGAGCACCGATTATTGGTATTAATAATCGAGATTTAAAAACGTTTACTGTTGATCTAACAGTAACAAAAAAGCTCACTTCGATGGTGGAAAACCCAAAAACCATTCTTATTAGTGAAAGTGGAATTGCAACAAAAGAGGACGTTTACGAAGTTGCCGAACATGGCGCAAACGGTATTCTTGTCGGCGAAACATTGATGCGATCCGAAAATTTATCAAAAACGTTTTCCGATTTACAAATTCAAGTAAAAGAAGGAAATGTGAACAATGCTCGTTAAAATATGCGGTATAACAACAGAGGAAGCTGCGCGTCATGCATGTAAATCTGGTGCAGATTTTATTGGATTTGTATTCGCGGCAAGCAAACGGAAGATTAGTCCAGAGAATGCCGCTCGAATTGCAGCTACCCTTCCGCCCAAGGTGAAAAAAGTAGGCGTGTTTGTGAATGAAACAAGGGAAAACATTTTAAAAATTGCTGGAAAAGTTGACTTAGATGTCATTCAGCTCCATGGAGATGAGCCTGCTGAACTGGCTGCACGGCTTCCCTATCCAGTGATTAAAGCTTTTTCAATACAAAAGGAGGAAACTGGATTCATTCCATCTTACCCCTGTGATTACTATCTATTAGATAGCCCTGCTAGTGCATATCGCGGTGGAAACGGAGTGACATTTAACTGGAATTTAGTAAAAGAAACAAAAATACAACCAGATAAAGTGATGATAGCCGGAGGACTTTCCAAAGAAAATGTACAAGAAGCGATAGCGATAACAAATGCTGCTGGAGTAGACGTCTCAAGCGGCGTTGAAACAAATGGCGAAAAAGACTTAGAGAAAATGGAGCAATTCATTACAAAAGCTAAAAGAAAGGATGATTAGAATGTTGACATATACAATGCCAGACAAGGAAGGAAAATACGGAAATTACGGAGGTAGATTTGTTCCCGAGCTATTAATGCCTGCATTGCTTGAACTCGATAAGGCATATGAAGACGCGATGCAAGATCGAGCTTTTATAGAAGAACTAAATTATTATCTGAAAGATTATATAGGACGTGAAACACCACTATATTACGCAGAAAATTTATCTAAAAAGTTAGATGGCCCAAAAATTTATTTAAAACGAGAAGACCTGAACCATACGGGAGCCCACAAAATTAATAATACAATCGGTCAGTCCTTGTTAGCAAAAAGAATGGGAAAGAAAAAAGTTGTTGCTGAAACAGGTGCAGGTCAACATGGTGTAGCTACTGCAACAGTATGTGCTCTTCTTGGTCTTGAATGCATTGTATTTATGGGAGAAGAAGATATGCGCAGACAAAAGTTAAACGTATTTCGCATGGAACTTCTAGGAGCAAAAGTTGAAAGTGTATCACAAGGAAGCGGGACACTAAAGGATGCTGTTAACGAAGCATTACGTTATTGGGTTAGTCATGTTTCTGACACCCATTATATACTGGGATCAGTTGTCGGACCTCACCCATTTCCGAAAATTGTTCGCGATTTCCAATCAGTTATCGGCGAAGAAACAAAACAACAGCATAAAGAAAAAACAGGTTCCCTGCCAGATGCGGTTGTTGCTTGTGTAGGAGGTGGCAGTAACGCCTTGGGGATGTTTTACCCGTTTATCCAAGATGAGAATGTCAAACTTTACGGAGTTGAAGCTGGAGGCAACGGAATCGAGTCAGCAAAACATGCAGCAACGTTAACGGATGGGTCTGTGGGAGTCTTACACGGCACTATGACCTATTTATTACAGAATGACCATGGACAAATTCAAGAAGCATATTCCATTTCAGCCGGTCTTGACTACCCTGGTGTTGGTCCTGAACACAGCCATTTACACGAGATGAAACGTGTTACCTATGATTCTATTACGGATGAGGAAGCACTTGAAGCCTTCCAATATTTATCCCATGTGGAGGGGATCATTCCAGCTTTGGAAAGCGCACATGCTGTAGCCTATACAATGAAACTGGCAAAACAAATGGATGACAATCAGTCTATCGTGATCTGTTTATCTGGTCGTGGCGATAAAGATGTCGAACAAGTTAAAGATGCATTGGAGGGGAAATAAATGAGTAAACAAATGTTAGACAAAGCGTTAGCAGACAAACGTAAAGCGGGAGAAAAAATATTTGTACCCTATATCATGGCTGGAGACGGAGGTTTAAATAAATTAGAAGAACGGCTAAATTTTCTTCAAGAATCAGGAGCTGCAGCTGTTGAACTCGGTGTTCCCTTTTCTGACCCAGTAGCAGATGGTCCTACAATACAAGAGGCTGGCCAACGATCCATTGCAAATGGAACAACCTTATCAGGAATTTTTGAAACATTACAAACCTTCAGGGAGAAACGAACATTACCTATTGTTTTTATGACCTACTTAAATCCAATTTATGCATACGGCATTGAAAAATTTGCAAAAAGCTGTGAAGAGGCTGGAGTTAGCGGAGTAATTATTCCTGATCTGCCAATGGAAGAAGAAGATTTACTCGCTAACCTCCTAAAACAGCATGCAGTAGCTTTCATACGTCTTGCAGCATTAACAAGTCCTAAAGAACGGCTTCGTGATATTGCTGCCCGAACAGAAGGTTTTCTTTATGCGGTATCTGTTAAAGGGACAACAGGAGCCAGATCGGCACATGAAAAAGAAGTTCACTCTTATTTACAGGAATTAAAGGAATTTACCTCTTTACCTGTCCTGGCAGGCTTTGGTGTATCCAATGCAGAACAGGCAAGGAAATTAGGAAGTGCTTGTGACGGTGTGATTGTCGGAAGTAAAATTGTGGATTTGCTTCATCACGGAAAGACAGAAGCGATTAAAGAGCTGATTCAAGGAGCAAGTGGCAAGAAAAACATATCAGTAAATTAGTCTTTTACTATTTCATACACAAAAGTGCTGTTTTCTAAAAGGCACTTTTGTGTAATATAACAATAACTGGAAACCTTTGTTTATACATAAATCGCCTATTTATCACTCGCGCATTTTACGTGCTTCTTCATATTCTTCTTTTGTCAGTTCTCCTCTTTCATATTTTTCTCTTAATAGATCTAAAGAATCTTTTGCCGGATTTTTGCTTGCCCTAAAGCGAATAAGGATAATAACCAATACAACGAACACAATAATAGATAAAAAAATACGTATATAGCCTAGATTTAATATAGACATATTTTTTACCTCCTCTTCTACCTATACATTCCCACTAAATTAGGATTTCATGCAAACTCCTTGCATCCTCCTTCCCATGATTTTTCCGGACCGTTAATATGAGGAATAAATCACGCAAAGCATGGACTGTACTATAATAGAAAAGCTGAAATTAATAACAAAAAGCATGCCGTCTATGTTAAAATAAGGAATAGTCTGTTACCTTTTAATCGTCTATAAAAGGCAGTTAAAATACATAGGAGGTGGAGCTTATTTTTGAAAAAGAAGAGTGGGGATTTATTGATACAGGGCACCTCGATGCTTCTGTAAATATGGCACTGGATGAATCTTTATTAAATTGGCATAGCAATGGGGAAATCCCTCCTACATTACGTTTTTATGGATGGTCAGCTCCCAGTCTTTCTGTCGGGCACTTTCAAAAAATAGAAAAGACCATTGATTTCTCTGCAATAGAGCGGCACAGCTGCCAATTTGTGCGTCGCTTAACTGGCGGCAGCGCTGTTTTGCATGATGATGAATTAACATATAGCCTAGTTGTTAGCGAAAATCATCCGTCCATTCCTAAATCAGTTCGTGAGGCCTATTATATCTTAACCAAAGGCATTCTAGAAGGTTATAAGAACTTAGGTATTCACGCGGAATATGCATATCCAGATAAGGAGTCCCTAAAAGATAGAACTGCTGTCTGTTTTGAAAAACCGGCATATTATGAAATGATTATTGATGGGAAAAAAATATCCGGCAATGCGCAAACACGGAAAAAAGGTGTATTGCTACAACATGGATCAATCCCGATGAGTATTGATGAAAACATGTTATTTGATTTATTTCTTTTTCCATCTGAAAAAGTCAAAAATCGCAAACGGGCTTCATTTTCCAAAAAGGCGATTGCTATCAATCAGATCACAAATAAAAAGCATACGTATGACATGTTGAAAGAATCCTTCTTTAAAGGGTTTCAAACAGGGCTAGATATTAAACTAAAGCCATTTACATTGTCTGAATCCAAATGGGAAGAAGTTCTTCAATTAGCAAAAGAAAAGTATACAGCTGATATATTAACATAAAATTTTTACTATCTTACTATTAAAGGAGTGTATATATAAAATGTCAAAGCAGGAAGAATACATACGCAAACCGGAATGGCTTAAAATAAAATTAAATACAAACAAATCATATACTGGGTTAAAGAAATTAATGCGCGACAAAAAATTAAACACGGTATGTGAGGAAGCAAGATGCCCAAACATCCATGAATGCTGGAGTGAGCGCAAAACGGCAACTTTCATGATTTTAGGAGATACGTGTACACGTGGCTGCAGATTCTGTGCAGTAAAAACCGGACTTCCGAACGAACTTGATTGGGGAGAACCTGAACGTGTAGCAGACTCTGTAGAAATAATGGGATTGAAGCACGTTGTTGTTACGGCCGTTGCTAGGGATGACTTAAATGATGGTGGAGCAGCTGTTTTCGCAGAAACTGTTCGCGCAATCCGCCGAAAAAATCCTGGATGTACCATTGAAATCTTGCCTTCTGATATGAAAGGCGACTATGAAAGCTTACACACATTAATGGACAGTGAACCAGACATCTTTAATCACAACATTGAAACCGTTAGAAGACTGACAAAACGCGTTCGGGCTCGGGCAATGTATGACAGATCATTAACTCTCCTGCAGCGCGTAAAAGAGATTGCACCAAATACACCAACAAAATCAAGCATCATGGTTGGACTAGGTGAAGAAAAAGAGGAAATTGTTCAAGCAATGGATGATTTATTAGCACATGACGTTGATATCATGACGATTGGCCAATACTTGCAACCTACAAAAAAGCATTTAAATGTAGAGCGTTATTATCATCCTGATGAATTTGCTGAACTGAAAAAGATTGCTTTAGAAAAAGGGTTCCGTCACTGTGAGGCTGGTCCACTAGTAAGATCTTCCTATCACGCTGATGAGCAAGTTAACCAAGCATCTGCTCAACGCAGAATTAAATATATGAAGGGCTACGAAAATCAAGAAAATAAAACAGTAGATTTCACATTTTAAAAATTTCCTAACAAAAAATAGGAGCAGACTTATTATAGGTTTGTTCCTATTTTTGATTTATGCATTAATTACGAGATTCGTTAATCAAACGTATGATCAATAAAACTTCTTCTTTCGTTTAGTTTCCTGAAAGATGGACAAATTATTAACAACAAACTTTTGAGGAGGTTAAAATAACATGAGGAAAAATTCACTACTTATAACAATGCTTATACTCTCTTTAACTTTGATAGCCTGCGGTACACAAGGGGATCCAACTGAAGAAAATGCTAATACGAATCAAAAAAACGAAGGAGCCGTGGATAATGATGATAATGCAGATGATATGAATTATGAGAACAATGGCACTGCCAATAATGAAAATTTGGACGCCACATCCCCTGATGATATGAAACAAAAAATGGATGAATTAGCTTATACACGCTTTGAACTAAGCGTTGAATATGAAGGCGATAAAGAGTACGAAGCAAGTATCGAACAAGAAGCCAATGGAATGGAAGCAGACTTAGAAGACGATGTAAACGGTTTACAATCAAGCGGAGAGGAAGCCTTCAATAAAATCTTCCCTAGATTGAAAAAGCTTATGATTGATCAAAATACAAACAAAAATAATGCTATTAAAGAAGCTCTAAAAGCTTTCGATTTAGACCCTGATTATCAAAAATTTGAACTAGAAATATCCTTTGAAAACGGAAAAAATGTCGAATTTGAAGACAAAGTATAAATACATCTAAAAAAGCATAAAACATGGTGTCGATATTTCCCGGGAAATGACAAAACACGCCGTACCTATTTCATGGTTTATGGCGTGCTTCTTTTCTTCATTATGGAAGCAATGAAAGTAAAGGTGTCTTATTGAAGGGAAACTAGTGATCAGTTAGCTTCCCTAGCAGAGTTATCATGAGTTGTATCAATCTATTACAAGACTTGTTTAGATTTATTATATAAATTATGCGATTATTACAGCTTTGTTTTGGCTTATTGCTCAATACATTCACATCATTTTTATATATGTACATGGATAACTTGCTCATATTTACTAGAATTAGACTATTATACAACCATTAATTAATCCTTCTCATATAGTATTAATGTATCAAATAACAAAAGGGAGGTTTTTTAATGGGATATTATCGTGAAAAGTTTCGTCGTCATCAAGAACCCGTTCATCACCATGAACATGGGCACAGCCATTGTTGCAATAGCCAATGCCAGTGTTCTAAACAAGAAAGCTGTGTATGTGACACCGTTAAAAAGATTATACGCGAACAGGATCGAGTAGCAGAAGAAAATGAAAATTGCTGTTCTACAGGTTGTGAACAATCAATTAAAGATTTGCTTTCACCTAATCGCAATAGAAATAATTTTACAACAGTACCATTCATGCTTTATTGCAAAGGCAATTGTGATGTGTTTAAAGCAAAAGGAGTTACAAAAGACTGGAACTTTATTTGTGTAGAGTCCAGCATTTTCAAAGCTAAAAGGTTTGTCAAAGGCGGATCTGGGTGCTGTGTAGAATTAGAACTACTAGAGTTTCAACAACGAGCACATCATGGACACCACGATCACCATGATCATCATGAACACCATGATTATCACAACCATCCTCACTATGATGATTGTTTTTCTGTGGTACCACCAAATAACAGTGGGAAACTTATAGAAACAGGCATCTGTATAACAGTTGACTTGCATTCCTTTAACGGAATCGCTTGCCTGCCTGCAACAAAACCTCTTGCAAGATAATATCTGTTTAAAACTGACTAGTGCTCCCTTGCCCTAGTCAGTTTATTTTGAGCAAATAAAAGGAAAAAGTTTATTACTGCTTATATAATACATGAAAGAGGTGAGAGCATGAGGGAATTTCAACATATTTCATCATTAGCAAAGATTGAACAATTTATTTCGCAAAATCAGCTTTCTTTTTTATTTATATCACAGACCAATTGCAGTGTATGCAAAGGATTGCTGCCCCAGATGAAACAATTGATGTCTAAGTATCCAAAAATTCAATTAGGTTATATCGATGCGAGTGAAGTAGAAGCCGTTGCGGGTCGCTTTTCCGTATTTACTGCTCCTGTATTACTCCTCTTTGTTGATGGCAAGGAATATATACGTGAGGCTCGCATTGTTCATTTGCAACGCTTAGAAGAAAAGATAGATAAAATATATGAAAACCTAGTAGGCTGAACCCAAAACAACATATTTTCCATAGAAAGGTTAGTAAAATAAACCATCTTCAGCCTTTAATATGCATACGTGTATCATTAACGGCATACGTATAGAGGGTACATATTTGATAAACGAATGTATTAAATAAATAAGAAAAGAGGTAAAAAATGAGAATATTAATAGTTGGTGCCAGTGGCACTATTGGAAAAGAAATTAAAAAGGAATTAGAAAAAGAACATGAAATTATTTGCGCAGGCCGTAATGGTGCAGATGTAACTGTAGATATAACATCGCCCGACAGCATTAAAAAAATGTATGAACAAGTAGGTAAAATTGATGCCGTTGTAAATGCAGCCGGTGGTGCAACTTTCGCTTCCGTTTCTGAATTGACACCAGAACTTAATGAGAAAGGTATCGAGAGTAAATTAAAAGGACAAATCAACCTGGTACTTTTAGGTTTAAATAATGTAAATGATAATGGAAGCTTCACATTAACTACCGGCATCATGATGGATGACCCTATTCCTCAAGGTGCTTCAGCCGCAATGGCGAATGGCGGTGTAAAATCATTTGTAAAAGCATCTTCCATTGAAATGCCAAGAGGAATACGGATAAACAGTGTAAGCCCCAATGCAGTGGAAGAATCTTGGGAGAGGTTGGAGCCTTTTTTTCTCGGATTTGAACCTGTACCTGCCCACCGTGTAGCACTTGCTTTTAAGAAAAGTGTTTGTGGTGCTCAAACTGGACAAAATTATGAAGTGTATTAACAGAGGGACGCCTGTCTCTTTGCTAAAAGCATGGAGGCAGGTGTTTTTTACTTGTGGTTTTCTATAACTTCTTCTTTTTAATACCAACTCCCTTCCTACCTATAACAAATCGTTCTTTCTTCCTTCAAAGAATATGCTAAACTAATAGACAAGCTTAAAATCAGAAAAGGGAGAACGAAAACATGAAATTGGTTTCTTGGAATGTGAATGGACTTCGGGCTTGTGTGCGGAAAGGTTTTATGGATTATTTTCATAAAATAAATGCAGATATATTCTGCGTGCAAGAAATTAAATTACAATCCGGTCAAATCACGTTAGATTTAGAAAACTATCATCAGTACTGGAATTATGCGGTAAGAAAAGGGTATTCCGGAACAGCTGTATTTACAAAGCAAAAGCCATTATCTGTTCATTATGGCCTTGGCGAAAATAATTCACAAGACGAAGGACGTATTATTACACTTGAATTTGAACGTTTTTATCTAGTCAATGTGTATACACCAAATTCACAACGGGATTTGGCAAGGCTGGATGTGCGTATGGCTTGGGAAGATGCATTTTTTAATCACATTAAAGCGTTGGATGAAATCAAACCTGTTATTCTATGTGGTGACTTTAATGTAGCACACCAGGAGATTGACTTAAAAAATTTCAAAACAAACCGCGGTAATTCCGGATTCACCGTGGAAGAACGCAGCAAGATGTCCAACTTACTTGCATCCGGCTTTATTGATAGTCTACGCTATTTCTATCCAGATACGGAAGGGCTATATACCTGGTGGTCCTACATGAAAACAGTAAGAGAAAGAAATATTGGATGGCGTATTGATTATTTTATTGTTTCAGAAAGGTTAGCAGAAAGATTAAAAGACTCACAAATCCACGCAGGAGTCATGGGAAGTGACCATTGCCCGATTGCACTGGAAATAAATATTCCTGCCTCCTGTTAATAATGTAACCATTTGTTCATACTCCGTTCATATTTGATATATAAACTATAAATATAATGCGAATAAAACCTATTGATATAAATAAACAAAAAGGAGGAAACATTTTGAATAAATATAGTAAACTATTACTTCGATTTTCAGCCCTATTTGCATTGGTAGGGGCATTTTTAGGATCACATATGGCTGGAGCGGGCAGTCTTGCTTTTAAATCCGTACATGCACATATACTTGTTGTTGGCTGGTTAACATTATTTGCATGGGCAGTTTTCTATAAACTATTCACCCCCGCTAATACAATTATTGCAACGCTACATGTATGGTCAGCCATTATTGGAGCAATTGGTTTAACCGTTGGAATGTGGTTTTATTATGTAAAACCATTTGGAATGGAAGGTGCTATGCCAACCGTTTTCTTTATCGTTGGTGGAACGATTTTATTATTAAGCTTTGTATTTTTTGCAATTCTAACATTTATGAAAACGCAAGAAGAAAATAATTAAGTGATCAAAGATATTGCTACTCTAAAAAGACCAGTCCCACTATCGACTGGTCTATTCCTACATCTTTTTACTATTGCCTTTTCAACTTCTGAAAATAGTCAATCAATCCTAATGCACAAACCTTCATATCCAAATTAAGAATCACATAAACATCATGTTTATCAGACACATGTAATGTTTTTAAGTAGCTCCTGACTCTTTGAAGCATTCGCTCGGAAAGTTCATCATACCCCTTCCCTTCTTCTATTGTCTGTTCACCTAACTCTACATATTCATCTATCCACTTAGAAGCTTGATTTAATGCAAGGTTTACTTTATCTGTCATCCCAAAATGTCCATAGTAAATTTTATCAACATTCATATTCCTTATTCGTTCTATTGATGTATGCATTGCATCTGGATCAAAATGATTAGGGGAAGTACTCGGTAAAAATAAGTCAATTCCCTCACGTGCTAATTGCTTATAATAAACACCGACCGTATCACCTACAAAAATACCATTGCTTACTGAATCAAAAATACTAAAGTGATGTCTTGAGTGACCGGGTGTATCCATAAATTCTAGTGTACAATTTGTCCCAATTTGGAGCGTATCTCCTTCCCCTTTAATAAGTAAACGATCCTCCGGTATCGGAAGAATCGGCTCAAACAATTCTTCAAAACTGTCGCCATAAACTGCTCTTGCTCCTGCTGCTAATTTCTTTGGATCAACAAGATGTCTTGCGCCCCTTGGATGAACAACGACAGTAGCGTTTGGACAATCCTTCAATAGCACCCCAGCACCTCCAGAATGATCCAAATGAATATGAGTAACAATGATATACTTCACATCATTTAATGAAAACCCCAAGGATGTTAACCCTTTCTTTACATATTTTATCGATGGACTGGGTCCGGTTTCCACCAGAGTCAGTGCTTCTTCATCAATAACATATGTACCCGTACGTGCAGGAATACCCATATCAAATCCGTCGATCAAATGAATTCGATTACCTAAGTAAATTGGCTCTTTCTCTCGCATAACAAATCCTCCCATCAAATGACATACTAATTTTATTAATACAACAGATTATCCTACCAAAACAGATACAAGCCATGGCGCTGCATATAATACCATAAATTGGACACCATAATTAACACCCCAGCGATGTAGAATTCCAGCAACTAAACTGATCAATAAAACACCACCAATGTTAATCCATCCTGCATCCATAAAGGAAAGCATTAAAACGAGCCCAAAAAACAGGCCAAGCATTGCTTCGTGTGGTATATATTTAAACACAAATGCACAAATTTGTTGTGAATACTTTATTGTAATATAGAATGTAAAACCAATCGCAATTATCGAGCCGATAACTGTTGCTATGATAAAATCACTCATCGACAATAAGTGATGCAGGTTATTTTCCAGTGTAAATACTGGCGGGGCATTAAACAATGCACTTCCCGGACCAATTGCTGTTGGAGACAAGGGAACACCTAGTGCAATTAAAGGGACTAATGTACCTGAAATATATGCGGCGTTCGTTAACCCATCCATACTTGAAATAGCTCTGGCTGCTCTTTTTATTGGATCTTTCACCCTGCTTGATAATGTTTCTCCCAAAAATATCGTCATCCCTACTGGACTCATGAAAAAGGTAAGTACGCCCATAACAGAGGCAAAGGAAGTGGTCCCGATTTCTTTTTTATCTAAAATTTTAAATGGGTTAGGAAATCCTTTTTCTACTTTATGCTTATTAACCCTTATTTCTTTTTTATTATGACGCGGTAGCTTTTTTCGAATATCCTTATTTAGTAATTCAAATAGTTTTAAAATAACAGGGCCAATCGTAATTCCCAGAAAGAAGGATGTAAACACTGTTGTATCTTCTGGTACCGCCCCTATCCCCCAGTATAAATGACGTAATCCCTGAATAAGTAAAGCGAAAGGAACAATAGATACTAACGCGAGGATGCGGTTTTTTGTCATAAGTGCTAAAAATACTGCTCCACCAAAAAATATTTGATTGGAATAATCTGTTATTACATCGGCTAAGGGGGCGATTAGGCTTGCTAAAACCAAACTCATTGGCACCGCAATAATCGTACCTATTACAGATCCTGATGCCATTTTTCGAATGCTTAAGTCAGGCACTCCATGTTTTTTCAGCACCATCGCATGCTCCACCATCGGAGCTGACATAACGCCACCAGGTATTCCCGCTATCGCCACAGGAATGGAATCGGTTAGTTTTTTAGCAACAATAGCTGAAATAAAAAACGTTAAAATAACAATTGGTTCAAATCCCGCTAGAACTAACACAAGCGTTACTGGTGCAAGTACTGCAGTTTCATCTGTTCCAGGCGCTATTCCAATAACTGTATATAATACTGCACCAGCGATAGCAGCAGCAATCATTTCCATAATTAAAATTGCATCCATAACTACTTCTCCTCATCCATCATTTGAAATGTACGTTTTGGTTTTATAATCACACTGCTGATAATGAAACCAATTATTGCTCCAATTAATCCAAAAATTAATGGTTTCGGCGGAGTATCCGGAGCAATTAAATAACCCCCTAGTGTTGTAATACTACTGATTATTAAACTTATTAATAAATCTTTAATATTTACTACGTCTTCCCAAATTTCAACGTTTTCTTTCACTTCATTTTTTTCACTCGATGGTCCCGAATCGTTCACCATAAAGGTTTACCTCCTTTTATTCCTCAAGCTGTTTAAACCAGTTCCCGGATCTGAAAACAAATATCAAAATAATTATTGTGAATAACACAGTTAGTAATTCAATAATTAGCACATTTGAAAGAAGTCCTGCTTGGTAAAAGGCTGCAGGAAGGTTGAAGACTGCATGAGCTAAAACAGCATAAACTAAATACTGAATCTTTTTGCTTTTTACTCCATACAAAACTAGGATAGATAAAGCAATATGCAAAGCTATTGCACATAATCTTTCTACCGGGCCTAACATCATCATATATGGTGATGCAGCTATTAATTGTTCTTTTATAGGCATGAGAACTTCTTTTATGCTATCATTTGTTAACAGTTGGTCAAATGTACCGGCATTAATTTGAAAGGCAAAAATAATCATACTTAAATTAGATAATCCTAATATAAATATGGACTCGACTCCGCCATGCCCAATTCCAAAAGCTAGGCCATCTTTCCATTTCCGGTATCTCTTCAAAGCGAATCGCATCATTATATACCTTCCGACTTCTTCAAAAATACCCGCCATGAAAACAGTGTATGGAATAAATACCCATGCATTTTCAATAAAAGAGGCCATTGTAGCGCTATTCAAAATATATCCATTAATGATACCTTCTAAAATTTGAACAAAGAGAATAAATGTTAGAGCACCAAATAAAACTACTTTCATGGATATGTCATACTTCTTTTTAAAAAGAAAGAAAAGAAAAATTGGAATGAGAACTGATAAACACATCGTTATAATCAACACTGTTATTGTTATTTGACTAACCACCCGATCACCTTCTCTTCATTATATATAAGCTAAAATCAATATACCATTTTTTAATCTAAGGTTACATCATACATCCATATTATTTTAAAAACCTTTGATTTCCAAAAATTATCGGTTGGTTTTTACTTTTTCCTCATGTAGGCTAAATAAACAAGTTAAAAACACGCAAAATTTCTATGAATTTTTGAAATCTCTTCACATATTCTTAAAGGGAATAACTTTCATAGATAGATATATATTTATTATTTTTATTCTTGCATATTAATTATTTCTGGAGTATAATGTAACATTAGGAAAATTATTTTTTATAGGGAAGATCAAATTTGAGGTGGATACAATGAAAAAAATTCTTTCTTCGAAAATGGGGTTCTTTAGTGTTGCAGTTGTCCTATTATGGTTGAAATCGTATCTAATATATTTAACAGCTTTTAACTTAGACATCGAAAATGAAGTACAACAATTTTTATTATTTTTCAATCCACTTAGCTCGGCACTCATTTTCCTTGGCATTGCATTATTCGCTAAAGGAAAACGTGCAGGAATATGGATCATTATCATTGATACGCTGATGAGCTTTCTTTTATATGCTAACGTTGTGTTCTACCGTGCTAATAATGACTTTATAACAATACCAATGTTAACTCAGACTAGTAATTTCGGAAGCTTGGGTGGAAGTATTGCTAGTTTAGTAGAATGGTATGATCTTTTATATATTGTTGATATCGTTATTTTAATCGCTGCTTTTGTTTGGACTAGAAAGAGCTGGTCATCCGAACGTATGAAAATCAAAAAACCTTTACTGGTTCTTGCAGCTGGTGTTATTACTTTTGCTGTGAACCTTGGACTAGCAGAAGCTGACCGTCCGCAATTATTGAAGCGTACGTTTGACCGTAATTACATTGTCAAATATCTGGGAACTTACAACTTTACAATATATGATGGCATTCAAAGCTTAAAGTCATCCACGCAACGTGTTTTGGCAGACAGCAGTGATATTACAGAGGTTGAAAATTATACAAAAAATAAATATGCTGAACCAAATCCCGACTTATTTGGGGTTGCTGAAGGTAAAAATATCATTAAAATTCATTTAGAATCGTTTCAATCTTTTCTTATTGATTATAAATTACACGGTGAAGAAGTAACACCATTCTTAAATTCTTTGGTTCATGACCAGGGAAAAAACTTCACTTATTTTGATAACTTTTTCCATCAAACAGAACAAGGAAAAACTGCTGATGCTGAACTTATTATGGATACTTCCTTGTATGGATTACCACAAGGAGCTGCTTTTGTAACAAAAGGTAATAATACCTACCAAGCATTACCAGCTATCTTAAAACAACAGCAAGGGTATCAAAGTCAAGTATTTCATGGAGATAACAAGACATTTTGGAACCGTGATGAAGTATATAAAGAATTCGGTATAGATGAATTTTACGATTCAAGTTATTATGATATGAGTGATGAGCAAGTTATTAACTATGGCTTAAAAGATAAACCTTTCTTTGAGGAATCCATGCCAATGCTCAAATCGCTTGAGGAGCCATTTTATTCACATTTGATGACTCTTACACACCATCACCCATATTTAATTGATGAAGAAGATGCAACAATTGACCCTGCAGAAACTGGTGACGGTTCTGTTGACCGTTATTTTCAAACAGCTCGTTATTTAGACGAATCATTAGAACAATTCTTTGATGACCTAAAAGAAGCAGGACTATATGAAGATTCTATTATTATGATATATGGTGACCATTATGGCATTTCAGAAAATCATAATCGTGCAATGGAAGAGTTACTGGGTGAAGAAATTACGAAATTTAAAAATGCACAATTACAACGCGTTCCGTTTATGATTAAAGTTCCCGGAGTAGAAGGAAAAGGCACTGTTCACGAATATTCCGGACAAATGGATGTTATGCCAACATTACTTCATTTACTTGGAATTGATGCCCAAGACTACATTCAATTTGGAACAGATTTATTCTCCAAGGATCATAAAGAATTTGTACCTTTCCGTAATGGTGACTTTATTACACCAGAATACAGTTTTATAAAAGGTAATTACTATGACAATGATACGGGTGAGGTAATCGAAGAACCAACTGATAAAATGAAAGAACAAGAAAAAGGGGTTCAACGCGAATTGAGCCTTTCAGATAAAGTTCTCTTAGGTGACCTGTTACGATTCTATACACCTACAGAAGATTGGGAACCCGTTGATCCTACGCAATATCATTATGGCAACGATGAACCTGTGGAAAAAGAAGATAAAAACAATGATGAGAATATAGAAGAAAATGAAGATGATAAAGAAACGAAAGATACAGATGAAAATTCTTCGACTAAAAAGAATTAATTAGAAAGAAGTAATCATGGACACACATTGTTTCCGTTGATTACTTCTTTTCTATTTGAGTGCGTGAATATGAAATGATCATCGTTTTGTTTTCCCTATAACTATATAACAAAAGGAGCAATCAGTATATAACAATACTTCATTGCTCCTTTTTTGTATGATTTATCTATCTTCTCATGCCGGACAGTGCTGTTTTTCCGCAAGTCGTTGAATCATCGGCATCGTACCGATATCCATATTTCCACCACTTACAATAATACCACAATGCCTTGACTTAATTTGTTCATTATAAGCGAATAAAGCTGCTAATGCTGCAGCTCCAGCACCTTCCATCAGTGCCTTATTACGTTCTAGCATATATACAATGGCCGATGCTATTTCCTCATCTGTTACTGTTACAATATTATCGACGTATTCCCGTATGATTGGCAGTGTATATTTACCTGGCTGCTTTACTGCAATTCCCTCAGCAATTGTGTTTACCGTTTTTAATTTCTTTAGGCGATCTGAATGATAACTTTCATACATTGCTGATGCCTCACGTGCTTGGACGCCAATGACTTTGATATTGCGATTTACATGTTTAGCGGCAACTGCAATCCCGCTAATTAATCCGCCTCCACCGATTGGAACAATAATCGTATCAATGCGATCTTCTTGTTTTAGCATTTCCATAGCCATTGTTCCTTGTCCTGCCATTACATCATAATCGTCAAATGGATGAATATAAACTGCACCACTTTGCAATTGATGTTTTAAAGAAGCTTCATATGCCTCTTGAAATGAATCTCCTGTTAGAACAACATTTGCTCCATACGCTCTTGTTGCATTCACTTTCGCAAGAGGGGTGCGCTCAGCCATAAATATCGTTGCTTTTGCTCCTAGTTTTGCGGCTGCATGTGCGACACCTTGTGCATGATTTCCAGCTGAAGCTGTTATAACGCCACGCTTTAGCTGTTCACCCGATAGCTGCATAAGCTTAAAGCTTGCACCCCTAAATTTAAATGCGCCTGTTTTTTGTTGGTTTTCCATTTTAAAATAAATGTTCTTTCCAACGATTTTATTTGTTGTTTCTGATGTCATTAGTGGTGTTCGGTGAACGATAGGTGCTAATTTCCCCATCGCAGTATAAACTTTTTCACCAGTTAAGAAATCCCCAATGATTTCACACTCCCATTTTCTTAAACGTTATTTTTTTCGTAGGCATCAATCTTTTCCTGATGCTGTAGTGTTAATGCTATTTCATCCCAACCATTAATAAGTTTTTCTTTATGATAGGAAGGAATATCAAAATATACTTTCTGTTGATCTTCATCAATAATATATTGATTCACTAGATCAACAGTTAAAGTTAGCTTCTTTCTTTCCGCCTGGTCCATCCATTGATCTAACTGGGCCATCTTTAATTGTATCGGAATAATACCATTTTTTAAAGCGTTGTTATAAAATATATCTGCAAAACTTGGAGCTATTATAACTCTAAAGCCATAATCCAACAGAGCCCAAGGGGCATGCTCGCGAGAGGATCCACATCCGAAATTTTCCCCTGCCAGTAAGATCGATGCATTGTTATATATTGAATGATTCAGGGAAAAATCAAACTTTTTATTCCCTTGATCATCGAAGCGCCAATGATAAAATAAAAACTGGCCAAACCCTTTACGTTCGATACGCTTTAGAAACTGTTTTGGTATGATTTGGTCCGTATCTATATTTGCCCGATTAATCGGATAAACAAGACCTTGATGTTTTTGAATTGGTTCCATTTATCCTGACCTCCTAGTTTGGCACGCTTGAAAACTCGCGTACATCAACAAATCTTCCTTCTATTGCTGCAGCAGCTGCCATCTCTGGACTAACCAAATGTGTACGTGCTCCATTTCCTTGCCTTCCTTCAAAATTTCGATTTGAAGTAGAAGCACACCTACCTCTGGCGGGACAACATCATCGTTCATAGCTAGGCACATACTGCATCCAGCATCACGCCATTCAAATCCGGCTTCTTTAAAGATTGTGTCAATCCCTTCTTTTTCTGCTTGCATTTTCACACTAAAGGATCCAGGTACAACGATTGCTCTAACATTTTTATTTACTTCTTTTCCTTTTACAATAAAGGCAGCTTTTTGCAAATCGCTAAGCCTAGAATTTGTACATGAACCAATAAATACATGATCAATTTCTATTGATGTAATAGGCTGTTTTTCATTTAACCCCATATAGGCAAGCGCCCTTTCCACATCTTCCTTCTGATCGACCTTACTTAAATCTGGAGTCATCCCACTTACTGGTACACACATTCCCGGATTCGTTCCCCATGTTACTTGTGGTTCAACCTCTTCCGCCTGAATTGTTACGGTTTTATCATAGACAGCACCTTCATCCGTAGCCAGTGCTCTCCATTCTTCGGCTAATGTTTCAAACTCCTCGCCAATTGGTACATATCGCTTACCAATTAAGTAATCAACCGTCGTCTCATCCGGACTTATTAAACCTGCTCTGGCGCCAGCTTCAATGGACATATTACAAATTGTCATGCGCTCTTCCATCGATAAATTTCGAATCGCTTTGCCAGTATATTCGATAACATAACCTGTGCCAAAGCGTACTCCAAATTTAGCAATGATAGCAAGTATCAAATCCTTCGCTGTTACTCCTGATCCAAGTTCACCATCTACCTGAACATTTAATGTTTTCGGGCGTTCTTGCCACAATGTTTGTGATGCAAGTACATGTTCTACTTCACTTGTGCCGATACCAAATGCTAATGCACCAAATGCGCCATGTGTGGATGTATGGCTATCTCCACAAACGATTGTCTTGCCAGGCTGTGTTAGGCCAAGTTGAGGGCCTATCACATGGACAATGCCTTGATCAGGATGATACATATCTGCCAATGTGATTCCATATTCTTCGCAATTCTTTTGCAGTGTTTCCATTTGTTTTTGAGATATTGGATCTTTTATTACTTCACGATTTTTAGTCGGAACATTATGGTCCATTGTTGCGTATGTTAAATCGGGACGTCTAACCTTGCGATTATTCATGCGTAACCCCTCAAACGCTTGAGGAGAGGTCACTTCATGAACAAGGTGAAGGTCAATATATAGTAAATCTGGCTTTCCTTCTTCATGATGCACGATATGTTTATCCCAAATCTTCTGAATAATTGTTTTTGGTTTGTTCAATTGGTGACACCTCCCTTTATTATGCATACGTACTAAGAATGCTGTTCGATACACTTTTATTTGTTAGATTTTCTATAACCACTTCTGTCATTTCCTTGGTACCGATTTGTTTCCCATTTGGAATATCTAAATCCGGTGTGTAATAACCTTGATCAAGTGCTGCATTAACTGCCAGTTCAATGGCATCCGCCTCTTCTATCATTTGGAAGGAATGCCTTAACATCATAGCAGCGGATAAAATCATAGCTAGCGGATTAGCGATTCCCTTTCCGGCAATATCTGGTGCGGATCCATGTACGGGCTCATATAGACCTACTCCATCAGAACGTAAGCTTGCAGATGGAAGCATTCCTAGTGACCCTGTTAAAACAGACGCCTCATCACTTAAAATATCACCAAACAGGTTCTCCGTTACAATAACATCAAAACTATTAGGATTTGTAACTAGCTTCATAGCTGCCGCATCGACCAGTAAGTGGTCTACAGTAACCTCTGGGAATTCTTTGCTCTTTTCGTTCACAATTTCACGCCACATCCGACTTGATTCTAATACATTAGCTTTATCGACAGATGTTAGATATTTATTTCTTAATTGCGCGCTTTGAAATCCGCGCTCTACAATTCGTTCAATCTCGCTTCGGTGATAATACAGTGTATCAATTGCCGCCAGACCATTCTCACGCCGCTCTCTTGGTTTTCCGAAATACAGTCCACCTGTTAATTCTCGAACAATTAGGATATCACTTCCGTTAATTACTGATTCTTTTAATGGAGAAGCATGCATTAAAGGGGTAAATCCTTTAATAGGACGTAAATTTGCATACAATTCGAGAGCCTTTCGAATCCCCAGCAACCCTTTTTCTGGTCTAAGATGTGGTGGAAGGGAGTCATATTTTTTGTCTCCTACCGCACCTAATAAAATAGCATCTGCACTTTGACATGCTTTCACTGTATCTTCCGGCAATGGTGTTCCGCATTGTTCATATGCATCTCCGCCAATTGCATGCTGATGAAAAGTAAAGCGATGGCCATATTCACTGGCTATCGTATTCAAAATAGCTTTTGCAGCTTCCATAATTTCTTTGCCAATCCCATCTCCTGGAAGTAGAATAATTTGTTTATTCATTTCACTCACCACCTTCATTTTTATTTAACTTGTTGTTTCAGTTTTGTTTGTTCCTGAATAACATACCGGTTTACTGCGTTTAAAAATGCATTAGCTGAGGCCTCTACAACGTCTTGAGCAGTTCCCCTTCCGTTAACAGGCTCGCTATTTACAATAAGTTGAACGTGAGATTCTGCAAGTGCATCCTTACCACGTCCCACAGAGTTAAGTTGGTAATCCACAAGCTGGATTTCCTCTTTAATGAGAGTATCTAACGTTTCATATAATGCCTCAACACTTCCCTGCCCAGTACAAGCCGTTTCTACACGTTCATTATCGGGGGTCGTTAATACTACCGTTGCTGTTGGAATATTAGTTGTGCCATACTGCACTTGGAACATTTCCAATTCATATTTATTCATTGCCGACGTGTCCGTTTGAACATCCATTAAAATCGTAAATAAATCATCATCGGTTACTTCTTTCTTTCTATCTGTTAAACGCTTGAAAGCTTCAAACGCTTCTTGCAGTTTTTCACTAGATAGTTCATAACCAAGTTCAACGACTTTATCTCTGAATGCATGACGGCCAGAGTGTTTCCCTAAAAATAATGTATTCGAATTTACGCCAACCATTTCTGGTGTAATTATTTCATAGGTTTCTGCATTTTTTAATACACCATCCTGGTGAATTCCTGATTCATGTGCAAATGCATTGCGACCTGTTATTGCTTTGTTTGCTTGAACATACATTCCAGTCAATTTAGATACTAGGTCACTTGTGCGTTTTATTTCATTTAATTTTAAAGCAATTGTATAAGGATACTGATCAGAACGAATGTTTAATGCTACAGCTACTTCCTCTAAAGCAACATTACCAGCACGTTCACCGATACCGTTAATCGTCCCTTCAACCTGCGTTGCACCGTTCTCAACTGCTGCAATCGAATTGGCAACTGCCATTCCCAGATCATTATGGCAATGACAAGAAAGACTAACTTTGTCGATATTTGGCACATTTTCTTTCATAAAGCGAAACATGTTCCCATATTCTGTTGGTGTTGTATACCCAACTGTATCAGGCAGGTTGATCACTGTAGCCCCAGCATCAATCACTTTTTCAATTATTTGAGCTAAAAATTTCCAATCTGAACGTGATGCATCTTCTGCAGACCATTGAACTTGCGGGAATTTTTGCTTGGCATAAGAAACCATGTTAACCGCAGTTTCAATTACTTGCTCTGGAGATTTTTTCAATTTATATGTCATATGAATAGGTGATGTCGCAAGAAATAAGTGCAATCTTGGTTCAGCTGCACTTTTTAGTGCTTCCCAAGCGGTGTCTATATCTGATTTAACTGTTCTGGCTAAACCTGTAACAGAAGTTTCTTTAATCGTTTCTGCTATGGTTTTCACTGCGTTAAAATCACCTTGGGAGGAAGCAGGAAACCCTGCCTCCATGCGATCTATTCCCAAGCGCTCAAGCTGTTTAGCAATTTCCATCTTTTCCAATTGATTGAGATTCACCCCTGGAGATTGCTCTCCATCTCTCAGCGTTGTATCAAAAATTTTAATGTGAGACATATGTTTTCACACCTTTTTGTTTTTATTTGTTATTTACAGGCTGTTTGACAAAAGGCATTAACTCACGTAACTCTTTTCCAACCGTTTCAATTGGATGTTGATTTTCTTGAGCATTGATTGCATTATATTTAGGACGATTTGCTTGGTTTTCAAGAATCCATCCTTTAGCAAATTCACCAGATTGGACCTCTGCAAGAACTTCTTTCATACGTGCTTTTGTTTCTTCATTGACTACTCGTGGCCCAGATACAAAGTCACCCCATTGCGCTGTATCAGAGATAGAGTAGCGCATGTTTTCCAATCCGCCTTCATAAATCAAGTCAACAATTAACTTTACTTCATGTAAACATTCAAAATAAGCTACTTCCGGCTGATATCCAGCTTCTGTTAATGTTTCAAATCCTGCCTTAATTAAACTTGAAAGACCGCCACATAATACAGCTTGCTCGCCAAATAAGTCTGTTTCTGTTTCTTCTTGGAAACTCGTTTCAAGTACACCTGCTCTTGCAGCTCCAATACCTTGTGCATAAGCAAGCGCAATTTGTTTTGCATTACCAGTAACGTCTTGCTGTACACCATACAAAGCAGGTACCCCTGCGCCCTCTTCATATGTTCTGCGCACAAGATGACCTGGTCCTTTCGGCGCTACAAGAAATACATCTACATCAGCTGGTGGTACAATTTGGCTAAAGTGAATATTAAAACCGTGAGCAAAGGCAATTGCATTGCCTGGTTGTAAATTCGGCTTGATGCTTTCGTTGTACACAGCCGTTTGTAATTCATCCGGTAAAAGAACCATAACTACATCGGCTTCCCTAACTGCATCAGCTACAGATATAACTGTAAAACCATCTTCTTCTGCTTTTTGTTGAGACTTTCCTGGTCTTAAACCGACCACGACATCATATCCACTTTCGCGTAAATTAAGTGCATGAGCATGCCCCTGAGAACCATAACCTACAATCGCGATCTTCTTTTCTCTTAAAACCTCTGTTTGAATATCTTTTTCATAAAGTACTTTTTGCATTTTATTCTTCCTCCCAATTTTATGTTTTTTATTATATTTATAGCTATTTTTTCTACTCATTACATAGAAAAATAAAACCCGTTTATTATACTTACACTGAAAATGAACTTATTTCCGTTACATGTGGTTGTTGTCCACGCAGAAATGCAGTTGTTCCAGTTCTTGCCAATTCCTTAATACCATAAGTTCCTAACAAGTTAATCAAAGCATCAACTTTATCTGGCTTTCCAGTTACCTGGATAGTTAGACTGTCTTTACTAACATCTATTACGGACGCCCGAAATGGTGCGATTACACCTTGGATTTCAGCGCTTAAATGTGCGTTGCTGGCCACTTTAATTAAGGCTAATTCTCTTGCCACCATCGCTTTATCTGTAATATCAGATACCTTTAGTACATCAATTTGCTTATTCAGCTGTTTTGTTAACTGCTCTAACTTTTGATCATCACTTACTTCCACAACAAATGTCATTTTTGAAATACCCTTCACTTCTGAACCACCAACCGAAATGCTTTCAATATTGAATTGCCGCTTATATAGCATCCCTGTAATACGGTTCAAAACCCCTGCCCTGTCTTGAACAGTAGCCGTTATGATACGTTTCATTTTTTCACCCCTATCATTTCGTGAATTCCTTTTCCAGGAGCAATCATCGGGTAAACACATGTCTCTTGAGCAACTCTGCAATCAATAACAACAGGACCGTTATAAGCAAAAGCATCTTTTAAAGTACTGACTACATCATCCTCACGATCAATCTTAATTCCGCGAACCCCATAACTTTCTGCAAGCTTTATAAAGTCTGGGTTAGTTGAAAATACGGACTCGGAATAACGTTTATCATAAAAACTCTCCTGCCATTGCCTTACCATTCCAAGTGCATTGTTATTAACAATGACTACCTTAACAGGCAAATTCCTTTCGTAAATAATAGAGAGCTCATGTGCAGTCATCTGGAACCCGCCATCGCCTACGACAGAAACTACCAAATCATCCGGTGCACCAAGTTGTGCTCCGATTGCCGCCGGAAACCCAAAGCCCATTGTCCCAAGGCCACCAGAAGTAACCCAGCGATTTGGTTTATCAAAATTGTAAAATTGAGCTGCCCACATTTGATGCTGCCCAACATCTGTGGTGACAATCGCTTCACCATTAGATATCTGATATACCTGTTCTAATAGCCATTGTGGAGATAGGAGATCACTTGGACTTTCGTACCATAAAGGATATTCTTTTTTATTTTGTTGAAGTTTTTCCTTCCAGGCCTGGTGTTCAGGCATATCAATCTCACTGTTTAATAATTCCTTTAAAGCTTCTTTGGCATCTGCAACAACTGGAATATCTGTAGAAATATTTTTTCCAATTTCTGCAGGGTCAATATCGATATGAGCTACCCGTGCATTTGGTGCAAAGTGCTCTAAATTTCCTGTTAAACGGTCGTCAAATCTTGCACCAATATTAATTAATAAGTCGCTCTCATAAATCCCCATATTGGCCGCATAAGTACCATGCATTCCAGCCATTCCCAAAAAGAGTGGATTCGTCCCAGGGAAACTCCCTAATCCAAGCAATGTGTTTGTAATAGGAAGTTCATACTTCTCAACAAATTCCTTCAACTCTGCTGAAGCTTCCGAAAACAATACACCTGCTCCTGCAAGAATTAATGGTTTTTTTGCCCTTCCTAATGCTTCAGCTAGTTTTACAATCTGCAGTGGATTAGGTTTTGTTGTAGGTTGATATCCTGGTAAATGGAACTCTGTTTCAAATTTTTCTGCAGAGAGTTCTTGCGATATATTTTTTGGTATATCAACGACAACCGGCCCAGGCCGTCCCGTGGTTGCAATATGGAAGGCTTCTTTTACAATCCTCGGCAAATCAGATAACTTTTTTACTTGGTAGTTATATTTTGTAATAGGGGTAGTAATTCCCATGATGTCAGATTCCTGGAAGGCATCTGTTCCGATCACCTGATTTGCTACTTGACCAGTGAATACAACCAAGGGTAAAGAGTCCATCATTGCATCCGTAATACCAGTAATTAAGTTTGTCGCTCCAGGACCAGACGTTGCTAATACTACTCCTGCTTTACCAGTAACACGTGCATAACCTTCTGCTGCATGAACTGACCCTTGCTCATGTCTGGAAAGTATATGCTTAAATGGAGCGTCGCTTCGGTACATCGCATCATAAATTGGTAATACTGCACCACCCGGATATCCGAATAACGTGTCTACACCGGCTTCAACTAGTGTTTCAATTAATAAATCAGCACCTGTTATTGTTTTATTTGCACTTTCTGCCGCGTGATTCTCTACTTTCACTTTTATTTACCTCCCTAAGTAATAAAGTCATGGTTAATATATTTTCAAATTTTCTAATATCTACTGTTACCTAAACCTATTCGCCATTCCATCCATCATACATCTATAGCATTTTTAAATTGGAATGATTTACAAATTCAAGAAAAAAGACCCTTCTCTCCCTAAAATTCTGATTCTATTTCAGATTTTTTGGGGAGAAAAGAGTCTGCTTTTCACGGTACCACCCAGGTTCATAGTATTCTCGCAAATACTACCTCATTAAGCTAATAAAAATTTAGCCTTTTTTTGATAACAGGTACATAATGATATACCTGGCTAAGCCTAATAGAAAACCGTTCAACCTAGCACTCGGGGATGATGTCGGAACAATATGTATTTCTAGGCTTTCAGCAACCCTAGATCTCTGTGAATACATTACCCATGTTCTTTTATTCCCGTCATCGAGTTCAACTTTTTTATTTTATCTATACTAACCAGCGTCTAATTCATTTCCTTGCTTCGGATAACATTGTATGCCAGCCGTTGTAACTAAATCCCGAAATGTATGAAGTAAGTGTTTTGTTATTTCTCCTGGTTTACCATTTTGAATTGGCCTACCATCGACCTCTATCACTGGAATAACTTCTGCTGCTGTTCCAGTTAAGAATACTTCATCGGCAATATATACATCATGCGTTGTAAATGGGCGTTCTTCTATTTGATAATTTAAGTTTCTAGCTACATCTATAATGACATTACGTGTAATTCCTTCTAAAGCCCCCAAATATACAGGCGGGGTTATAATTACACCATTTTTAACGATAAAAATATTATCTGCTGACCCTTCTGTTACATAACCTTGGTCATTAAGCATTAAAGCTTCATCTGCTCCAGATTGTGTAGATTCTAATTTTACTAATATATTATTTAAATAATTTAATGATTTAATTTGTGGACTTAGTACATCTGGCCGATTTCTTCTGGTTGCTACTGAAACCAGTTTTAGTCCATTCTCATATAAGTCTTGCGAGTAAATAGAGAGTGCTTCCGCAATGACAATGACACTGGGATTCGAACAGTTCCTAGGATCTAACCCTAAGTCTCCTTCGCCTCTGGATATAACAACTCTAATATAGGCACTGGATAGTTCATTTTTGCGAACTGTATTTACAATAATTTGAGTGAGTTCCTCCTTGCTATAAGGAATTGTTAATCTGATCGAATGTGCAGAAGCATATAGTCTGTCTAAATGCTCTTTTAATTGAAAGACATTGCCACTATAAACGCGAATACCTTCAAAAACGCCATCGCCATATAAAAATCCATGATCGTATACAGATATAACAGCTTCATTTTTATTTACAAATTGGCCATTTACATATATCCATTGACTGTTCATACGTAAGCACTCCTTTCTTCTCTATTTTTAATTTTTTGACATTTTTATATAAAAATTTTTAACTTCCCTTATTTTTTAAAATTATATGCCTCATGGGAAGTTTCTGAAAATGATATTGAAATAAATAATACAACTTTTTAAGTGAATGGTCAACATCTATTTGAAGTTTTTCATATGACTGCGAGAAGCGTGCTTTCAATGGTTGCGCTTACATCATTTACATGACAAGAAAGTTACTTTTTTAAACCAAATTGTTACATTTTTGTTACATTCTAAAAAAGCGATTAATCTTTCCACTTTTTAGGTTAATCGCTTTTTTATGGTCTATATAAATTTAATCTAATAACCGATTATTGTTATCCACAGACATTAGCTTCGCCTGTCTAGAAGCAGTTTTATGAACCGTCCCCTCACCATGGCAAACACTGCACATATATTGCCACCCTTCATCATCTGCTAACATGCCTGTACCTTCGCATGCTTTACATACACTCTCTCTGTCAACCATTTTATAACCTCCTGTAAAACCTTTAAATTTAGGCTTGTTTTATATGTATTATATTGTCCATTTATTGCAAATACTACTCATGAATCATGGCAGAAATGAGGTGAAAACTTGGGAAGAGACGAACATAATCAGTCAAAGGGGAAAAATCGCTTAGCACAAGCTCCAAAAAACCAACTATCTGATGGCAGAGATATTGAATTTAATGAGGAGTTTGCGGACTTTGATGATAAACAGGCACAAGCAAGAAGCCGAGCTGCAGATAAGCGTGCGAAAAAAAAGTAAGCAAATCGAGTAGGTGACTAATCATTATTTGATTAGTCACCTCTCATACACCGTACGTCAGACTGTTTAACAAACATATAAATACAACACTATAAAAAACACTTTTCATGATTTCAACCTTAAAAAAGCCTGAAACCTAAAAATTAAAAAGATTTCGATATTATTAAGCTGCTAAAAGCTCCACAATATCCGAAACCTTTCTGATTTTCGTTAACCTTTTGAAATCATAAGCAACACCAATTAGAGCTGCCTCTGCTTTTACAGAATCCAGCCCTCTTCCCAGGTAATAAGTATAACCAAAGTACCGCTTAATTGTCCCGAAAGGGTGTTCCACAATTTGCGACCGTTTTTTATAGATTTCATTATTTGCTATGGTATCCTTTTTTAATTTTTCTAGAACTTCCTCTTGTTCCCAGCGTTGTATGTTCCTTTCGCTTTTGGCTTTTGTGCATAAACCATAGACGGGACAGGATAAACATATCTCTCCTCCGATATATCTTTTATACTTTAATCCATTTTTAGAGGACTTTTCCATGTAAGGAAGCTCCCTCCCTTGAGGACAAAGGTAAGTGTCAGTTTCTTTTTGGTAACAAAAGTTATCTTTTGAATAAGCCGAATTTCCAGATACACTTTTAACTTTTTGTGGTTTTAAATATAAAGTATTCCCATCATCTAGACAATCTTTTATTTCTTTTGCATTATAATATCCTGTGTCTGCTACGATTGCTCTGTTTTTGTTTTTTGATAGAATTTCATTTACTTGGGAAGTCATAGGGGATAGTTGACTTTGGTCATTTACATCATTCACTACATCTAAAGTGACAATTATCTTGTGCTTACTATCTACGGGCAGATTGCATGTTGTAAGCGACATCTACCTTCCCATTATTTTTCATAGCTCTAGATTCAGGATCTGTAATTGTTAATTGCTTCTTTCCCTCTTCATTCATTTTCTTTTTCAATTCTGCTAGATGCTTTCTTTTCTTTTGATATTTGTCAATTTTTATTTCCATTAATGAAACTGTTTCGTTTGTTAGTTCATCCTCTTGTGCCATTTCTTCTAATCGTTGGATATAATGTTCTATTTTTTCATCAAAATAATTAATTTTCTTCGCTAATCCATTTGGAGTAATATAGTTACCCTTACTATTCTGAGCTTGTATCTTTGTTCCATCAATGGCAATAAGTTGGCCATCAATCAGTCCCCATCCTTTGAGTAGGCAAGTAAATGTACGCATTATCTTTTTAAAACCTTTACGGTTTTCCTTCAAAAATAATGAGATAGTCCCATGATCATGGCGTATTCCATTCACTAACCACATTAATTCAATATTTCTCTTACATTCTGTTTCTAAGGAACGTGAAGATCGAATCTTGTTAAAATACCCATAAATAAATAACTTCAATAAATCTTTTCTTTCATACGGAGGATTGTTCCTGTAGGAAATTCCTTCCTTCTTGTCGGGAACCCTTGTAAGAGCTCCCCGGGTAAGAGCTATAACCTCCCCCCCATGTAACTGCTGTATTTACTGTATGGAACTCGGGCAGTATTGGACTTTGTTTTGTAAAGCAAACTCGTCCATTCCAAGTCAGCCTTATATACAGTTCCTGTTCGTCAGTTCGGGGTTTTGCCTTCGGCTAACAGTTCCTACTGCCAAGCCTGTAGTGGACTTTCACCACCAGGCTATAGCCCATGCCGGGCACACTTTTAAGAAGCGATTCATTACAGTGAATCGCTTCGCTGTTTTTACACCTTTTATATTGCATCTATTCGGTAGTATTATGTACAATAATTTGTAATTGTGGGGAAATGAGGAAAAAACATGTCAAAGAAAAATGTTGAAGACTATCTTACAGAAGGAATATACGGTTTAAATCGCCCGAAAGAAGCTGAGCGTCACTATTTTTTAGGTACTCTAAGAGAACGGATCGTCCTAGCATTAACCATAGGACAGGTTATGACTGACTCGGGAATCAACAAGCTAGAAGATGCTATGAAGAATCATCGTGATAGTAAATTATTAATCAATGGCCATATATCTTATCGTTTTTTAAAGGCTGAAAAAAATTTGGCGAATAAATATAACATTCCATATACGGTCATTTCGAATGAAGAATATGAAACCGACATTGGGGCCGTCTTAACCTATGACTATGCTATCGATTATGGAAATATTTTTATAGAGGAAGAAGACATTATGGAAGATAAAAAACAAGAAAGATCCACCTCTATTTTTTCTGTAATTAAAGATTGGTTCACCTCTCCTAAATAACAAAAAAGCAGCCGAGCTACTCAATGAAATGATTAGCTTGGCTGTTTATGTTTTTTTGAATTATAATTTTTGTCCGTAATATTTATCTAGTGAGAATCCTCTGCCCATAATCTCTGACGCATCCAGGAAAATAACAAAGGAACCCGGATCTTCTTGTTGTAATAATTTCTTTAAATAGACTGCTTCATTTCGTTCTGCTACACATAAAATCATTGTCTTATTGTCATTTGTATAACCGCCTAATGAACGGACTTTGGTAAGGCCGCGATCAATTCCCGTTCTTATAAGTGATTCCATCCGCTTTTCTTCTTCTGTTATAATCATGATCAGCTTTGCTGATGAAGTTCTTAACTGAACAATATCGATTACTTTGCTTGATATATAAATACTTATTAATGCAAATAACGTCAGTTCTAAATTAAACACAATCAGCGAAGTGATGACGACAAGACTATCTACGATTAATTGAGAATAACCGCTTGATAAGCCCGTAAATTTTTTTACAATTTGGGCGATTGCTGCTGTCCCGCCGGTCGAACCATTTCCCTTATAAACAATACCTAGGCCCACACCAAGCAAAATCCCCCCGTACAACGCTCCTAGCAACGGGTTCGTAATGGCAAATGGTAGATCTGTAGTAAGCCATATAACAAAAGGAACCCAAAACGTTCCAACTAATGTTTTTCCGCTAAAATCCTTTCCTAGCGTTAACCAGCCAATTAGAAAAATAGGTATATTAATAAGAAATTGTGTGAGCGCAGGGCTAAGTTGATATACTTCAAACAAAATGGTACTGACCCCAGAAAGTCCTCCCGCTGCAAGCTTGGAGGGGAGTAAGAACATGTTATAGCCGAATCCTACAAGCGACGCTCCAATAATGACCTGTATATATTGAATAATAGAACTGTTTTCTTTTAGTTTAAATTCCATCACTTTTTAAATCCTTCCTATAAAAAATAGTGGCTTTTCATTCAGTTAAGACTATCCAATCATTATATTGTAAATACATTTCACAGGCATGTCAATTTGACGTTGTCTATGTCGTGAAAATGGAATTTCCTCATAAAAAATCCTTTGTAAGGAATAATAATAGTGGAGGTGTTAAATATGTCACAACCTTATCTATGCCCGAATTGTAAAACAAATCATTCTCGTTTTAATGTCATCGAACAGGTCGCCAAACCCGTAAAATTAAATGCTGCTACTGGAAAGATTATCAACGATTATTCAAATGAAAGTGTAGAAGTCTATCACATTCTCTACGAAGGTCCGCAATTTAGAATTCAATGTGCTTCTTGTGGGCTTATTGAGTCAGAGGAAACGTTTATTAAATATGCGCAATTCAATAATAAAAATACTTAGACTGAAGCATTTTCTGATAAACTAGCTGCGTCGTAAAAAAAATAGGCAACCTTATACACTGCTTTATTATTTAAAAATCCCTTCACTCAATGAAAAGGAAGGGACTTTTATTTCTTTATAGATAGTCTTTACGCAATTCCTCAGCAGTTTTTGGAGAAATATATCCAGGTGCCACATCATAAACGGTTTTAGCACCCTTTTGTCCTTCTTGGTTTAGACGATATGCAGCGCGAGCATACGCAGTGACTACACTTGCAGTAAACTCCGGGTTACTATCCAAATTCAAGCTATATTCTACAATTTGATTGTTTCCTTCACCAGTTTTTCCACTACGTATGACAAAACCACCATGAGGCATAGCAGCATGATCTCTTTTCAATTCTTCTTCCGTAATAAAGTGAACGGTTGTTTCATAATCCACAAAGTAATTAGGCATAGTCTTAATATCTTTCTCTATCCTTTCTGTATCAGCGCCTTCCTCCGCTACAATATAACATGTACGGACATGTCGGTCATTTTTAGATACATCTGGATTCTCGCCATTTCTTACCTGTTTCATCACTTCTTCCGATGGAATCGTATATTGGACTCCGTTTTTAACACCATCTACTCTTCGCACAGCATCTGAATGCCCCTGACTCAAGCCTTTTCCCCAAAATGTATACGTATTTCCTTCAGGTAGTAGCGCCTCAGACATCACACGATTAATCGAAAACATACCAGGGTCCCAGCCAACGGAAATGATGCTCGTTTTTCCGCTTGCTTGAGCAACTTTATCAACCGATGCAAAGTATTCAGGAATCTTTGCATGGGTATCAAAGCTATCAACCGTGTTAAACATTTCAGCAAATGCCGGAACCTGCTCAGGAAGATCTGTTGCAGAACCACCGCATAGAATCATGACATCTATTTTTTCCGTGTAATTTTTTGCTTCATCAATATGTAGTACTTTTACATCTGGATTAATTACATTGACACTTTCCGGTTTTCTTCTAGAAAAAACAGCGACAAGCTCCATGTCTGATTGTTGAGCAATAGAAGCCTCTGCGCCCCTTCCTAAGTTTCCGTAACCTACAATTCCAACTCTAATTTTATTTCCCATATTTTCCCCTCCGTTTATGAAAAGTTATTACTCTCTACTCTCCGATGTTCTTTTATACTATCGTTTCTTCTTTTTTTCTGCAATAAAGAAGGTTGGATGCAAGCGCTATATTTTTAGAATTCCATTCGTTTAGCTCAAAGGATTAATAATATCCCTTTCTTTTTCTGTACTTAGCTAAGAACAAAAGAAGAAATGGAAGTGGAAAAAGCACAATCGTATACGCATAAAGGGTCAAAAAAAACTCTAAATGCCTTCTCGTGTCCACCATAATGTAAGCGAATATGCCTATTAAAATACTTATAACAGTAAAAACAACCACATTCTTTCCTTTTTTATTCGGCTTTTTTAACACCGTTAGCTGTTCATAAGCAATGAGAAGAAATAAACTGCCACGAATAAACGAACCAAACGTCATTAGTATTAAGGCGTATACATCCAATCGATCAATAAACTTCAAGGTGACGACCCGGACAATTTCTAATGCTGGGTAAACAAAGTTATCTGTCTGTTCTAAACCAAAGGTCATAATTGCTCCAGTCGATGTCGATAACATCATAAATACATTCGCAATGACACTAACTAGCCACAAGGTAAATGTATACTTTTTGCAAGGATGTTCTAGCGGTATTGTTAATAGAAACAATAATTCGATCCATACAGTAGAAAATAGTAAAGCTCCAAGCAATACAGGTTTCCACCCATGTTCTAAAAGCGGCATTAATTCATATATATCTCTTTCACGAAAATTTGTAAAAGTAATCGAGTGTCCTGTTAACATCACTATAAAAAACAATATACCGGCTGTTAAAGCAATCCCTTTTGCTCCTTTTGCGGCCCCATACATCGATAAAAGCAAAAAAACAGCGACTAAAATCCATGAAGGTGTGGCTATAAGAAATGATGCATTTACCATATCGATTAATGCAGCTATTGATAAAGATGCTAAGAAAGTAAAATACAAGAAGAATAAAATAGCTATTCCATTACCTGCAAAATTACCAAATAAGCTTTTTTGCGCTTTATAAATTGGCTCATCCGGATATATCAGTCTCAAACGATACAAAATGAAAGAAAATAAAAAGCCGATCGGGATGGCAATAATTGCAGAAATCCAAACATCTCTTCCAGCAAGATTAATTGCGAGAGGAAGCAACACAACATGACCCATAATCGGGAGGGTTAAAACAATAAGAAAAAACATTTGCCATTTATTGACCACTCTACTCCCTCCCTTTAAAAATCATATGGATTTCGATTTTTCTTCTTTTTGTAACTTTCACATGGACTATCGATTAAACCTTGTTCCGTTATTTCTACGTCAACATTTACATTTATTTCTGCTTCAGAAAAAATATCCTCCCATTTGTCTTTCACTTTATTAAACGCTTTTGGCTGTTTGCGATAAGTGTTCATCCCGATTAAAGTGACATCTGCTTTAAAGTCTTTCTGAAGTTTATTAAGTGCTTTGTGAATTGCCTTTTCAATTTTTCCAGCAACTTTTTTTTCAAAATCAGAGATCTGTATAGGCATTGTTGTCCCTTCAATAATTTGTTCTGTTATCTCTCCAACTGCATCCATATGAATATCAACTTTTAATTGATTCCCTTGCAGTTTCGTTTTCACATCGGTATCCCCTCTTAATAATTCAAAGGATCCTTTCACGTCATCAAAAGTAACCCGGACACTTGCGCCTTGTGTTTTGTTATTAAGCAACATTAATCCAGCTGATTCTAACACATCTAATTTACCTACTTTTCTTCCATTTTTTATAATGGCCGTACCATTAATTTGTGTTAATTGACTACCCGCTTCTTCTTCCTTTCGTTTTATGATAGGAAGGTAACCATTATTCATTGTACTCATCAACATTTTAAAAAGCTCCCTTGCTCTGACGGTAGGGTAGCTAGATACAAATTCACCTGATTCAAGACCTGAAACTAATTCTCTTGAAATGTTATTACTGAAGATAGGGTCTGTAGTAAATATATCTTTTGGATCTTCATCTGTGATAAATAAATAACTATTTAAACGAAGCATTTGCTCTCTTCTCAGCACATCTAAAAAATTTAGCATGTCTTCTTCTGAAGCTAAGTCTTCATGAATGATCCATACAATGGCATGCGTGAAAAATAATCTTCTTTTGGATATTCTGATTACTTCTCTTGCAGCATCAAAAAATGTTTTACTTTTTGTTGTTAAAATAATACTTTTTTCTTTCACTGTTTCCTCGTTTGGGGTTACATCTGAAGGTGCGATGGCTTCAACTGCAATTTCATATTCATCTCCAGCTTTCTTTATTCCTACTCCTACCACCATCATTGATTCGTCCAGTTCAACACTATCCTTACAACCCGCTAAAAATAGCATCAGAACAATAACTACTGCACTAATTATTCTTATCATGCTTTTCATTTCCTTTATTTGGGGAAGGTGGTACCCTTTTGTATCTGATTGGACGGACATTCGGTATACTTTTCGGTCTGTATTTTAATAATCTGTATGGCAGTCGGATGAATGCGTCTTTCCAATCTCTGAAATACAATGGCATAATAGGTGCCATATAATAGACGCCCATTGACTTAAGGTTTGCCATATGCATGATCGTAAATAATACACTGACCATCAGCCCATAAAATCCAAAAGTAGCACTAGGAATGATATAGATAATTCGAAGCAAGGAAACTACTTCGGCAACTGGTGTCACAATAAAGGCAGTAATAGCTGCTGTTGAAACAACAATAATCGTTTGTGCACTGATTAAGCCTGCAGCAACAGATACCTCTCCCAAAATCAATGCTCCAACAATACTCACCGCCTGCCCGATCGCTCGCGGCATCCGTACTCCTGCTTCCCTTACAATTTCAAATAAGACAATCAAAAGTAACGTTTCTTGTACTAATGGTAAAGGTACACCTTCCCTTGATTTTTCCAGCGCCAGAAGAAATCCAGATGGTATGGCCTCTTTATGGAAATTCACAATACAAATGTACAGAGCTGGCAACATGGTACTTATTACAAAAGCAAACAAACGTAACAGCCTTACAACGGAAGAGCTAAACGGCCTGGAACTATAATCTTCTACGTCTTGCATTTTTTCTAAAAATAAACTTGGGTAAAATAAGGTAATAGGCGTTCCATCTACGATGAGAACAACTCTCCCCTCCATTAGCATAGCTGCGGCTACATCTGGTCTTTCCGTATTGCCTGTTACAGGAAAAATCGTGTATGTTTGGTCTTCTAAATATTGCTCTATTTGTCCAGAACTCGCAATATCATCCACCTCAATTTTTCTAATTCTCTTATTGACACGCTCTAACACTTGCGGATCTACAATCCCCTCTACATACGCTAAAACAACTTCCGTTTGGCTGTATTCTCCAAACGTATATAACTGAAATCGTAATTGAGGGGAGGCGATTCTTTGTCTTAATAGCGATATATTTGTATGAACACTCTCGATAAAACTTTCCCTTGATCCACTTACAACTGCTTCTGTTGGAGGCTCTTCAATGCTTCTGGTCTCTTTTCCCTCTGTACTAGCAATGATACCCGTTGTATAACCCTCTATTAAAATGAAGGTATTTCCTCTTAACGTTTTTAAAATGGCATTATATAGATTAGCTTCATATTTGACTTCGTTAATATATATTTTTTCTTTTACACCTTCAATGATATTGTCAGCGACCTTAGATTGTTTACGCAGGGGTTCAAGTATATTTTGGTGAATGGACGCTTCATCAGCTAATCCTCCAATGCTTAAAATCAAAATGTGAATTTTCTCGCTTTTCCTATTATGTAAAGTAACTTCTCCCCAAGAAGTGTCAGGACTATCCCCCAGTATTTTCCTAATATGTGCTTTGTTTTTTTCGAGGTCCCGATCAATCGATATATGTTTTGTTTTCCTTACTTTATTAGCTGATTTTTTTCGTGTCACCAAATAAACCCTCCTTTTTCACGGGAATATGCCCTCCTATTATGAGAAATTGCGTACCGATTTATACCTTCTACAAATAAATTCATCCGCTCCTTTACTTATGATAAGCGTTTTCTTATAATGAAGGTACGCATCGAACCATTTAGGGGGAATAATATGAACACAGTGAAGGAAGGTACTTTATTATGGGAACCGACTCACAACAGGATGCAGCAATCAAATATATACGCCTATATGAAATGGTTAAAACAACATAAGGAACTTGATTTTCAGGATTATCATTCGCTTTGGAAGTGGTCTGTCGATGAACTGGAAGACTTTTGGGCATCCATTTGGGACTATTTTGATATTCAATCCAATAAACCTTACCAAAATGTATTAACAACACATAAAATGCCTGGAGCAAAATGGTTTCCGGAGGCGACTATCAATTATACAGAACATATTTTCAGAAATCGTAATCAAAAAAAGCCAGCGATTATTCATGCTTCCGAAAACAGGAAGACTGCTGAAATAACTTGGGAACAGCTTTATCAGGATACGATAAACCTCCAGCATACACTGAAAAAGTTGGGAGTAAAAAAAGGAGATCGCATTGTTGCTTACGTAGCAAATATCTATGAAACAATTGTAGCTTTTCTAGCTACAGCTAGTTTAGGTGCTATATGGTCCAGTGCTTCTCCGGATTTTGGAACACAAAGTGTTATTGACCGGTTTAAACAAATTGAACCTAAAGTGATGGTTACCGTTGATGGCTACCGGTATAACGGAAAAGACTTTGATCGTAGTCAAATTGCTGAAGAAATCCAGTCGGAACTTCCAACACTAGAAGCAACGATTGCTATTTCTTATTTAGATAACAACCCAGATTTCAGCAGACTGAAAAACGTTATTCATTGGGAAGAAGCAATGCAACCTAGCCCAACAGCAAACCTTACTTATGAATATGTTCCATTTAATGACCCACTATGGGTATTATTTTCTTCCGGTACAACGGGAAAACCAAAACCGATCGTACAAAGCCAGGGTGGTATTTTACTGGAACATTTAAAAGCGTTAACTTTCCATGCGGATCTCAGTGAAGACGACCGTTTCTTTTGGTTTACCACAACCGGCTGGATGATGTGGAACTTTCTTGTTGGCGGATTGCTAACTGGAAGTACCATTATTTTATATGACGGAAGCCCAGGATATCCGAATAAAAAGATGCTTTGGAAATTTGCAGAGCAGACAAAAATGACTATCTTCGGCACAAGTGCCAGTTTCATCACTGGCTGTATGAAGGATGAAATTACACCTAAAGAAGACTTTAATTTACAACACTTGAAAAATATCAGCTCGACTGGCTCTCCCTTGCCACCAGAAGGTTTCCAGTGGTGCTATGAAAATGTGAAAAAGGATTTGTGGATAGCTTCTGCCAGTGGAGGAACTGATATTTGCACAGCATTTATATTAGGCGCACCGATCCTCCCCGTTTATGCAGGGGAATTGCAATGCAGGGGACTTGGGGCAAAAATTGAAAGCTTCGATGACAGTGGTAAACCCCTGATTGACGAAGTAGGAGAACTTGTTTTAACCGAACCGTTTCCATCCATGCCGATTTATTTTTGGAATGACCAAGATGGTGTTCGATTGCATGAAAGCTATTTTGATGTATATCCAGGCATTTGGAGACACGGAGACTATTTAAAAATAACCGACCGGCATACTTGTGTGATTTACGGCCGATCTGACGCAACGATAAACCGCGGTGGTATTCGTATTGGTACAAGTGAAATTTACCGGGCTGTAGATCAAATTAGTCAAGTAGCTGATAGTTTAATAGTGGATATTCCAAAAAATGATGGAGACTCATTCGTACCATTATTTGTTGTGATGAAAGAAGGATATCCATTAACCGACGAAATCAAACAAGCAATCAAAAAGCAAATTAGAACACAATGCTCTCCAAGGCATACACCAACCGAAATCTATGAAGTTAGCGATTTACCTAGAACATTAAACGGCAAGAAATTGGAAATTCCAGTGAAAAAAATATTAATGGGAAAAGACGTTGAAGAGGTTGTTAACAAAGGGTCATTGGCGAATGCAAAGTCTTTGGAAAGTTTTGTTTCATTTGCAAAAAAGTCTACTCAAATTTGAACTGCCCTCTGTCGAGTAGACAGCGGAAATAATAACAGGGTCTAAGCGGCTTTAGCTCTATATTCCATAGGGCTAAGGCCGCTAAAGCGTCCTGCACAATATCCATACGTACTTTCCAAATTGTTTTTCTATCTTTGTTCATAGAGGTCGTCCTTCCCTTTGCCGTATCTATTAATTTTCTATGACCATTATACCGCTTTACACGTTTTTGCCCACGCAAAAACACCTCCGAATTAGTATATTTTGATTATACCATTTCAAAGGTGTTTTTTATTGTTTCTTTTATATAGGTTGGTCTAGTGAAACAGACTTTTATTTTTTGGCCTGTCTACCTTCAGGAGAGCATATCATAATCGAGTAGAATTTTTTATTAAGTTCTAAAAGTTTTTTTTCTGCGTACCGAGACTAACTACTACATATGCCAACAATGCTAACACTGTTGGCAACACTACAGAATGAAATCCAAATGGCTCTGGATAAAATGTATCCGAAAGAATATACAATCCTACTCCAACGATCATAGAAGCAAGTGCACCATATTTATTTCCTTTATTCCAATAAAGCCCTAAAATAATCGGCCAAATGAAGGCCGCTTCCAGTCCGCCAAATGCAAATAAATTCAGCCATATTATTAAATCAGGCGGGTTCAGTGCCATAACAAAAACAATCATTCCTAAAACTGCTGTAACACCTATGCTTAATTGCTTGATCCGTACATGTGAGGCTTTTGGCTGTATATAGTTTAAATATAAGTCCTTTACAATCGATGAACTTACTATTAGCAATAAAGAATCTACAGTAGACATAATTGCTGCCATTGGGGCTGCTAAAACAATTCCTGCCAGCCATGACGGTAAAACTTCTAATGCAATAAGAGGCATCACCTTATCACCTATTTCGATATCCGGCAAGATGGGTCTTGCCAGCACACCGATTAAGTGCATATTCAACATAATAAAGCCGACGACAAATGTCCCAATGATCAGGGCACGGTGCATGGATTTAGCATTTTTATAAGACATGGCTCGTACAGCAATTTGCGGCAGTGCTACAACTCCAACCCCTACAAGAATCCAAAATGAAGATACATAAGCAGGCGTCAAATCCCTTTCTGCTCCATAAGGACTTAATAGATTTGGGTTCTCCGTATAAAGGTCTGCCATAATATTAGAAAGCCCGCCTCCGGCAATAATTGTTGCAATCAGTAATATGAGTGTACCAAGGAACATAATACTGCCTTGTATAGCGTCAGTGAAAGCAACAGCTCGAAATCCGCCAATGATTACATAAAACAAAACAGAGACGGCAAAAATAAATAATGCAGTCGTATATTGCATCCCTGTTAAAGACTCAATTAATCTAGCGCCACCAATCCATTGTGCCGCCATTGCTGAAAATAAGAAAATAATAATACTGATTGCTGAAAACAATACAACCCACTTCGATTGATATCTTTTTTTTAGGAAGTCGATCATAGTTACTGCCTTATACCTACGAGTGATAATGGCAAATTTCTTCCCTAATACCATTAACACAAAATAGCCTGTCGCAACTTGTGACATTGCTAATAATACCCAGCCTAATCCTTTGTCGTAAGCGGCACCCGGTCCCCCAATAAAACTGCTGGCGCTGCCATATGTTGCCGTCATTGTCATTGCTAAAATAAAACCACCCAAACTTCTGTCGCCTAAAAAATATTCCTGTAAAAATGAATGAGATGATTTAACATACCTGCTGGACCACATGCCAACACCAAATATGATGATCAAGAATCCAAGTAAAGGAACCAATGCTTGCCAGTTCATTTTACTTCTCCTTCGTCATCAAATGGAATATCAACAAAGTATTTCTTTACAATTACTGTTACTAACACAGTCATGATTATAAAGCCGAGTATACAACTATAAAAAAACCATGCGGGAAATCCAAATACATACTTATAATTAGCTGGGTCTTTACTACCTAAACCATATGCAAAAGCAAACCACCAGATAAAGTTAAAAACAACTAATCCGACCCCTATTAATGCTTCTCTATTCGCTACTTTAAAACGATAATCATCCTGTTTCAAATCATTTTGCTTCACGCGTATAACTCCTCCTTCACCTACTTCCACTTAATTGCAAAGATTTAAAAAAGAGGGACTATTACTATAATACAACTCTAGTATAACAGATTATAAATATGTCATACTATTTTTTTATATAATTTTTTAAGATTACGAAACGAGTGAAAAGATAATCTGCTTTCATAGCGATATCAAATAATATATACTAATAGAGTAGGTAAAGCTAACTATTCAAGGAGGATTTAGTGTGTTATATATTATAGGGTTTATTGCTTTATTCTTCCTTGTTTACTATCTCATATATAAAAGGCTAATTTTTGTTCAAACGGTTTCCGGTGCAATTGTGATGGCGGTTGGTGTCTTCAGTTTAAATGTTGGACCAAATTTCAGTGAAAATGCTTTATGGTATAAATTACTGGCATTAGTAACAATCATCATCTGGGCTTTCTTTATGACATCTTTTGCAGCTTCTATTTTGACAAGCAAATTTAAAAAAATCCATTATGAACACCCTATTGGACGCTTTCGTATTGGAACATGGGTAGCCAGTACATCAGTAACTGTCATCATTATTAGCAACTATTTTCCTATCTTTAATCGGATCGTAATCCCGTTAATCATTATAAATACATGTTTATGGCTGATCTATTTTATTGTATCTATAAAAACAATAATACAAATATGGACAGGAAAATCAAATGAAAATGTTAACGGAATCTTATTATTAACTACAGTGAGCACACAATCATTAGCACTTATGTATAATAATGTGTGGGACGATTTCAGCTCTTATTTTTATATTAATATGACATTAATTATTTTAGGGTTTATTTTTTACCTATTGAGTGCCTTATTAATGCTTAAGCGCTACGTAAAATTTACATGGAGTCTGATGGATGACTGGATGGCACCCAACTGTATTTTACACGGGGCACTCTCTATCATTGGCTCTGCTGCATTGATCTCACAAACTTTCAGTTACAGAAATCTTCTTGCTTTATGGAGTGTTGTATTCTTTATCTTTATCATTCATGAGATATTGGAAATAAGTCGGGGTGTGTTTCGAATACAGCGGTATGGTTTTATAAAAGGAATTGCTTTTTATCACCCTTCACAATGGTCACGTATCTTTACTTTTTGTATGTTTTATACATTTACTTTGAAATTTAATACAAATTTTAATATCAAACCGGCTTGGATTGCTTCCACTCAAGAGGCAATTTTAATTTATGGAAAATGGATCATTGCAGCTATTTTAATTATTGAAATCGCTCTGCTTGTTCATTCCTTGGTCACTTCACAGAAACAATTTAAGACATCTTTTCGTTAAGCAACAAACGAAGGAACCCGCTTATAAGTTGGGTTCCTTCGTTTGTTGTAATGTAGTTAACATCTTATTATTACGTAATAATTCGATAAAAACTTCCAAAGCCTTTGTTTGAAATGGTGATTTCGTCACAATGGAAAATTGACGGGAAAGCGGTAAACCATTGACTTTTATGATTTCCAGATCACCATGACATAATTCTTTTTGAATTGCCCATTGTGATAGCAGGCTAATTCCTAAACCAGCCTCAACAGACTCTTTAATCGGTTGTGTGCTACTATAATGCATAAAATTATCGGGGGTAATATGAAAGAGCTGAAACATTTTTTCCGTTGCTTCCCTCGTGCCTGAACCATGTTCACGTACAATCCATGTCTCATTTTCTAAATCACTGATTTTTACTCGTTCTTTCCCTCGAATCCATTTATGGTCAGGGGAGGCTACAATTACCATGTGATCCTCCGCAAATGGCTCTGCTATTAACTTCGATTCATTAAAATGCCCTTCAACAATCCCGATATCCAGTTGATGACTTGCTACTAAATCAGCAATTTTAAATGTATTTCCGATCGTTACAGTAGGCACAATATCTGGATAGATATCCTGTAAATTAGCAATGATCCTCGGAAGTACATATTCACCAAATGTATAGCTCGCTCCAATCGACAGCGGGCCACTTGCTTTATGTTCCAAATCATCGACTAAATTTTGCATTTTTGTATAAAGCCCTAGAATTTCCTTTGCATGATGGTAAACAATTTCACCCGCCTTATTTAAACGTACATATTTATTCGTTCGCTCAAGCAGTCTTGTTCCAATCGTATCTTCAAGAGCACGGATATATTGGCTGACGGCTGGTTGTGTCATATGATGCTCATTAGCTGCTCGGGAGAAGTTTTGTTGTTCCGCCACTGTTACAAATACTTGTAAATGTTGATCCATTGTCCTACACCTCCTTATCCTGTTCTTTTGCTATTATACCATTTTACTTATCATTAATATCACGATAAATTATTTTCCTTATAAACAATATTCAACTATGCTGAAGTAAGGAGGTGTTTAAATGGGATCACAATTACAGCAGGAAAAACCACAACGAATTCCAAATGAATCGCTTTTATGGATTACAGGAATTGCATTTACCTTTTTTATTGCACTACTAGGTTATTTATTAGCATTGATACCCGGATTTGATCATATTGGCCAATTAGCATGTGCCATCATAATTGCAGTTCTTTATCGTCAAATCTTTGGATATCCAGAAGTCCTTCGCCAAGGTATTACATTCTCTTCGAAAAAATTACTACGATTAGCGATCATTTTATATGGTCTTAGGCTGAATATGGCTACCGTCTTTAATGAGGGGTTGGGGTTGCTGGCTCGTGATGCTTTGGTCATTGTCTTTGCCATTTCGGTAACAGTCTGGCTTGCTAAAGTGCTAAAAGCAGACAAATCCATTTCCCTATTACTTGGTGTTGGAACCGGGGTTTGCGGAGCAGCAGCAATAGCAGCTGTCGCACCTATTGTAAAAGCAAAAGATGAAGACACCGCGATAGGAGTCGGCATTATTGCTTTAATGGGAACTGTATTTGCGATAGGATATACGTTATTAAGACCTATTTTACCGCTACTCCCTGACGAATATGGTATTTGGTCAGGTATTAGTTTACATGAACTTGCCCACGTCGCAATTGCAGCCGCACCTGCAGGGGAAGATGCACTGGCAATAGGCCTGCTTGCAAAATTAGGACGTGTGTTTTTACTTGTGCCGCTTTGTTTCATCTTTATTTATTTCATGAAAAGAAAAAGCTCTAATCAAGAACAAAATAAGGTAGCATTCCCATGGTTTTTACTTGGTTTTATTTTACTTAGTATTTTAGGAAGCTACGTATTTGGTCATTCCATTCCTGTTTCAGAAAATGTATTAGAAGGTGTATATACAGCATCAACCTGGTTACTAACTGCTGCGATGGTTGGACTCGGACTGAATGTCAGCTTACAGGACTTGCGAAGAAGGGCATTAAAGCCTCTGGCAGCTATGACGATCACATCAGTTTGTCTTTCGTTATTAGCTTATCTAATCATTTAAAATTATCGAAGTTTCATTTAAAATGTCTCTGTTGTAATCTAACAGAAGGCATTTTTTTATTATACAGCTTCTACACACTTTATAAGCAATCTACTTTTTTATTACAAAAGAGTTGTATATGATAGAAGTTATTATTATATTTTTTAAAAAATTCAGGTGATATAATGACTAAAAGTCTACAGAAGCAAAGGTTATTTGTATTAACGATTGGGCTTGGCACATTGCTTAATCCATTAAATTCATCTATGATTTCAGTAGCATTAACTAGACTTCAAAATGAATTCGCATTAACATTTGCTGATGCGTCATGGTTAATATCCATTTTTTACCTTGCAAGTTCAGCCGGGCAGCCTGTTATGGGAAAACTAAGTGATATGTTTGGTCCTAAAAGGCTGTTTTTAACCGGTCTTTTTTTGGTAGCTGTATCTTGTATTTTAGCTCCATTTTCGCCTAATCTTCCCTTTTTATTAGGTTGCCGTGCACTGCAGGCGATTGGCAGTTCTACATTATTTCCTAGTGGAATGAGTATGGTGCGAACCAATATTACAGATGGCCAAGCCAAGGCATTAGCCACGTTGTCGATTTTTTCAACAACGTCCGCAGCTTTTGGACCATCTGTGGGCGGTTTTTTAATTGCTTCCTGGGATTGGCCGTCTATTTTCATCATCAACTTTCCTTTTATTATCTTATCGTTCATTTTAGCGATTTTCGTCTTGCCAAATACCGGAAAGGCGAAGCTTGAAATAGGACGTATTGACTTTATTGGTATCTCTCTGTTTATGGTATCCATCGTTGGACTAATTTTATTTTTACTCTCACTGGAAAATAACATTAACTTTGTAGCCATGTTTATCTTTCTTGCTGGTATGTTCGCTTTTTACTTTTTTGAAAAACGGCAGCAAGAACCTTTTATTGATCTGGCGTCATTAAAAAGCAATTCCAATGTATCCTTTATTTATCTGCAATTTATAAGTATTAATCTTGTTTATTACTGTTATTTCTTTGGATTTCCAACATTTTTACAGAAAGTGCTGCACTACGACGCACAGCATACAGGGCTAATCATGCTTGCTCTGGCAGGATTTGGCGTGTTTATTGCACCATTTGCAGGGCGTCTTATTGATCGGTATGGTTCGAAATTGCCACTCCTTATGGGGGCAGCAACCCTTCTAATAGGAACAGCATTACTGCTCACTTTTAATGAATCTTCACCACTGTTCTGGCTGCTTATCATCATGGCAATCCTTGGTACGAGTAACGGATTTAATAATATCTCAATGCAAACAGCGCTTTTTGAGCATGTTAAGCCAGAAGAGACTGGTTCAGCATCTGGATTATTCCAAACAAGCCGTTATCTTGGTTCTATTTTATCGTCAAGTTTATTAGGTCTTGCATTTAACAATAATATCAGTTTTGAACATTTTCATCGTGTAGCGCTCATCTGTCTCATTTTTTGTGGTTTCGTATTATTCTTAGCAATGAGACTTCCAGGCAACATACGTTTAAAAAGCAGATAAAAAGGAGCAGACATATCATTTCGGTGACTGTATTTCTTGGTTTAGCATGTAATTTAGGATTAAAAATAGCAGGGTCATTTGCCCTGCTATTTTCTATATCTATATTTTATTAGGGAATTATAAAGGATGAGTGACCGATTCCAATCAAATTACAAAGAATAAGGGTTTCATTGATTACTTACAATACCTAAAACAACTGTGCAGTCTGGGGGTATACAATTAAAGTCTCCGTCATTCGTAGTAAATAGCATGTGAAAACCCCTATCATTTTCACGTTGTATCATTTTCATTTACTAATCTGTTGCAACATTGAAATTATCTTGTCTTTGTAAACCTGGTACTTGGTCTTGCGTTGTTCTTCCACGTTGAATAAAGAAAGATAAAATAAGTGCAATCAATGCAAAGATTGTTGATACCATAAATGCATCATTGATCCCTTGAACTTGGGCTAAATTGGCAGCTTCCAGCATATCCAGACTATTAGCCGGATTAAAACCATGAGAAGCGATAATGCCTTCTATGCTATGCTTAGCCTGATTCGTCATGACTGTAACTAAGAATGCCGTACCAATCGCACCAGCAACTGCCCTTACTGTATTAACCATCGCTGTTCCATGTGGGTAAAGACGTTGTGGAAGCTGATTTAGTCCAGCTGTCATAATTGGCATCATAATCATGGACATCCCGAACATACGGATTGTATAAATAATGATTAAATAAAGAAATCCTGTTGTGTCTGTCAACTGGGTAAATAGATAAGTTGTCACCACTGTTATCGATAAACCGACAATTGCTAGCGGCCTTGCCCCGACCCTATCAAAAATCTTACCAGTGATTGGAGACATGATGCCCATCACAATAGCCCCCGGCATAAGCATAAGACCTGAATTCAATGGACTGATATTGAGAATTTGCTGCAGGTAGATTGGTATTAGCAGCATTGGTGCAAACATAGCTACTGTCAGCATGATATTAATAACCGTTGTTAAGGAAAAAATTCCGCTTTTAAAGACTCTAAAATCAAGCATTGGACTTTCAGATTTTAATTCACGCAATACGAATAAAAACAAACTTACAAAGCCAACAAAAAGCCCTGTCAATACAAAAGCACTGGTCCATCCATTTGTACCTGCTGTACTAAAACCGTATAATATACCACCAAACCCAAATGTAGACAAAATAACTGCTATCATATCGATTTTAGGAAAGGTTTGCTTTGTAACATTTTTAAGAAAAATAACTGCCAGGATAATATTTACGAGTGCGATCGGAAAAATAACGTAGAATAGTACTCTCCAAGAATAATTTTGTACGACAAATCCCGAAAGTGTCGGGCCAACTGCGGGTGCAAAGATAATGGCAACACCAATTAGCCCCATTGCTCCGCCACGCTTTTCAACTGGAAATAATGCGAGCACAACCGTTGTTAAAAGTGGCATGATAATTCCTGCGCCAATTGCCTGAATAATTCTTCCAGTCATAAGTATTTCAAATCCTGGAGCTATCCCGCAAATCAACGTTCCAACAGTAAAAAGGCTAATAGCAGTTATAAATAACTGCCTTGTGGAGAACTTTTCCATTAAAAATGCTGTAATCGGAATAAGCACTCCGTTTACTAACATAAATCCAGTCGTTATCCATTGTGCAGTACTTTCTGTTATATCTAAATCTGCCATAATCGAAGGCAGCGCGACATTCATTAATGTTTGGTTTAAAAGGGAGACAAACGCTCCCATAATAATGACAAATAAAATCGGGCCTTTTTTGATATTCACTGTATCCGTCATGACTTTTCAACTCCTTCCTCCTAAAACAATGTCCACTATTATTCTGTCTCGCTTTCAAGATTTGCTACTATTTTGTTTGTGATCGTACTCAACTGATCCAGCTCTTCTAGTGTTAAACCATGAAATAGTGATTCAATAAACGACTTTCTGGCCGCATACATCATCTTTAAGGCATCTTTTCCCTTTTCAGAAATGGTTAAATAAACAACCCTTCGATCTTTTCTATCTCTTTCTCTAAAGATAAAATCCTCCTGAACGAGTTTATCCGTAATACCAGTCAAGCCGCCAGTTGTAACGGATAGGGCATTGGCTAAATGAGAAGAACGCTGCTTTCCATCCTTATTTAATTTATATAAAACCAGAGACTCCGTTCGTGATAGCTCCAATTTACTATGTTTCCGCCATTCATTTGGAATTTTTTTTACAATCTGTCTAAGTACCTTCTCTAATTCAAAAAAATCTTTGTCCACCGTAGAATCCCCTTTGTCCATTCCTTATTAAAACTAGTTAACCTAAAAGTATCTTAGTACTAAACTAATTTTTACGAACAAAGAAGGATTATACGCCTAGATTCATCATCTGTCAAGTACAATCCCCACAAAATATTTGCACGTTATCCTTCTATTTGTTGCGTTTCGATCCGTACTTAATAGAGGCCTGTCCGCCTATTTGCAACGCCTCTTGGAGAGCTTTGATTTCCTTTTCAATATGTGGAAAACCATTAATATTCGGAACAACTTTAGAAACTAGCAATTGTTTGTGCTCCACAGATTTTGCCATTGTTTCAAAAACAAGCAACAATTGTGCAAGATTCGCATCTGAAAGCATCGGACGTCCTGGGTGCTTTGCCGAAGCATCCAGTAAATATCCTAAATGTTCGATAGAAAACATGACTGGCCATAAAAATTCTAATACTTTCCTATTATTTGGAATTTCCCCTAATGCAGTTGTATAAACAACTTTTAAATTAGTCAGGTTTGTATGCATTTTTCTGCTTTCTTTACTTTCACTAAGGTCAATATCTCCTTTTTGCACAGAAAAAAGCAACACAATAAACTGCATCTGACTTCGGATTGATTTAGCAATTAAATGCGGAAGTCGACTCGAAGCAGACCTTCTCCCAATCAAAAAGATTCCCACTAACCCAATGATACAGCCAATAAAAATATCTGTTATTCTAGTCGCAGCAAAAAAACTCAAATCATATATTTGTGTTGTATTTTCCGCCATAAAGATCGCATTCGGTGTAATGAAAAACACTGCAAGTGCATAGTTCCGTACAATAAAAAGCTCTGTAAGCGTAGTTAAACAAAATATTATTATAACGATCACGAGCCCTTCTGGATGCGATGATAAAAGTAACATAGCTATTAAAATACCGATAATGGTTCCAAACGATCTCTGGATAGCACGATGAAAAGTACTCATGATTGTTGAACCGAGCATCACAGCTGCACATGATAGGGTCACCCAGTATGAACGGTCAAAACCAAATGCATGGGCGATTAATGCAGCAATCATTAGGATAAAACCATATCGTAATGCGGACACAAAAACGATGGAGTTTTTATGGATATTACCACCAAAGATAGTTTTGAAAGAAGGTTTTGAAATTCGTATCGATTCTTCACTTAGCTCATCTATTAAAATCGATCCAGCCTTACGTACCTTTTCAATAAGTTCCGTATTCTCTACTTGTATATCGTTAACACCGATCGTATCCAATGATATATTATTATCTTTATTATCAATTGCTTTTACAATGGTCCTGAGAAACTCTCCCAGTTCTGCAGACAGCTTTGTATTGTTCGTTGCATCATTTTCAAGTATCTCTAAAAAGATAGCATTTGCCTGTTCATATAATAGATAGAGACGCTTATAAAGCTGTGGTTTCCCCCAGGGTGCATACCCTGCTTTTAATACTTCTTCTGCAGCTTTTATTTTCAACACTGTTTGATGCCTTGCTTCGCTGAATCTTTCTGTCCCGGTGGCATCTAATAGTGCAGCAAGTTCCTTATAAATATTTCTAACAGCGTTTATTTCAGGTCTACGCGGATTAAAAAACCAACCAACCATCGCAATGAACCATGATAAAACCCCTCCAAGAAATACGAATCCAGTCCGAACAGGTGCAAGAGCAGGGTCAACTGGCATAGCGGACGTCATAGTAAATGCTAAAACAAAAAATATTGCCGCTGGTCCTGGTATTTTCAGTGCCCCAAAAATAAATGTAGCAACCATACCAATAATGCCAACTGTGAAGGCTTGAGCTATTGGAAAAGGAGCAAGAAGTGTTCCTAAGCCAACAGAAAAGCTTATTCCTAATAAAACAAAAAAGAGTTTTTTCGCCCGCTGCACATAAGGCTCATTAAACATATATAGAAAAGTGAAACTCCCAATTACAGCTAACAGCCCGTATTGCAATTGACCAAATAACAATCCAATGAATGCCGGGAGTGCTGCGGCTACCCCAGCACTAATAGCCTTTATCCAAGGAAGTGGATTCTTTTTGATTTCAAAAGCCTGCTTCAAATTTGTATATATTAGACTTGTCATGTAAAGAAACATCCTCCTTCCTTTCTCAATCGTTTTACCCGTTTTTGGCAAATATATATTCAAACAAAAAGATAAGACCGTCCCAAAAGAAATGGGACAGCCTTCTGTCAACCTGTATCTATTTTACAACTTCATGGAAAAGGTTACAACGAATCACTATTATTCTGATACCTTTGCTTACTCTTTTACCATGGTCTGGTATCATTTTTGACCAATAAAACTGTTTTTTTATTCTTCTGCATGCAGCTGCTCCATTTCAGTTGGCTCTGCTCTATAAACAAAAAGGGAGACAATAAATGCAAAAATAGCAAAACAAAATGCAATAAAATAAACTAATTCAACACCAGCAACCATTGCATTATTAATTACTTCCGGGTCAGCTGGGTTCGCTGCTTTTTCTAAAATACTGTTTTGCTTGGCATTCATAATACTGATAAACACAGAAACTCCAATCGCTCCCGCTACAGGCTGCAGGGTCGTCATCACAGCTGTTCCATGTGGATATAAATGCTTGGGCAATTGATTTAATCCATTTGTTTGCGCTGGCATCATAATCGCTGAAACCGAAATCATTAACAATATATAACTAATAATGATCACTACAACCGGGGTGTTTGTATTTAATCTCGTTAAAACAAACATGGTGCCGCATAATAGTACTGTTGCCGGGATCATCAAAAAACGCGGTCCTACTTTGTCAAACAATTTTCCCATCACTGGTGATAATAGTCCATTTAACAAACTACCTGGTAAAAGAACCAATCCTGCAGTCGCTGCAGCTAAAGCCAAGGGACCCTGCATAAAAATCGGCAAAATAATCTCCGAGGCAAACATTGCCATAATGATGATAATAAACATAACCACACCAAGTAAGTACATAGGGAATTTAAACACACGGATATCTATAATCGGTTCATTTAGCTTTAATTGCCTGAATGAAAACAGCGTTAACGAAATAATCGCTATAAGGATTGAAATATAAACAACCGGAGCAAGAAATCCCTCTTCCTGATTTCCGGCAGTACTAAAACCAAATACAACCCCTCCAAATCCGATCGTAGAAAATAAGATGGAGGGTATATCTATTTTTGGCTTGGTTACTTCTGAAACATTTACTAAATATTTATAGGCAAATCCAATTGAAAATAAAGCAAAAGGAATCACCGTTATAAAGAGGTAACGCCACCCAAGATGTTCCACAATAATCCCTGATAATGTTGGACCGATCGCGGGGGCAAACATGATAACCAATCCTACAATCCCCATAACTGCTCCCCTGCGTCGCGGCGGAAATAGTAAAAGAAACGTATTAAAGATAATTGGAATTAACAGACCTGTTCCAGCTGCTTGCAGGAAGCGTCCTATTAGTAATACAGAAAACACTGGAGCTAGGCCACAAATAATCGTACCAATGGTAAAAACAGTCATTGTTCCTATAAACATTTGTCTTGTCGTAAACCATTGAATCAGTAAAGCGGACATCGGGATAACGATTCCCATAACAAGCATAAATCCTGTTGCCATCCACTGTACTGTCGAAACCGATACATCGAATTCTTTCATTAGCGTTGTAAGCGCAATATTCAGCAACGTTTCATTTAAAATTGCGAAAAATGCACCAATAATTAAAGAAAGCATAATAGGCATTACTTTTCCATTGGGGTCATCCGCTAAAAATTCATATTCCTTATTATTTGTTTCATCATTCATCTAAGAAAATCTCCTTTTCCGTACGTATACAAATTAAAAACACAAGTTTCAGTTTGTGCAGAAGTAATCGGGAAGTTTGAACGATATTAGAAACAAATAAATTATTTCCCATTTTATTGGTCATTTGCAAGAGCATGAGAAAGCTGTTGCATTTCTTTAGCAGCTCCATAAACAAAGCAATCCCTTCAAGTTCTTCCTTTAAAACAAAAAAAGAGAGTAAGACTTGATCCTCTCCCCATTTTTAATATTAGGTTTCCTAAATTAAGCAGACCAATCCCGAATACTCCACACAAGCAGAGTCTTACATACTATTCATTTAGCCAAGCACAGTAATTAATCGGAATTGGATATGCTTCATTTAAAAAACCTCCGTTCAGAAATTGTAGAGTAACCTTACCATATATCTTCTATCATAGCAAGTTCTTATTGCGCCTATTTTTCATTTCGTTTTTCATTATCATTCCCACTCTATGCGAATCCCCATATATTAAAAAGAAAGAAGTGATAAAGGAGGAAAAATAATGCATAATGATTTTGGAAACAATCGACAATTTAATCCGCCGGGGTATTTGCTTGGACAAATTTTCGGAGGAGGACAGCATAGCGTAAATTCTACCGGCTATTATCCGCCATTTACCGGATCTCCTGATGGCGAATATCCGGGATTTCAAGGTGGGGGTGGGCCTCCAACAACACCTCCACCTAATTTCACACCAACAAAACAGCAGATTCAGCCCTTTGCTATTGATCCTGGTGCAATACAAGGCTGCCTTTTCCGCTTCACCTATATTTGGCTTTCAAGAGAAGCTTTTTGGTTTTTTCCCATCTTTGTTGGCAGAAACTCTATTTCTGGATTCAGATGGAGTCATAATAGATGGACTTACTTCGGAATTGATCTAAACAGCATCCAATCATTTCAATGTTTTTAAATGAAATAAAGTGGTCCCATTGTCAAGACACTTATGTTATAAAAATAAGATACGGGCGCTAGTTTTGTTTCTTACCATCCATGTAAACCAGCCCCACCTTTCCTTATAAAGCGTATGTTAACGTATCAAAGGCTTTTACTTCTGCATTCAACCCTAACGCTCCTATCCCTTTGGTTCTTTTTGAAAAGAGATCATAAATGGTCTCTTTTTCTTTAATCGAAAAAATAGTTTACCCCTGATCAGTGTTAAATAGACCATTACCCTTTTACTTTAAAATAGAATGACCTTAGATTTCTCATGAGATTCTAATCCTTCTCACAGTATGTTTTCAGATCAAACATTTACGATAAACATAGCAGAGGGAGATGAAATAGATGACGATTGAAATTTTTAGGAGGAAAGAGCAAAAATACTTAATTACCAAGGATCAGTATGAAGAGCTGGTCAGACGAATGTCTCCTTATATGCGTGCAGACATAAATGGAGAGGAAGGTAAATATACGGTAACAAGTCTATACTTTGAGAGTCCGGAAAACACGATTTATTTTGAAACAAAAAACAAATTAGCGTTTCGTCAAAAGCTTCGTCTGCGTGTATATGATGACATAGATAAAGATGGAACTGCTTTTTTTGAAATCAAACAAAAGCATAAAAAGGTGGTGAACAAAAGACGGATGATTCTTCCGCTTTCGGAAGCTTATCGCTATTTAGATACACCTGAAGAACCATTGAATCACTTTGAAGCTTCTAACACACAAGTGCTGCGGGAGATTGATAATTTTCGCCGTTTGTATAACTTACATCCTGAGATGATCGTTAGTTATGACAGACACGCGCTTCATGGCGTATATGATCCGGAACTTAGAGTGACATTCGATTTAAATTTACGCTGCCGCGAGGATGATCTTCTTCTGGAGTATGGTCCGCAGGGGGAACACTTTATTGATCCTAATCTAGTGGTTCTTGAAGTGAAGGTAAATGATAGTGTTCCTTTGTGGCTGACTCGTATACTGCAAGATTTACATTGCGAGCAAAAAAGTGCATCCAAGTACTGCACGAGTACAGAATTGTTAAAAAGTGAAGAGATACCGAATGAAATTGTGATGGAAAACGTATTTGTAGGGGGAGGAAGATAACATTGGATTTTATTAACGAACTTATTTCAACAAATGATACAGGAAGTGAGACATCTATATACATGGTTATATTAGCCATGCTTATTGCTACAGGATTAAGTTTAATTATTACGAAGATATATCAAGTCACGTTTACAGGTGAGCGATATTCACAGGCTTTTGTGCATACAATTATTATGATGAGTGTCATTGTTTCGGTTGTTATGAATGTGATCAGCGGAAATTCAGGTGTTGCCTTTGGGTTATTTGCTATCTTTTCGCTTATTCGTTTTAGGAGTGCCGTTACAGATGCAAAAGATATTGCCTATATTTTTTTCGGCCTCTGTGTAGGTATGACGAGCGGGTTATACCATTTTGATTTAGCCATTATATTAACTATTTTTGCTAGCCTTATCTTTTACTTACTTTATAAGTTTCAATATGGAAAAGGAAAGGACACACAAATATTAAAGGTAACGATACCAGAAAATTTAAATCATGAACATTTGCTAGATGATGTTTTTGATATGTATACAGAGAGCTATCAACTTCGACAAGTCGAAACGACGAATCTTGGTACAATGATTTTATATACCTATGCGATCCGAAGTAAAAACACTACAAAAGATAAAGAACTACTTGACCATGTCCGGGAGAAAAATGCTAATTTAAAAGTGTCCTTAACCTATTTAGAAAACTTAAATGAATGATATCAAATAAAGCCAATGTAACATACGTTGGCTTTATTTGATTCTAAGGGGGGGTGTAAACTACTCATTTTTAATCTTATCTACAATCGTTTCCACTTCATCTCGAGAAATTTTTTCCCTGCCGCTCTTTAAAGCTTTTATCGTCTTTTTTGCTAGTGCTAGCGGAATTTTACAGAACAGTGTTATCGTTCGAGTACTTATGTCTTTCATATATTCATCCGCTAATTCTATGTTTCTCTCAGCATACATAAACATGTCGTTGGCATTCCATCCGTCAGGAAAAAATTTAACTCCCCTTTCCTCATCTTCTTGTTGATTCCGGAGCATATTAACTGCTTGCAACCCTCTTCCATACCCGATAGCAAGCTCTCGATCGGTCTGTGTACCGTCATACCATTCCCATATATCTGAAAGCATAACACCTACCAAACCTGCTACATAGTATGTATAATCATCCAAATCTTCCTTTGTTTTTACATGCCAATTTTCCCCTGCCCATTTAGCCATACCTGTTGCCATTACGCTTGTTGATTCTTTTACTTTCTCAACTATTTCAGGAGGACATACGCTAATCCAGTCACCTAATCGTAAGGTTACTTCAGGCATTACAGATTTATATGGATGCATTAATTGTTCGTAAGCTGCCGCATCGAATTCACTTTTTAAAAGGGCACTGGTGGAGCGTAATAAATGTTGTTTTGTTTCTATATCCAATGCTTCATGGTCTTCTATTTCATCAATGGCACGCATACACAAATAGGCGGACCCTACTGTTTTCTTTAGTGTTGATCCAAGCAACGTAATTGGAATATAGAAAGTTCTGCTTGTAAGTTTTAATATATGCATAGCTTCTTTTTGTAACTTTTTATTGCTCAACTTATTTTCCTCCTTGTAAGCAATGAGGCTAACTTAAGTATATCAAATTTAAGTATGATTGGCATGTTTTGTTATATCACCCTAATAGAAGATACATTAAAAACCACAGCTTCTTACTGTGGCTTTGACTAGTCTTTCCCCTATTTTACATTTTTTAGCGCTTCATTTATACTTTCCTGCGATATTTTTGAGTGAGAAGTATGCCAAATTACGTTTTTATTTGAAATAAGAAAGATTTGGGGTGACTCATGCTTCACTTCTGTTTCTTCCGCTATTTGATTGGATAGATCTCTGCTTTCACTTACTACTAAATAACTGCAATCAACATCTTCTTGTGTAGTTTTCCAAAAAGCGTTAAGTTCATTAAAAGCATTTGCACTGACGGGACAAGTTGCACTGTGTTTAAAAAGAATAGCTGGTTTTTGCTCAGACCTCTCCCATACTTCATTCATATCTTCATTGGAATGAATCTTTTTTAACTCTGCCATTAAAATCCCTCCTTAAAAATTTAGTTACTTTCATTATAATAAAAAAACAGAAAAAGATATAACTTTTGGTCCATTACTTTTTATTCAAACGTTTGATTAACTTTTTGATTGTTCTTAATGAGATAAAAAAAGGAAGAAAACAACTTATCTGCTTTTAACAAGCAAATTAACTGCTTCTTTTATTAATTCATCCGTTTCTTTATCCTTATTTTCATCTGCTTCTAAAACACATTCAACAAGGTTTGAACTGACAATGACACCCACCGTTCTATCTACCGCTGTACGTACAGCAGACAATTGTGTCGTGACTGATTTGCAGTCCTTTCCCTCTTCCATCATTTTTAAAATACCCCTAAGTTGACCTTCCATACGCTTTACTCTATTTTTTATTTTATCATCATATTCCATAAGTAATCTCTCCTGTCTATTCTATTTACAACCAATCTATCGTATAACTCTTCATTTTATACAGAGTAGTCACTTATAGAATATATGATATACCCTCAAGCGTATATTGTCAATTGCTTTACAATCCCGTTAAACCTTTTATCAATCTGTTTCTTCATCTACTGGAAGCAAAAACCAAAATGTGTTACTGTTTGACCCCATTTTAACTCCAATTTCTCCTTGGTGGTGCTTCTCAACTATTTTCTTCGTAATGGCAAGTCCAAGACCAGATCCACCTGTTTCGCGACTGCGTGAGGAATCTAATCGATAAAAACGTTTAAATATATTTTCTTTTTCTTGATCTGGTATAGGTTTACTTGGTCCAGTGATAGAGATAAGATAATTTTCATCTCTTTTTTCACCTTTTATGAAAATTGGGCCTTCCCCCTCATAGTAAAGAATTGCATTATCAAGTAAATTACTAATAACTTGTTGTATCCCTTCAATATGAATAAACGTATTACAAGGAACAGCATCTACCTGTACGGTAATGTTTTTTTGACTAAGCGTCCACTTGAACATCGCTACGCATTGTTTAAGTAAACCTCCTATTTCTATTTCTTCTTTATTAGTTAAAGATTGAGCAGATAGATTATCCCACTCCTTTAATTGTTCAAGCTGTTCAATCATTTGTGATAGACGCTTGGATTCTTGATAAAGTGATGCGTATAATTCTTTATCTCCTGTAATGTCCCCGTCCTTCAGTCCAAGAAGATAACCATTTAAATTTGATATCGGCGTTCTGATTTCATGAGACAAATCAGAAACTAATTTTTTCCTATGCCGTTCATTTTCATGCAATTGATCAAGCAATTCATTGTACTGTATGACTAATTGTCCTATTTCGTCTTGTTTATAAACTTCTATTGGTTTTGGAAAATGCCCTAGTTTCATCTGTTTGGTCGAATGAATTAACTGTCTTATTGGTTTTATCAATCGCTTTATTAAAAAATAATGAAATAAACTTCCCGCAATAGCAGCGATAATCATAAATATCCACAAATAATTTAGAAGCGTGCTATTATACTGCTCTTGTCTTTGTGCATTGAAGTCTCCCACACCTGCAGCCAGAAAACAGGCTGTATTATATATAGCCCACCCACTAATTGCAGTAGCTATGAAAACAACGATTGTATTTAAAAAGGTTAAACGCCACAAAAATCCAGAGGGTATAATTGATTTTATTTTCTTACTTAGTGACAAATTTATACCCCATTCCTCGAACAGTTTGGATGCGCTTTGGATTTTTCGCATGTTCTTCTACCTTTTCGCGTATTTTTTTGATGTGCGCATCGATTGTTCTTTCCATTACATCGTGTTCTGTATTTGGATAAATTTGATTGACGAGCTGCTCTCGTGATAAAACAATGTTTGGATTTTGCATGAAGTAATACAAAATATTAAATTCATATTTTGTTAGATTTACTGGTTTATCGAAAAGCAGGACTTCTCCTTTTCGCGGTTTAATACATAATCCTTCATGCACGATCTTTTGACAAAACTGGCCAGTTCGGCGCAAAACGGCCTCAACATGAGCGATGAGCTCATTTGGGTCAAAAGGTTTTGTCATATAATCATCCGCTCCTAATTTCAGTCCAGAAATTTTATCATCGATCTGGGATTTGGCAGAAAGCATAATAATTGATACGTCATTTCCTTCCCGTTCACGCACCCATGTACAAAATTCTTCACCGCCTATTTTAGGCAGCATTAAATCCAATATAATTAAGCATGGATGGTGCTCAAGGAACACTTCTTGTGCCTCTTCACCATCACATGCTTCTACAACATGATAATCGTTTTTCTTCAAATAAATACTTACAAGGTCGCGAATCATTTTATCGTCTTCTACAACCATGACAGTTTGTTTCATCACGTTCACCCCAGTACTAGTTTACGCGTAATCATGGCTTATTTCAGCTTTTCTACCTCTTGAACCATCATTTCATAGTTCAAGGCACCAAAAGCCTTATTCTGGATACGGCCATTAGAATCAATCATAAAAGTAGTCGGTATTGGCTGTATTTGATATTGATTTCCTACGGTTGATTGCTTATCTAAAGGAACAGTAAATGTCAGGTCAAGTTTATCCATGAACGCTTGGATCTTATCTGGGTCTGACTCTGTTTGTGTTAAGTTAACAGCCAAAATCTTTACATCTTTATTTTCATGAAGCTTTTGCAAATCTGGCATTTCTGCACGGCACGGCGGACACCATGTTGCCCAGAAATTCAGAAACACTTTCTCACCTTTGAAATCGGATAATTTTACTTTTTCTCCGTCTAAAGTAGTAAGTTCAAAATTTGGAGCAAGTTGCCCCTTATCAAGTCCTACTTCATCGGACTCCTTGACCTCTTCATCTTCTTTCGGAGGGGAGGTGATGGCATTATCCGAAACACTATGCTCTTGACTGTTTTGTTCTTCTGATACCTGTTTATCCGATGTAAAGGCAAAATCATAGACAGCGTAGCCGACCATTCCTACCACAATCAAGATAATTATTAATTTTTTCATGCTTATATCCATTCCTTTCGTTTTATTCAAGCTCGCAAAACGTAATGAATTTATTTTATCTCAACGTTTATATAGTATTATTCTACATTTATATACTACTATATTAAACTTAAAGGTAAGCAGCTAATGATTATGATTAGCCTAGCTTTTCTAGCCATGTGTCTTGTACTAACTTAAGTAAAAATTCTGTGATACGCGGCATTAGTCCCAAAAACAGGACAACTCCCATTATTACCATAATAACGCCGCCGATTTTCATGATGATTCCACTATGGCGAACAATCCATTTAGTAGAGCCAAGGAAAAAGGTCAAAACAATAAATGGCAATGCGAAGCCAACAACATACATTGCTGTATAAAATATACCTTGGCCAGGGTTACTTGCTGCTAAAAACAGGATAGATGCAAAAATAGGACCAATACATGGTGTCCATCCAGCAGCAAATCCCAAACCAACAAAAAATGTTCCTAAATAGCCGACTGGTTTTTTAGAAGCATGGAAACGTTTCTCCACCATCAGCGCCTTTATATTAATCCAGCCACCAACAAACAAACCCATAAATATAATAAAGATTCCCGCAAGACGTTGTATTAAAAGTCCCGAATCACCGACTAATAAATCCTGAATATACTTTCCTAAAAAGGAAGCTCCTACACCTAAGCTAATAAATACAAGTGAAACCCCTAAAAGAAAAAAGACAGAATGACTTAATAATTTACTGCGAATCTTTATATTTTTATCTCCCTGCAACTCTTTTACACTGATCCCAGTAATGTACGATAGATATGCTGGAAAAATCGGCAACACACAAGGTGATAAAAAGGATAACGCACCTGCGCCTATCGCAAGAAGCATTCCTACCACCAACATCGTATCTGCTTCTATTCCACCCAATTACGACACCCTCTTTCTTAGATTTATAACGATAGCTATTAAACATATTGCTAACAACAGGCTTAAAAACCATGGTGCTATTATGTAGCCAAAAATTGTTACATACGGTTGTATGAATGCTAATAATAATATTCCTATCAACCAGATCACTAACACAATCAATGTCAATGTGTTAGTAGCTATCCGATCACGAATGAGCAGGACAAACAGGAGTAGAACAGAGAGTAAAATCATATATCCAATTGAAAACGTATCATTCACCCACACCAGCTGAATAAACTCATAGACAAACGATGCAACCAAAATCGTTATCATAAAGGAATCCATGTATGAAAAAATGTTCCTGTTTTTACGTTTCGACTTATAAACAAACGTCACAGCGCAGGCGAAAAATGCAAAGTAAAATGCATAAGAATTACTTGGATAAGCTAAAATCGCCAATGGATCTTGAACAAATACAGACAAATTTAATACAATTTTTCCGATCCATAAAAATATAAAAAAATTAATAAGCTGACTAGCCATTTCCTCCATATGGTGCTTTTTTTGTGCCTTGGGTAAGTTGCTTATCTGATAGAAAAAAGCAAACCCTAAGATGAAGGTTATGACTATGACTGCGATAGATGATAATTTACTCGCTACTGCCATCATTGATTTCCTCCAGTCCATTGCATTCCATTCGTATCATACAATACGAATATGAAAATTTGATGAAAATCGAAAAAATTTTTTTATTAATTTAAATGGCTGTGTTTTTACAGTGAAATTACAGTATGTATTATTACACTTAAGTATATAGGAGAATAGAAACAAATACTAAAAACACCCTAAAAAATGAGATGCAATGTGAACAAAAATGTAATTATCAGCAGTTGCAAACATCAATTCTGACGAAAAAAGCTTTACTAACCAGTTAATTAATAACAATTGATAAACCTTCTTTTTTAAAGAAAGAATATTATCCTGTACTCCCATTTTAATTAATATCCCTCAAAAAGAATATCATTCTTTATTCGCAACAAACTAAAGTGGATCTGTATTCATTTTTTAAGAATAATTTCAAAAATGCTAAAACTTATTCTTTTAGAATTTTTATTGTATAACGATTCTTACTATTTTATAATTAGTAACGTTGCAATCATTTAGGAGGGTTTTGATGGAAGCTTCGGTGAAAGACTTACCTCAAGGAAAAAAGCATCCAAAGGGGCTGTACTTGCTCTTCTTTACTGAGCTCTGGGAGAGGTACAGTTATTATGGAATGCGTGCTGTCCTTGTTTTATATTTAACAGCAGAACTAATTAGTGGCGGCCTTGGGTTAAGCACACAACACGCAGTAATGATTTATGGCATATACACAGGTGCAATCTACTTCACGCCTATTTTCGGCGGGTATTTAACAGATAAATTTATGGGGTTAAGAACAGCTATAACCATCGGTGGATTTACAATGGCTGTTGGAGACTTTGTTATATTTCTCGTGCATTCCCAGGTTGGTTTGTATTTAGGGTTGGCACTGTTAATCATTGGTAATGGTTTTTTTAAACCTAATATATCTACATTTGTAGGAGAACTTTATCCAAGAAATGATAAACGAAAAGATTCCGCTTTTACAATCTTTTATATGGGGATCAATATTGGAGCACTGTTCGCCCCTTTAATCGCAGGATTTCTTGCTGAAGATCTATTTCATACAGTAGGCGCAGATGGAGTAGAACACTTTGGTTTTAAATGGGCTTTCCTAGCTTCTTCCATCGGGATGATTATTGGACAAGTTCTATTTAATAGTTTAAGTAATAGATATTTAGGTAATGTAGGATTACAACCAACCCAATTGAATGTAAAAGAAGTTCCGGAGAAAAAGAACCAAAAACAGCCACTTACAAAAAAAGAGAAAAAAAGAACATTGGCAATTATGATCCTTGCATGCTTTGTTGTTTTTTTCTGGGCCGGATTTGAACAAGCAGGAAGTTCATTTACTGTTATACACTAAAAACTTTGTGGAATTCGGGAAGTTAGTTTAGGATTGACCTCGTTCACC